>NZ_JARWAM010000011.1:0-168953 GCF_031451695.1 Franzmannia qiaohouensis
GGACGAGGAGGCGCCGATCTTCCAAGTGGCGGATTATGGATTGGTCGGTGATCTGTTCGAGGTACTGCCGGAGCTGGAAAGCAAGCTGTAATACCGCGCCCTTCCAGGTCGTGCCACAGCGCCCCGCCTAGTGCGGGGCGCTGTCGTCTCAGGCCTATCCAGGATCGTCGGCATGAAAAAAGCCCCGCCACGCTGGCGGGGCAAATAACGATGCGAAACGCCAGTCAGGCGCGGGGTCAGAACTCGTAGCTGGCTGAAAGCCATAGGCTGCGACCGTCGAGGTAGATGCCGTCGGTGGCGCGGCCGGTCTGGGTGAAGCGGTAGGCGTGGTAGGTCTCGCCTTCATGCTGGTAGGCATCGGCCTTGCCGAAGTCCTTGTCGAGCAGGTTATAGACGGTGCCGGTCAGGCGCACACTGTCGGAGACCTGGTAGGAGGCGCGCAGGTTGAATAGCTCATAGCCATCCAGCTTGTTGCCCACCTGCTCATAGAGCGACAGGTTCTGCCCCGACGTGGGGAGGCCGCCGGGGAAGCGTTCGCGGGAGGCGTAGTACTCGCCCTCCAGGGTGGTGCTCAAGCGCTCGTTGACGTCCCAGGTGAGGCTCGCAGTGAGCTTGTGCTTGGGCGTGTTGCTGAGCACCAGGCCCTGGCTCTCGCCGGAGGTGATCTCGGTATCGGTATAGGTGTAGCCGCCGCTCAGCGACCAGGCGGGGGCGAACCGATAGCGGGTCGAAAGCTCCAGGCCCTGGGTGCGTGCCTCGTCGATATTGACCTGCTGGGAGTATTCGCCGTCCGGAACGCCGGGCCGGCCGCTGATGAAGGTCGGCTCGGTACTCGCGATCTTGTCGTCGAACTCGTTGTAGAACAGCGTGGCATTGGCCGAGAAACCGTTGAGGTTGTCATACGCGGCACCGATCTCGTAGTTGGTGCTCTTCTCCGGCTGCAGGTCCGGGGAGCCGATGGTCAGGGTATCTCCCTGGCCGGTTACCCCGTTGATGCCCGGATGCAGGTCGTTCAGCGACGGGGTGCGATACCCGCGGCTGATGCCGCCCTTGAGGGTCCAGTGATCCGTGGTGTTCCACACCAGATAGCCGCGCGGGCTGACATTGCCTCCGAAAGCGTCATGGCGCTCGTAGCGCCCGCCGAGTGTCAACGCCAGATCGTTACGCAGCCACCACTCATCTTCGACGAACAGTGCCCAACTGGTCTGATCGAAGTCGTCGGATGCCAGGCCATCGGTGAGCTCGGCGTCGTGCCACTGGCCGCCGAGTGTCAGCATGTGATCACCCAGTGGCGCCACGAACTTGCTGTCGAGGATGGTCGAGGTGGTTTCCAGGTCGCGATCTTCACCTACCACGATAGTGGGAAAGCCCACGTAAGCTTGGCCGGTTTCATCCCCGGGGATGGTGCGGCCCAGGGTTTCAGTGGTGCTGCGCGTGAGGCTCGACTCCAGGGTGCCGGCCGCGAAGCGTCCGCGATGGCCAACCGCGACCTGGTCGCGCTGGAAGCGCAATTCGTCACGATAGCCCGACGCCGTGCCGGGATCCGGGTTGCCGCTGCGGTCGGTGCCGTCGCGGGTACCCAGTCGACTGTCGCTGTTGTCGTAGACCTGCCGCGAGCGCTCCAGGTCGAGCCATAGCGCATGGCTGTCTGCCGGCGTCAGGGTCAGGCGGCCGCCCAGCGAGTGGATGCGCCCTTCGCTGGGGCGCGGGTCGCGTCCACTGCCGTCCTCGATCAGGCGCTCCGAGCTGTCGCGGTCGAACAGCCGGCCGCGCAGCTGCAGGCTCAGGACGTCCTCGATCAGCGGGCCCGAGGTGTAGAGGTTGAGCGTCTGGGAGTTGCCGGCATCGCGGTCCTGCTGGAAGGTGCTGTCGATCGACAGGTTGCCGGTCCAGGTGTCGCTGACCGGTCGGGTAATGATATTGATCACCCCGCCCATGGCGTCGGAACCGTAGAGCGTCGACATCGGCCCACGGATGACCTCGATGCGCTCGATGCTCGACAGCGGTGGCATGAAGCTGGTCGAGGTCTCGCCGAAGCCATTGGGGGTAACGTCGCCGGCGTCGTTCTGGCGCCGGCCGTCGATCAGGATCAGGGTATAGGCGCTGGGCATGCCGCGGATGCCGATGTTGAGCCCGCCGGTCTTGCCGGTGCCGCTACGCACGTCGACGCCGGGCACGTCGGCGATGGCGTCGGCAACGTTGGAGAAGCGCTTGCGCTCGAGCTCCTCGCGGGTCACCACCGAGATGCTCGCTGGCGCATCGGTCAGTGCCTGCTCGAAGCCTGCGGCGGTGACCACGATGCTGTCGAGGCGCGGGGACTCGTCGGCAACGGCGGTCAGGGAAGCGCCGGCCGCGGCGATGGCAACGGCCAGGGTGCGTCGAGACGCATGGATCATGAGTTCACCTTCGAATGATGCTGTTTATTGAATGCTATTGATTATCAAGTGCGGGTGAATTCTAACCACAACGCCTGGCGTCAGGGGAGGGGGTGTGAGGGAACGTTGCGTTGCTCAGGATGCAACGCTCATCGGCCTGGGTGATGCGTCCCACTCCGCGGGCAGATGGCGGCGCAGGAAGTCGAGCATGGCGCTGACCTTGCCGGCCTGGTGGCCGTGGGCGTAGAGCAGGTTGACCGGCAGCGTCGGCAGACGCCACTCCGACAGGCAGGCCTCGAGTTCGCCGGGGTGGGCACGTTCACGGCGCTCGGCGAGCCAGCACGGCATGATGCCGAGTCCCTGGCCTCTGGCGATGGCGTCGGCCTGCAGCATGGGCTGGTCGAGTCGCAGCCGCGAGCGGGGCGGCTGGAACAGGTAGTGCGCACCGTCGTGGTGACTCATCGGCAGGCCGCCCTCGGCCTCGCCGAGCAGGTCTATCCAGTGGTGCGACAGCAGGTCATCGGGCTGCTGCGGGCGTCCGTGACGTGCCAGGTAATCCGGGTGGGCATAGATGCCCCGCCGCAGCAGCGTCAGCTGTTCGCAGCGCAGGCTCTCCTCCATGACGGGCCCGAGGGTGACATGGATGGCGCTGCTTTCGGCGCTGGCATGGAAGCGTTCGTGGGTTCTCAGGGTGACATCGATACGTCGATGACGGGACATGAAGTCGTGGAGTACCTGGGTCATCCACGGGCGCGTCAGGGCGGCGTGCACATCGATGACCAGCTCGCCGCCGATGTCGTGGTGCAGCGCTTCGAGAGCCGCCTGGCTCTGCTGCGCCAGCTCCAGCATGCGCTGGCAGTAGCCGTGAAACAGCTCGCCGGCCTCGGTGGGCAGCAGGCGATTGGATTGACGGCGCAGCAGCGGGTAGCCGAGACGCGCCTCGAGCTGGCTGATGCGTCGGCTCAGCGTCGACTTGGACAGGCCCAGGCGAGTGGCGCTGCGGGTCAGGTTGCCGGATTGCATGACCGCATCGAAGGCGGTCAGTTCGTCGAGATCATGCATATCACGCGCATCCAGAAGGTTTCTCGGTCTGTCGGGGCAGTGCCAGTATGCCATGGAGGCGTACTCATATAGAAATGATTCCATTTGCCATTGGCATCTTAATCGCGTTGCACGATGAGCAACGCAGCGTTTCATGCAATGATGATGCGGTGGCTTATGAGAATCATTATTATCATCTGCCTCGACGCCCTTCGTTGCTGATGCAGGAGAAACTGGATGCCTTTCACGTTGCTGCCACGCCGCCCACTGCTGGTCCTGATGACGACGCTGCTGACGACGCTCGCGCATGCGCACAGCGTGGAGACCGCCCATGGGCCGGTCGAGGTGGCTAGCGACCCGCAGCGTGTGGTGACCCTTCACGAGGGCGCCCTGGATACCGCGCTGGCGGCTGGCGTGACGCCGCTGGGTGCGGTGACCACCCGCGGCGGCGACGGCGTGGCGCGCTACCTCGACAACTATCTGGACGACATCGCCATCGTTGGCGTGGTGCGCGAGATCAATATCGAGGCGGTGCTGCAGCAGCGGCCTGACCTGATTCTGGCCCCGCCCCAGCTCAGCGATGAGCAGTATGCGCTGCTGTCGCGGATTGCACCGACCGTGGTGCCGCCGGGCCAAGGGTTCAGCCGCGAGGCGTGGAAAGACGATGCGCGGCTCTACGCTCAGGCACTCGGCCGCGCGGAGCAGATCGAGGCGGCCATCGTCGACGTCGAGGGGCGCGCCGCTGAGATGGCGCAGGCTATCGAGGAGCGCGGGATCGACAGCGGTGCGACCCTGGTTCGCTGGATGCCGCAGGGGCCGTTGGTGATGTCGTCGCAGCTGTTCAGCACCGGGGTGCTGGCGGCTGCCGGTCTCGAGGTACACGACGGCGGCCTGGTGCCGGAGCAGGCCGGACATAGCGATCCGTTGAGCCTCGAGAACCTGTCGCGCATCGATGACGACTGGCTGTTCCTGGCGACGCTCAACGCAGACGGCGAGGAGGCGCTGGCCAGTGCCCGCCAGTCGCCCGCCTTCGAGCGACTCGCGGTGGTGCAGCGCGATCGCGTGGTAAGCGTCGACGGCCAGCTGTGGAGCAGCGCCCAGGGGCCATTGGCTGCCCAGGCGATCCTCGATGACCTCGAGCGCGTGCTGCTGCCGTGAGCCAGGCCCTGCTTGCGAGGCCTGGCCCCCGCCTGGCCGCCACCTGGATGACGCTGGCGCTGCTGTTGATGGGCGTGGCACTGCTCAGCGTGCTGCTCGGGGCGGGGGAGGTCGGACCCAGCAGGGCGCTGGCGGTACTGGCGGGTGGCGGCGATCCGGAGGCGCGTTTCGTGGTCGGTTCGCTGCGCCTGCCGCGCACCCTGGTCGGTGTCGCCGTGGGGCTGGCGCTGGGCGTTGCCGGGGCACTGCTGCAGGCGGTCACGCGCAACCCGCTGGCCGAGCCCGGCCTGCTGGGCGTCAGTGCAGGTAGCGCCTTTGCCGTGGCGGTGGCGCTGCTGCTGGGGGCCAGTGCCACCACGCTGCGCGTGTCGGCCGCGCAGCTCGGCGCCCTGGCCGGCTGCCTGTGCGTGCTCAGCGTAACTCGGCTGCGCGGCGTGGGCAGCGACCCGGTACGCCTGGTGCTGGCCGGGGCGGCATTCTCCGGCCTGCTGGGGTCACTGACTGCCTTGCTGCTGCTGTTCGATCAGCGCGCCGCCGACGAGATTCGCTTCTGGGTGATCGGCAGCCTCTCGGGGCGGCGTGCCGATGATCTACTGGCGGTGCTGCCCGGCCTTGCCCTGGCCGCGGCCATCGTCGTGAGCATTGCCCGGCCGCTGGCGGCGCTGTCGCTGGGCGAGCGGGTGGCCGCGGGGCTTGGCCATCGCCCGGGCCGGGTGCGGCTACTGGTGATCGTCGCCGTGGCCCTGCTGGTCGGTGCGGCGACGGCGATCGCCGGACCGGTCGCCTTCGTCGGACTGGTGGTGCCGTTTGCGGCGCGGGCCCTGGCCGGGCCCGACATCCGCCGCGTGCTGTGGCTATGCCTGCCGCTGGGGCCGCTGATGGTGATCTCGGCGGACATTCTCTCGCGGCTGCTGGTGGCGCCGTCGGAGATGCCGCTGGGCGTGCTCACCGCGCTATGCGGTGCCCCGGTGCTGGTGGCGGTGGTGCGTGCCAGGCGTATGCCGACCCTTTAATCGTGATGGCTACTCGCGGAGACATGATGTCGTTATTTCCTCTGGCGCGTGACGCCGCTGCCGCTAAGCGCGCGCCTGCACTGCCGCCGCCCAGCGGCTGCTGGCGGCTGGCCTGGCAGCGGCCGGGCGGCGGCGAGGCGAGCCTGCTGATCACTCGGCGCAGCGCGCTGGCCAATGCCGGCCTGCTGCTGGCGCTGCTCGTGGTCAGCAGTGTCTATCTGGCACTGGGCAGCGTGCACCTGGCGCCGCGGTCGCTGGCCGCGGTACTGGTGGGCGGCGGTGACCCCGTGGCTCGCTTCATGGTGATCGAACTGCGCCTGCCGCGTCTGGTGGCCGCCTGCCTGACCGGGGCGGCGTTCGCGGTGGCCGGCTGTCTGATGCAGACCCTGGCCCGCAATCGCCTGGCCACGCCGGGCATCATCGGGATCGACAATGGCGCCACGGCATTTGCGGTGGCCTCGGTGGTGGGCCTCGGCGTATCGCTGGCGCCGCCGGCGATGGCGCTGGCGGGGGCGGCAACCGCGGCGGCGATCACCTTCGGCCTGACCGCCGGCGGTGGCAGCCGCGGCTATCGCTTTATCGTCGCCGGCATCGGAGTAGGGGCGGTATTCGGCGCCGTCACCCAGCTGCTGCTGGCGCGGGTCGATATGGATACCGCCAATGCGGCCTACCCGTGGACGGTGGGTACGCTCAACGCGCGGCCTGCTGGGGCGCTGCTGGTGCTCGGCGCGGGGTTGGCGGTGGGGCTGGCGATGGCGCTGCAGCTATCCCGAGCGCTGTCGCTGATGCGCTTCAGCGACGCCGTCGCCCAGGGGCTGGGCTCCCGGGTGGGGCGCCGCCGCTGGCAGGTGCTGGCGGTGTCGGTGCTGCTCACCGGGCTGGCGGTGGCGGTGGCCGGGCCGGTGGGCATGGTGGGGCTGATCGGCCCGGAGATCGCCCGCTCGCTCTCCTGCTCACGCGGCGTGCCGATCGTCGCCTCGGCGCTGGCCGGGGCGCTGGTAATGGTGCTGGCCGACCTGCTTGGCCGGGTGCTGCTGGCACCCATCGAGCTGCCGGTGGGGATCGTCACCGCCGTCGTTGGCGGCCCCTGGTTGCTGTGGATATTGTTGAGGCCTCACGGGAGTCTGGCATGAGAGACGCGGCTGAGAGCAGCTCGCTGGAAGCGCGCCGGCTCGACCTGGCCCACGGCCAGCGGCGGGTGATCGAGGGGTTGGACCTATGTCTGCCGCCGGGGCAGGTGACCGCCATCGTCGGCCCCAACGGCTGCGGCAAGTCGACCCTGTTGGCAGGGCTGGCGCGGCTTCACGCCCCGCGCGGCGGCTGTGTGTTGCTCGACGGCAAGGATATCCAGCGGCTGCCGGCCCGCGAACTGGCGCGTCGCCTGGCACTGCTGCCGCAGCAGGCGATAGCCCCCGAGGGGCTGACGGTGCGCGATCTGATCCGCTTCGGCCGCCAGCCCCACCAGGGCTTCTTGCGGCAGTGGTCGCAGCAGGATCAGCTGGCCGTCGAGGCGGCGCTGGCGGCCGCCGACCTGCTGGCGTTGGCCGAGCGTCCGCTGGAGGCGCTTTCCGGCGGGCAGCGGCAGCGCGCCTGGATCGCCATGACCATCGCCCAGCAGACCCCACTGCTGCTGCTCGATGAGCCGACCTCGGCGCTCGATCTAGGCCATCAGCTGGAGGTCTTTGAACTGGTGCGGCGACTGGCCGGCGAGGGGCGCACGGCGGCGATGGTGCTGCACGATCTGGCTAGCGCCTGTCGCTATGCCGACCACCTGGTGGCGATGCGCGAGGGGCGCATCATCGCCCAGGGCGAGCCGCGTGACGTGGTGACCCGCGAGTTGGTCGCCGAGCTATATGACATCGACTGCACCCTGCTGCACGACCCCGTCACCGGCACCCCGCTGTTGACCAACCTGCGCCGCCTGCCCCTGGGGGCGTCCCGCGGCCAGGCATCTCTTTGATAATGAAAGTCATTGTTATTCGCGCTCGGGATGGTATCCTGCTTGGCGATACCTTCTATCAGGACGGGAGAGAACGGTGCGTGGTAAAGGCTTAGATTATCTTCGCCCAGGCGCTGCGCTATGCGCCCTGCTGTTGGCCGCAACGGCCAACGCTGCCTCGCTGACGACGGAGGCGGGAGACGCTCAGCGCCAGCAGGCTGAACTCCAGGCCCAGATCGACGCCGCGGACGACGAGAGTCGTGCGATGCTTGCCGAGCTGCGAGAGCGCGAGAGCGAGACGCGGCGGCTCGAGCAGGAGAATGCGCGCCTCGTTCCTCATCTGGTCGAGCAGGCGGAGCAGCTGCGGCGTCGTGAAGCGGCGCTGGATACTCTGGATGCGACGCGCCAGGCCCTGCCTTCCCTGCAGGCGAGCCTGGTGGCGAGGCTGGATGCCTGGGTCGAGGATGACCTGCCGTTCATGCAGTCACAGCGGCGCGCCCGGGTGGCCAGCCTGGAGGGGGCGCTCGGCGACCCCGAGCTCGATGATGCCGAACGCATGGAGCGAATCCTGAATGTCTGGCGCCGTGAGCTCGCCTACGGGATGGAAATGGATGCCTGGCGCGACCATCTGGTCCTGGCGGCGGATGACGCGCGGCCGACGCGGCGCGAAGTCGACTATCTGCGTCTCGGCCGTGTTGGCCTCTACTATCTCACGCCGGACGGCCGCGAGGGCGGGGCGTGGCTGGCTGAGGAGGGCGGCTGGGCGCCGCTTGATGACCAGCAGCGCCGCGAGGTGCGCAAGGGCTTACGCATGGCACGCGATCAGCGTGCCCCCGAGCTCTTGCAACTGCCGGTCTCCCAGCCCCTCGAGCGCGACAACGGCCCACTGTCCAGGGAGGGTGGCGCATGAGCACGCTTAGGTTGATGGCGTTGGTGATGCTGAGCGTGCTGTTCAGCCTGAGTGCACTGGCGCAGGGCGATCCCGAGACGCTGAGCAGTCTACGTGCCGAACGCGAGGCGGCCGAGGCGCGTGATCGGGCGCGCCTGAGTGAACTGCTCGATGATCGCCAAGCCCTCGAGGCGGCGCTGGAGCAGAGTCGTGAGGCGCATCGCGCGGCCCAGGAACGCCATGCGGCGCTGAGCGAACAGCGCGAAATCCAGGCCCAGCAGCGTGCCGAGCTCGAGGCGCGGCAGCAGGAGCAGGGCAGTGATCTGGCCGCGATCCTCGACCTGGTGTCGCGTCATACCGGCGAATTGCGCGACGCTCTCAGCGACAGCTGGGTGGCCCTCGGTGAGGGGCGGTTGCCGGAGCGGCTGGAGGATGCCGCCGTGCTCGAACTGGGGCACCTGGAAGCCTTCGCCGACCGGCTGCTGGGGCTGACGCAAGAGACCGGGCGTGTGGTGCAGTTCGAGGCGCCGGTGGCCGGTGCGGACGGCGAGATAGTACCGCACAGTGTGGTGCGTCTGGGCGACTTTGCGGCCTTTACCGATGATGCGCTGCTGCGCCGCGGCGTGGGGGATGCCGGTCTGGCGGTGGTCGAGCGCACGCCGCGCTCGGTGGCCAGGGGGCTGGCCGAATTTCATGCCGGCGAGCGGCGTGACGTCGCGCTGGATCCGACCCATGGCGAGGTGATCGCGGCACTGGCCCAGCGCCCCACGCTGATGGAACGCTTCCATCAGGGCGGTGTGGTGGGCTACGTGGTGGTCGCCCTGGGAGCCTTCGGCTTGCTGGTGGGCTTGCTGCAGTACGGCTACCTGCTGCGCGTCACCCTGACCATGCGCCGTCAGCTTGCCCAGCTCGCGGAGCTGCGTAGTGACAACCCGCTGGGCAGGGTGCTGCAGCGCTTTCGTGAGCTGCAGGCCAACCAGGTGCCCGAGGCGCTGGAAGCGCGGCTCGACGAAGCGGTGCTGGCCGAGCTGCCGAGACTCGAGCGCGGCCAGCCTCTGGTCAAGCTGCTGGCGGCCATCGCACCGCTGCTGGGCTTGCTGGGCACGGTGACCGGCATGATCGTGACCTTCCAGGCGATCACCGTCTACGGTACCGGCGATCCGCAGTTGATGGCCGGTGGCATCAGCCAGGCGCTGGTGACCACCGTGCTGGGCCTGGTGACCGCCGTGCCGCTGCTGTTCATGCACACCGCCCTGGCCGGCCGCAGCCGACACCTGACCGGTGTCGTCGAAGGCCAGGCCAGTGCGGCGCTGGCCCGATACCTCGAAGCGGGCTCGTTGAATGCTGCACCGACATCCCAGGAGCACAGGTCGCATGATTCCGCGTTGGCTTGAGCCGCTGGAGCGACTGGTCGAGTCGGGCGGTGAGGTGCTGGTGGTCATCGCCGTCGTGGCCATGCTGCTGTTCACCTTGTCGCTGGAGCGCTGGTGGTACTTTCGCGTGACCTACCGCCACCATCGTCGGCAGCTGATCGAGCGCTGGACGCAGCGCAGCGACCATCTTAGCTGGAGCGCCCGCACGCTACGTGAGACCTGGACGCGCGAGTTGATCGCACGGCTACGCCGTCCGCTGCCTTGGCTCAAGCTGCTGGTCGCCCTGTGCCCTCTGCTGGGGCTGCTGGGCACCGTGACTGGCATGATCGCGGTATTCGATAGCCTGGCCCTCAGCGGCAGCGGCCAGGCACGCTCGATGGCGGACGGCGTGGCGCGCGCCACGTTGCCGACCTTGACCGGCATGGCGGTGGCGGTGGTCGGGCTGCTTTTCACCAGTCGTTTGGAACACATTATCCGGCGCGAGGACCAGCGGCTGCATGATCGCTTGGCGCGGGCCGTGGAGGAATCCCATGCGTAGGCGCCGAATGACGGCCGACAGCGGCGAGGCCAGTGAAGTCAACCTGACGCCGATGCTCGATGTGGTCTTCATCATGCTGATCTTCTTCATCGTGACCACCAGTTTCATTCGCGAGAGCGGCGTGGAGATCGAGCGCCCGGAGTCGAGTTCGGCAACGCCCCAGCCGGAGGCGCAGGTGATGGTCGCCATCACCGCGGAGGGGGCAGTGTGGGTGGATGGCCAGGCCATCGATCTGCATCGCGTCGGCGACGCAGTGGCCGACCTGGTCAGCGATGATGGCAGCGTGGTGATCCAGGCGGATCGGCAAGCGGCCACCGGTATCCTGATTGAAGTCATGGACAGTATCCGCACTGCCGGTGTCGAGCAGGTGGCGGTGGCGGCCAGCCGGAGCGGGTCATGACGCGAGTGCCTGTATCGGCGCTTGGCGGCATCGCGCTGGCATTGGCGCTGTTCTGGCTGCTGGCGCTCCTGGTGGCTCCCCCCGAGGCCGAGGTCGAAATGCTCGACACTACGCTGGCCATGACCATGGTGGAGGCCCCCGAGGTGGCCCAGGAGGAGGCGGCCGAGCCAGCGGCGCAGGCGCCACCTCCGCCGCCGCCTGCCGCGGTACCGCCACCGGCCCCCGAGCTGGCGCCTCTGGAGAGCCCCATCGCGCTGCCGGATCCAGAGCCGCTGCCGGAGGACGACGTGCCGCTCGAGTTGGATGAGACGCTGCCGGAGATGAGCGAGGTAACGCCCGAGCCGCCTCCACCCGAGCCCGAGCCGGAAGCACAGCCGCAGCCCGAGCCGGAAGCTCAGCCCGAGCCGTCTCCCGTCGCCGAGTCGACCGAGGTGGCCCCCGACTCAGCCGCGACCCGCCAGAGCGATGTCCAGGCGGACAGTCAGACGCCGGTGGACGTCGGCCAGCTGTCGCCGACCAGCCGGGTGCCGCCTGAATACCCTGCGCGGGCACAGCGGCGAGGGTTGGAGGGCTTCGTCGAGCTGCGCTTCGTGATCCGCCCGGATGGCAGCGTGGATCCCTCCTCCGTCCAGGTCACCAGCGCGCAGCCGCGCAACGTCTTCGACCGCGCTGCGATAGAGGCGGTGCAGCGCTGGCAGTTCGAGCCGGCCGGGGGGCTGCGGCGGGCCCAGCAACGTCTCGAATTTCAGTTGAGGTGAGCGATGCGCCTTAAACATCACTTGGCGGGTCTCGTCTGGGTCTGGCTGGTCGCCACGCCGCTGACGGCGCTGGCCGAGCCGCCGCTGCCGGGGGAGTTCATTGGCGATCTCGAGCGCCTGCAGCAGCAGCTTCAGGTGGGGGCGGCCGGTGAGGTGCTGCAGCGCGCCGAGTCCCAGTCGCGGCGGCTGGCGGGCGGCAATGCCGCGGACCGCTGGGCGAGTGCGCTGTATCTCCAACTGGCTGCACACGCCGCCGCCAGGCTGGAGCGCTTTGCAGAGGCCGCCGACTATCTCGAGCAGGCCAGAAGCAGCGGCGAGGCGTCATCGAGCCAGCGCGATCGTTGGCAGTACCAGGAGGCCGGCCTGCGGCTGTCGGCCGGCCAGCACGAGCCGGGCGCCGAGCTGCTGGCCGACTGGCTGGCGCGTCATGCGGGAGAGAGCGACGACTACTGGCGCATGGCCAGGACCCTGGCGGGGCTCGAGCGCTGGGACGAGGCCCGCGAGTGGCTGTCCCGGGCGACCGCGGAGACGGCCTCGCTGTCGCCCAACCAGCGTCGCCTGGGCGTGGCGATCTATCAGCACAGCGGCGCCGGGGATCAGGCGTTGGCGCTGCTGGGCGGTGAGCTGGACGTCGACTCGCCCGACCAGGAGTGGCGCCGCGCCGCGGCGCTGGCGCAGCAGGCCGGACTCGATCAGCAGGCAGCCGTATTCTGGGACACCGCCTGGCGACTGGGGGTGTTCTCCGCGGATGAGGATCTGTCGACCCTGGTGCGCCTGCATATGGCGGCGGGCACGCCCGCGCGCGGCGCCGAGCAGCTGCAGGCTGCCCTCGAGGCGGGCGAGGTGGCAGACAGCCTGGCGCACCGACGCCTGTTGGCCCAGGCCTGGCAGGCAGCGCGAGACCGCCAGGCGGCACTGGCGGCGTGGCAGGCGCTGGCCGAACACAGCGGTGCTGCCGACGACTGGCTTCGGCTGGGGCAGCTGGCCTATGCGTGGGGGCGCGAGGAGGCTGCCAGGACGGCCTGGCAGCGAGCCGCCTCGCTGGGCGCCGAACAGGCCGAGGCGTGGCTCAGCGGCCTGGATCGGTCGCTGCCCCAGACACGGCTCTCAGAGCGATAGCTCGGTCCACACCGGAGCGTGATCCGAGGGTTTCTGCATGCCGCGCAGGTCGTAGTCGATACCGGCGTCGGCCACGCGTTCGGCCAGCGGCGCAGTGACCAGGATATGGTCGATACGCAGGCCGCGCTTGGGCTCGCGTTCGAAGCCCCGCGAGCGGTAGTCGAACCAGCTGAAACGGTCATCGACCTCGGGGTAGCGCAGCCGGTAGCTGTCGCTCAGGCCCCAGCCTTTGACCCGCCCCAGCCACTCGCGCTCGATGGGCTGAAAACTGGTCTTGCCCTCACGCAGCCAGCGCCTGCGGTTGTCCTCGCCGATGCCGATGTCGATATCCTGCGGCGAGATATTGAAGTCGCCCATTACCGCCAGGCGCTGCTGGGGGTGGCAATCCTCCTCCAGCAGCCGCGACAGCTGGGCATAGAAGCGCTGCTTGTGCGGGAACTTGGTGGGGTGCTCGACGTTCTCGCCCTGGGGAAAGTAGCCGTTCCATACCGTCAGCGGCTCACCGTCTGCGATGGCCAGACGCACGCCGATCATGCGCCGCTGGGCGTCCTCGCCATCATCGGGAAAACCGTAATGCACCGCCTCGGGCTCGTCGCGGCACAGCATGGCCACGCCGTAGTGGCCCTTCTGGCCGTGAAAATAGACCCGGTAGCCCAGCGCCTCCACCGCCTCACGGGGAAACTCGCTATCCTGTACCTTGGTTTCCTGCAGGCCGATCAGCGCCGGGCGGTGCGCCTCGATCAGCGCTTCGAGCTGATGCAGCCGGGCACGAATGCCGTTGATATTGAACGAGACCAGGCGCATCAGTCGTCGCTCTCCGGGGCGCGCTCGGGATGCACCTGGATGCTCGGTGCCTGCTGCTGGCGCGCCAGCTTGCGAACCGCCTGCAGTTTGCGCTGCTGGCGCTTCTTCTCGGTGAAACGGCGCGACGAGGTGACCTGGTCGGGATTCTCGTGACGCCATTTCTTGAAATCCTTGCGCTTGCCGGTGCGCAGCGTCACCTTGTCGGCCAGCGAACGGGTCTTCTTCCTGCGTGTCATGACGCCTGACCTCCTGTTGCGTGTAGTGCCATTCTAACAGGCGCGACGGGTACCACACAGCCGGGGGCGCCCTCGTCGTCAATGGCTGCTACAATAGGCCGCCTGAAAACGTCCAGGCAGGTTTGGACTGGCATTACATCCACTCATATTACGGACAGAATCACAGCCTATGAGCGAGTCGGAAAAGACCACCGCACCGGCCCAGAACCGCAAGCCCAAGCGTCGTCGCCGCAAGCCGCGCAAGTCGCAATCCAACTGGGATCTGCGTCAGTTCCAGGTCCCGCCGGTGGCGGGCAAGTGGCGCTTCCACGACTTCGATCTGCCGCTGCCGTTGATGCGTGCGATCCATGCCCAGGGCTTCGAGTACTGCACGCCGATCCAGGCCGAGGCGCTGGCCCAGACCCTGCTCGGCGGCGACATCGTCGGCAAGGCCCAGACCGGTACCGGCAAGACCGCGGCGTTTCTGATGTCGATGCTGGCCTACTTCCTCGAGGAGGAGGCGCCCAACGCCCAGAAGCCCGGCGCACCGCGCGCATTGATCATCGCGCCGACGCGCGAGCTGGCGCTGCAGATCGAGAAGGATGCCAAGGCGCTGGCGCGCTTCACCCAGCTCAACGTGGCAAGCGTGGTCGGCGGCATGGACTACCAGAAGCAACGCGACAGCCTGGGCAAAAACCTGGATATCCTGGTGGCGACACCGGGGCGGCTGCTCGATTTTCACGAGAAGCGCGACGTCGACCTGACCCAGGTCGAGGTGCTGGTGCTCGACGAAGCGGATCGCATGCTGTCGATGGGCTTCATCCCCGACGTCAAGCGCATCATTCGGCATACGCCCAAGAAGGAGGAGCGCCAGACCTTCCTGTTCTCGGCGACCTTCACCGAGGACATCCTCAACCTGGCCAGCCAGTGGACCGAGAATCCGGCCCACGTCGAGATCGAAGTCACGGTGGAGAACGCCGCCGACATCGACCAGCGCGTTTATATGGTCGGCGACGACGACAAGCAGCGTCTGCTGATCAACCTGCTCAAGCAGGAGAGCTTCGAGCGGGTGATGGTGTTCGGCAATCGCCGCGACCTGGTGCGCAAGCTTGACGAGCTGCTCCGCAAGGCGGATATCAATGTGGCGATGCTCTCCGGCGATGTGCCCCAGGTGCAGCGCATCAAGACCCTCGAGCAGTTCCGCGAGGGCGAGGTGCAGGTGCTGGTGGCCACCGACGTGGCAGGGCGCGGCATCCATATCGATGACGTCAGCCACGTGATCAACTACACCCTGCCGGAGGACCCGGAAGACTACGTGCACCGTATCGGCCGCACCGGTCGCGCCGGTGCCAAGGGTGTGTCGATCAGCTTCGTCGGCGAAGAAGACGCCTTCTCATTGCCCGAGATCGAGCGCTATATCAACGACAAGCTACCCTGTGAGCACCCCCCCGAAGGGTTGCTGTAACGCCCAACAACTGCTGTACAGGGAATGCCTGGCGGTGGTGGCTTCGGAGCCGTCGACAGGTTTACGAGGAGGCGCTGTGAACCCTTCCATGGGCGCTACTTTTGCCATCCATGGCAAAAGACCTCCTCTCCAACCTGTCCCCGGCTCCCCTGCGATGGGCGGGGGACGATACGCTCAAGCCATTCCCCTCAAGTTCTCTAGAGAGTGAGGCCATGCTCGACGAGGCCCTGAAGGGCGATATCCAGACCGCCTATCGCCGCGTGCTCGAGGGGCTCGAGCTGACGCCGCGCTACGGCCAGCGGCTAATGATTGCCGAGATCGCCCGCACCCTGGCGGGCATCGAGGCCGACGACAGCGGCAAGCGGGTCAGCGATGAGCACGTCTGCGTGCTCGAGGCGGGCACCGGCACCGGCAAGACCCTGGCCTACCTGCTGGCGGCCCTGCCGGTGGCCCAGGCGCGCGGCAAGCGACTGGTGATCTCCACCGCCACCGTGGCATTGCAGGAGCAGGTGCTGCACCAGGACCTGCCGGCGCTCAAGGCCCACAGTGGGCTGAGCTTCGACTATGCCCTGGCCAAGGGGCGTGGCCGCTACCTGTGCGTGGCCAATCTCGAGAAGGCGCTCGATGGCGCCGAGGAGAACCCGACCCTGTCGATGTTCGAGCAGGCCATGGAGTCGCGCGACGGCGACGACTTCCATGCCCTGGTCAAGGAGCTGGCCGAGGCCTACGGCAGCGGGCGCTGGGCCGGCGACCGCGACAGCTGGCCGGAGACCATCGCCGACCCCCAGTGGCGGCGGCTGACCACCGATCATCGCCAGTGCACCAACCGCCGCTGCGGGCACTTCAACGCCTGCGCCTTCTTTCGTGCCCGCCGCCATCTCGACAGCGCCGACATCGTCGTCGCCAACCACGACCTGGTGCTGGCTGACCTGTCGCTGGGCGGCGGCATGGTGCTGCCCAAGCCCGCCGACTGCATCTATGTCTTCGACGAGGGCCATCATCTGCCGGACAAGGCGGTGGAGCACTTTACCCACCGCTTTGCCGTCAACGGCGCGCTGCGCTGGCTGAGAACGCTGAAGAAATCCCTCACCGAGCTGAATGCGGCACTCGCCGTGCAGCCGACCCTGGCGCGACTGCTGGCCGGGTTTCCCGAGGCGATCGCCGCGATCGAGCCGCGGCTGGGCGAGGTCATGGCGCTGGGTCACCAGCTCGCCGAGCTGCCTCAGGGCAGCGGCGACGAGAGCCGCCACCATCGTTTCGAGATGGGGCGCGCGCCGCTGTCGCTGCGCGAGCAGGCCAGCGCCCTGGTGGTGGTGTTTGCCTCGCTGGCGCGCAACCTCGAGAGCATGGCCGATATCCTGCGCGAGAGCCTCGACCCGGACAAGCACACCGGACTTCCCAAGGAGCAGGCCGAGCCCTGGCTGCCGCTGATCGCGCTGCTGCACGGTCGTGCGCTGGAGGCGCATGCGCTATGGCTGGCGATGAGCGAGGAGGACGACCCGGCCGAGCCGCCGCGGGCGCGCTGGCTGACCTTCGAGCCGGTGGCCGGCGAGCCCGAGCTGGTCTATTCGGCGAGCCCGGTCTCCGCCGCCCACACCCTGGCGCGGACGCTGTGGGGCAGCTGCTACGGGGCAGTGGTGACCTCGGCAACGCTCACTGCGCTGGGCCGCTTCGAGCGCCTGCAGGAGCGCGCCGGGCTGGCCAATCGCTACCGCTACCAGCGCCTGCCGAGCCCCTTCGACTACTCGCGGGCGGTGCTCAGCGTGCCCCGCGAGGCGGTCGATCCCGGCAACCGCGAGGCGCATGAGCGGGCCATCGTCGACTTCGTCGCGGCGCTGGACAGTCGCGAAGCCGTGCTGATGCTGTTTTCGTCGCGGGCTCAGCTGCGCGCGGTGGAGAAGGCGCTGCCCAAGACGCTGGGCGAGCGCGTGCTGGCCCAGGACCGGCTGCCCAAGCGCGAGCTGATCGAGCGTCATCGGGCGCGGGTCGACGCCGGGCAGGGCAGCATCATCTTCGGCCTGGCGAGCTTCGCCGAGGGCATCGATCTGCCCGGCGATTATCTCACCCACGTGGTGATCACCCGGCTGCCGTTCTCGGTGCCGGACGACCCGGTGGGCGCCACGCTTGCCGAGTGGATCGAGAGCCGCGGCGGCAATCCCTTCATGCGCATCAGCGTACCCGACGCCTCGATCAAGCTGGTTCAGGCCTGCGGACGGCTGATCCGCAAGGAGCAGGACAGCGGGCGTATCACGCTGCTCGACCGTCGGGTGCTGACGCGCCGCTATGGCCGCGCGCTGCTCGATGCGCTGCCACCCTTCAGTCGCGAGATCGACGGCGTAGCGCAGCTGCCCTGAGCCGCCGGGCCGTCTTCCATGCCATGCTGAGTGCTGTCGCAAACGTGCTGCGCCCGCCGAGTGGCGGGCGCAGCGTTCTTGCAGGGAGCTGGCTCAGGCGGCCTGGATGCGCGCCGCGAGTACCGGCTTGAGCTTGTCGTGCATCGACGTGAAGGCCTCGACGGTCGCATCCCAGTCGATGCAGGCGTCGGTGACCGACACGCCGTACTTGAGCTGGCTGTGATCCTCGGGAATCTTCTGGTTGCCCCAGCCGATATGCGACTCGACCATCAGGCCGATGATCGAGCGGTTGCCCTCAAGGATCTGGTTGGTGACGTTCTCCATCACCAGTGGCTGCAGGGCCGGATCCTTGTTGGAGTTGGCGTGCGAGCAGTCGACCATGATGTTGGGCTTGATGCCGGCCTGGGTAAGTTCCTGCTCGGCCAGCGCCACGCTGACGCTGTCATAGTTGGGCTTGCCGTTGCCGCCGCGCAGCACCACGTGACCGTAGGCGTTGCCGCGGGTACGGATGATCGCCACCTGGCCGGCCTGGTCGATACCCAGGAAGTTGTGCGGATGAGCCACCGACTGCAGGGCGTTGACCGCCACGTCGAGGCTGCCGTCGGTGCCGTTCTTGAAGCCCACCGGGCACGACAGGCCGGAGGCCATCTCGCGGTGGGTCTGGGATTCGGTGGTGCGCGCGCCGATCGCCGACCAGCTGATGCAGTCCTGCAGATACTGCGGGGAGATCGGGTCGAGTGCCTCGGTGGCTAGCGGCAGGCCCATCTCGGCCAACTCGACCAGCAGCTTGCGGGCAATGTGCAGGCCCTCTTCGATCTCGAACGAGCCGTTGAGGTGAGGGTCGTTGATCAGTCCTTTCCAGCCCACGGTGGTGCGCGGCTTCTCGAAATAGACACGCATCACGATGTACAGGCTATCCGCGACCTGGTCGGCCAGCCGGCGCAGGCGGCGGGCATAGTCTAGGGCGGCATCCACGTCATGGATGGAGCACGGGCCGACCACCACCAGCAGGCGTGGGTCGCTGCCATCGAGGATGCGCTGAATGGTCTCGCGGCCCTCGACCACGGTGCGCTCGGCGCCTTCGGTCAGAGGAATTTCCTGCTTCAATGCATCGGGAGAGATCAGGACGTCCTGGGCGAGGACGTTGAGGTTATTGACCTGCTGTTGTGACATGCCGCTACCTGTGACGTGATTCGCGCGTGAAATGGGGAAAAACCGTGCCACTACTATCGCCTGGCAGGGCCTGAAAAATCAACGCCGGCATGGAACTCCGGCGCACCATTCCGGTCTGAGCGGGTCGTTGAGGTCGGTAGACCCTGCTTGATGGAATGCCAATAAACAGGAACACTTACGGGTAACCATCACACTTTGCCTGACAGGGCCCAGGTTAACGCCATGACTACCAGATTTGCTTATGTTGCCGCTGTGCTGGCATTACCTGCTATGCCCGCCACGTTACTCTCCCGATCGGGGAGGAGTTGAATGGGCACGAGGGAAACCGACCAGCAACTCGTCGAGCGTGCCCAGCAGGGAGACAACCGGGCCTTCGATCTACTGGTAAAGAAATACCAGCACAAGATCATTGGCCTGATCGGACGCTACGTGCACGACCACGCAGAAGTGCATGACGTGGCCCAGGAGGCGTTTATCAAGGCCTACCGCGCGCTGGGCAAGTTTCGCGCCGAGAGTGCTTTCTACACCTGGATGTATCGTATCGCCATCAACACCGCCAAGAACCATCTGGTCTCGCGTGGGCGGCGCCCACCGGGCAGTGATCTGGATATCGTCGATGCCGAGATCGTCGATCACAGCGGGCGGCTGTCGGATACCGAGACGCCTGAGGCGGCAATGGCGCGCGATCAGCTGGAGGCCGCCGTGTTCGAGGCCATCGAGAATCTGCCGGAGGATCTGCGCACCGCGATTACCCTGCGCGAACTCGACGGACTCTCCTATGAAGACATTGCCAATGTCATGAACTGTCCGGTAGGCACGGTACGCTCGCGGATCTTCCGCGCTCGTGAGGCGGTGGACAAGCACATCCAGCCGCTGGTGACCACGTCGCGGACCCGAGACATGATCCATGAATGAGTTTTTCGCCTATGTCACTGAACTGTTGGCGAGAGATGACGTCACAAGGGTGGTCGCCGATGGCGCTTCCCGGGGGCAATGGCATGACGGGCAGTGCCGCAGCCGATGCCCGGTCACGTCAGTCGGGTAGCGGCATGACCGTTGCCATATGGCATCAGAATTCTAATGACCAATGGGCGTCAGGCCCTGTCGAGGATGAGGGTGTAAGTAATGAATCAACAGGCACGAGAGTCATTGTCTGCCCTGATGGATGATGAGGCTGATGAGCTCGAACTGCGTCGCGTACTCAAGTCGCTTGACGGGCATGGCGACGATGCTGACGCTTGGCGTCGCTACCATCTGGCCCGCAGCCTCATGCAGCGCGACCGCGATGTCGATGTCAGCACTGACCTCTCGGCAGGCATCATGGCAAAGATTGCCGATGAGCCGCTGCCCGCCACCGACAAGTCGTTGACGCGCAAGCGCAGCGGATTGTCGTTTACCGGTAGCGCGGCGATTGCCGCTGCTGTGTCGCTGATGGTGATCACCGGGGTACAGGTCTATCACGGCAGCGATTCCGGCAGCACTGCGACCCAGCCAAGTCTGGCCGGTGGCAGCGGTGTTCAGGGGGCAGCCCAGGCGGTACCTGCTGCTGCCGGAAATGCCGGGGCCTCGGTGTCACGGCCGTCGCTGGTCGACCTGCCGATGTTCCAGTCTCCCGCCCAGGGCGGTGGTGGCAACAGTGGCATCATGACCGTGGGGGCATCCGCCGAGATGCCGATGTTCATGGCGCCCAGCGCACGCCAGTCCCAGCGCGGCGACCAGGCGCAGGCACAGCTACTTCAGTCCTATCTCGATCGTCACGCCGAGGGCGCGGCCTATCGGAGTGGCGACGCCTGGATGCCGCTGCTGCGCGCGTCGGGGCTCGAGACCTTGGGCCAGCGTTAATGAGGGCAGGGATGACCGCGTATTTCCGTCATCCGCTGCGCACGGCGCAGCAGCGTACTCCGCTACATACTTCCCTACGTCGCCATGTGCTGCTGATCGCCGTGGCGATGTTCGGTCTATCCGGGGCCGCCGTCGCCGATCAACCCTCTGGCCAGGAAGCCCTTGCCGCGGCCTGGGACAGCGAAGCCGGTTTCGACTGCTCGGTTCTGGATGGGGTGGCCGCGCCGGATTCACCGGAAGGCTGGTTCGAATTCAGCCTGTGGGCCAACCACTGCTATGTGTTTCACGCCAGGGCGGTGCGCATCAGCAGTGAGGGCGCGCGCACCCTGGCGCTATCTCACGAGGTAAAGGATGGCGTCGAGCGTGAAGTGGCACAGTTCCTCGACGGCCCGCCGCTGGTGTTCGAGCGGCGTGGTCGCATCGGTCGCGGTGGCTGGGCAGAGGAGGGCAGCGAGGTGCCCGCCTCGCCCACCGCGATCATGACCCACCTCAGCGACCACTACCGGCTGCAGCTCGACGGCAGCGAACGGATTGCCGGGCGCAACGCCGTACGCCTGGACATCGAGCCGCTGGACAGCCTGCGCTACGGGCATCGACTTTGGCTCGACCGCGCCACCGCGCTACCGCTCAAGCAGCTACTCCTGGACGACAGTGGTCGCGTGCTCGAGACCTTCCAGATCACCGACCTCGAGCACGCCTCCCTTCACGATGGCCACGTACGCCTCGACGAGTTGCGTCAGGCGCCGCCGGATCCCTGGGCGCCGGGCTGGCTGCCGCCGGGCTTCGCGCCGCAGCCGGTTTCCACTCGCAGCAGCGTGCACGATGATGCCGTGGGGCATCGCCTGTTCAGCGACGGGCTGTCGAGCCTGAGCCTGTTCGTCGAGCCTCTCGATGCCGACGGTCAGGTGCTGTCGCCAGGCATGCACCGCCTGGGCATCTCTTACGCGGCGGTGCGCCACGACGACATCGGCGGCCAGCCGATGCAGATCGTTGCCATGGGCGAGCTGCCGCCGCAGGTGCTGTTGCAGATCGTCGAGCAGGTCGAGTGGCAGCCTGAGCGGGTAGCGGCCGACGTCGACGATAGCGCCCAGGAGTCGACGCCATGACGCCCCCTATATCGACCAACTTGCTACTGGCCCGTTTAGCGCCGCGTTAGGCGCTAAGCCCGTCTTCCTCGCACTGATTGTCCCAACGCCGTCGCAGGAGCGCCTTATGGAACGCACGACACGACATCTTTCGCTGTGGTTACTACTGACCATCGCCGCGTTTGCCTGGCAGTCCGCCCAGGCCCGCGGCCTGCCTGACTTTACCGAGCTGGTGGAGGACGCCGCACCGGCGGTGGTCAATATCGCCAGCACTCGGGCGGTGCCGTCGCGCAGCGAACAGTTCGGTGGGCCGGGGGGGCAGGACATCCCCGAGATCTTTCGCCACTTCTTCGGCGACCAGTTTCCGAGCCCGCCCGGCCAGGGCCGGGGGCGCAGTCAGGAGCGCCAGTCGCTGGGGTCGGGTTTCATCATCAGCGAGGATGGCTACATCCTGACCAATGCCCATGTGGTCGATGGCGCCGACGAGATCCTGGTGCGGCTCAACGATCGCCGTGAGTTGGAGGCCGAGCTGGTTGGCGCCGATAGAGAGACCGACGTGGCCCTGCTCAAGGTCGACGCCGAGGGCCTGCCGACCCTGACGCTGGGCAACTCCGACCATCTGCGGGTCGGCGAGTGGGTGGCCGCCATCGGCTCGCCGTTCGGCTTCGACCACTCGGTGACCGCGGGCATCGTCAGTGCCATCAACCGCACTTTGCCGCGGGACGCCTATGTGCCGTTCATCCAGACCGACGTGGCGATCAACCCCGGCAACTCCGGCGGGCCGCTGTTCAATCTCGACGGTGAGGTGGTCGGCATCAACTCACAGATCTTCACCCGCAGCGGTGGCTTCATGGGCGTCTCGTTCGCGATCCCGATCAGCGTGGCGATGGATATCGCCGACCAGCTGCGCGATGACGGTCAGGTCAGCCGCGGCTGGCTGGGGGTGGTAATTCAGCCGGTATCACGGGATCTGGCCGAGTCGTTCGGCATGGATAGCCCGAGCGGGGCACTGATCGCCGATCTCGATCCGCAAGGCCCCGCCGCGCAAAGCGGCCTGCGCGCCGGCGACGTGATCATGCAGGTCGACGGCGAGGAGGTCGAGTCCTCGACCACGCTGCCGCGCCTGATCGGCCGGGTCAGCCCAGGCAACGACGTCGAGCTGACCCTGATGCGCGACGGCGAGCAGCGCTCCCAGGACGTCACCGTGGGCCGCTGGCCGGATGCCAATGGCGACGACGAGTCCGCCGCCGAGCAGGACACCAGTGACCGCCAGGCGCGCCTCGGGCTCAGCGTGGCCGAGCTCGATGCGGCCGAGCGTGAGCGCCTCGAGATCGAGGGTGGCGTCCAGGTCCGCAGCGTCGACCCGGACGGTGCCGCTGCCGCAGCGGGCATCCGCCCCGGGGACGTGATCGTTTCGCTGGATCAGCAGAGCATCGACTCGCCGCAGCGGCTGCTCGAGGTGGTCGAGGCCATCGACGGTGATCGCGCCGTGCCGCTACGTCTCTACCGCGACGGTCGCTCGCTGTTCGTGGCGCTGCGTCTCGACCCCAACGAGTGAATCAAGCGCGAAGCCGGCGCGGCTTCGCTGTTCCTGCCAGGCGCATGCCGGTACAATGAGCGCAATTTGCTCACCGGCATGCGCCTGCTGCCCTCCTGTCGACCCTCCCTATGTAGCGATAGCGGTTTCGATAGTGACGTCCTGGCGTAGGACGCCGATTCATTGAAAGGCAGAACTGACTCGATGGCCAACGACGTGTCCCACGACAAGCTCAAGCATATCCGTAATTTCTCGATCATCGCCCACATCGACCACGGCAAGTCCACGCTCTCCGACCGGATCATCCAGATATGTGGCGGGCTGAGCGACCGTGAGCTCAAGGAGCAGGTGCTCGATTCGATGGATATCGAGCGCGAGCGGGGCATCACCATCAAGGCCCAATCGGTGACCCTCGACTACCACGCCGAGGACGGCAACACCTACCAGCTCAACTTCATCGACACCCCCGGGCACGTCGACTTCTCCTACGAGGTGTCGCGCTCGCTCTACGCCTGCGAGGGCGCGCTGCTGGTGGTCGATGCCGCCCAGGGCGTCGAGGCGCAGTCGGTGGCCAACTGCTATACCGCGGTGGAGCAGGGGCTCGAGGTGCTGCCGGTGCTCAACAAGATGGACCTGCCCCAGGCCGACCCCGACAAGGTGGCTCAGGAGATCGAGGAGATCATCGGCATCGACGCCACCGACGCCTGCCAGGTCTCGGCCAAGAGCGGGCTGGGCATGGAGGCGCTGCTCGAGCGCCTGGTGCGCGATATCCCGCCGCCCAAGGGCGACCCCGAGGCACCGCTGCAGGCGCTGATCGTCGACTCCTGGTTCGACAACTACCTGGGCGTGGTATCGCTGGTACGGCTGTTCGACGGCACCCTGAAGAAGGGCGAGAAGATTCGCATCAACTCGACCGGGCGTGACTGGCAGGTCAACGAGGTCGGGGTGTTCACGCCCCTGCGCCGCGAAACCGGCGTGCTGCGTGCCGGCGAAGTGGGCTTCGTGGTGGCCGGGATCAAGGAGATCCAGGGTGCCCCGGTGGGCGATACCATCACCCATACCAAGACTCCCGACGTGCCGCGCCTGCCCGGCTTCCAGAAGGTCAAGCCGCAGGTCTACGCCGGGATGTTCCCGGTCAGCGCCGACGACTACGAGGACTTTCGTGATGCCCTCGAGAAGCTGGCCCTCAACGACGCCTCGTTGGCCTACGAGCCGGAGAACTCCGACGCCCTGGGCTTTGGCTTCCGGGTCGGCTTCCTTGGCACCCTGCACATGGAGATCATCCAGGAGCGCCTCGAGCGCGAGTACGATCTCGATCTGCTGACCACCGCACCGACGGTGGTCTACGAGCTGGCCATGGACAACGGTGACGTGAGCTACGTCTCCAACCCCTCCAAGCTGCCTGACATGGCCAATGTCGACGAGATGCGCGAGCCGATCGTGCGTGCCAGTATCCTGGTGCCCCAGGAGTTCGTCGGCAACGTCATCGCCGAGTGCGAGCAGCGCCGCGGCACCCAGCTCGACATGCAGTTCCTGGGCAATCAGATCCAGCTCGTGTATGAACTGCCGATGTCCGAGGTGGTGATGGATTTCTTCGATCGCCTGAAATCGATCTCCAAGGGCTATGCGTCGCTGGACTATAGCTTCGAACGCTTCGAGGCGGCCAGGCTGGTGCGGCTCGACGTGCTGATCAACGGCGACAAGGTCGATGCCCTGGCGGCGATCATCCATCGCGATCACGCCCACAGCCGGGGTAGGTTGCTGGTCGAGAAGATGAAAGAGCTGATACCGCGGCAGATGTTCGACGTGGCCATCCAGGCCGCCATCGGTGGTCAGGTGGTGGCGCGTTCCACGGTCAAGGCGCTGCGCAAGAACGTTACCGCCAAGTGCTACGGCGGCGACGTGTCCCGCAAGAAGAAGCTGCTGGAAAAGCAGAAGGCGGGCAAGAAACGCATGAAGCAGGTCGGCAGGGTGGAAATTCCCCAGGATGCCTTCCTCGCCGTGCTCAAGGTGAATGACTAGGGTCGAGGATAGGCATGGATTTTTCGCTGTTGCTGGTGGTGGCCGTAGCGGTCACCGGTATGATCTGGTTGCTGGATGCGGTGTGGTGGGGGCGTGCACGGCGTGCGCGCCTGGCGGCGGTGGAAGCCGGCAACGGCGAGCGCCTCGACGACGACTCTCGGCGCAAGCTGGCGCGTGAGCCGTGGCCGGTCGACTACTCGCGTTCGTTCTTCCCGGTGCTGCTGGTGGTGCTGGTGCTGAGGAGCTTCGTGGTCGAGCCGTTCCAGATCCCTTCGGGCTCGATGCGTCCGACCCTGGAAGTGGGCGATTTCATCCTCGTCAACAAGTTCACCTATGGCCTGCGCCTGCCGGTGATCAATACCCGCCTGGTCGAGATGAACGACCCGGAGCGCGGCGATGTGATGGTGTTTCGCTTCCCTCAGGAGCCGTCGATCAACTTCATCAAGCGCGTGGTAGGGCTGCCCGGCGACCGTATTCGCTACGAGGGCAAGCAGCTCTTCGTCAACGGCGAGGCGGTACCGAGTAGCCTGCTGGAGGCCGATCCCCGCGATCAGCCCGGCGAGCAGCTGCTCGAGGAGCTGCTCGGTGCCCAGGCCCACCAGATCTACAACAACCCCCGCGACCCCGGTCCGCAGATGCGCGAGTTGGAGGTGCCGGAGGGCCACTATTTCACCATGGGCGACAACCGCGACCACTCCAACGACAGTCGCTACTGGGGCTTCGTGCCCGAAGAGAACATCGTCGGCCAGGCGTTTGCGGTATGGATGCACTGGGACGGCGGGTTGCCAAGCTTCGGCTCGGTACGCCGCATTCACTGACCCAGCCCCTGGCTGGCTAAAGCAATATGGCCTGATGCATGGCGAGATGCCGTGCATCGGGCTATTCATTTAATCAGGTCACAACAAAGAGCAGGAGTTTCGTGAGTAACCCCTTGAATGGTTTCAGCCGTCGGGTCGGCCATGCGTTCGCCGACATCGGCCTGCTGGAGCTGGCCATGACCCACCGCAGTTTTGGCGGGCAGAACAATGAGCGCCTCGAGTTTCTCGGCGACTCGATCGTCAACTTCGTGATCGCCGAGGCGCTGTTCCGGCGCTTCCCGGATGCCCGCGAGGGGCAGCTGTCGCGGCTGCGCGCCCAGCTGGTCAAGGGCCAGACCCTGGCCGAGCTGGCGCGCGAGTTCGATCTTGGCGAGTGTCTGCGGCTCGGCTCCGGCGAGATGAAGAGCGGCGGTCACCGGCGCGACTCGATTCTCGCCGACGCCGTCGAGGCGGTGATCGGTGCCATCTACCTGGATGCCGGCATGGACGTGGCCAAGGCCAGGGTGCTGTCGTGGTACGCCCAGCGCCTCGAGGCCATCGACCTGCAGGATACCCAGAAAGACCCCAAGACCCGGCTGCAGGAGTTTCTGCAGTCGCGGCAGTCGCCGCTGCCGCGCTATGAAGTGCTCTCGGTGGAGGGCGAGGCCCACGCCCAGACCTTCACCATCGAATGTCAGATCGAGATGCTCGAGGCCGCTACCGTCGGCGTCGGCTCGAGCCGACGCCATGCCGAGCAGCAGGCCGCCGAAAAGGCGCTGGCGCTGCTCGAACCGCGAGGAGGGCGAGCATGACCCAGCGCTGTGGATTCGTGGCCATCGTCGGCCGCCCCAACGTCGGCAAGTCGACGCTGATGAACCGTATCCTTGGACAGAAGATTTCCATCACCTCGCGGCGTCCGCAGACCACGCGCCACCAGGTAATGGGCATCAAGACCGAGGGCGACGATCAGGTCATCTATGTCGATACCCCCGGCATGCACATCATGTCCAAGGATCGCAACAAGGCGATCAACCGCTTCATGAACCAGGCTGCCAGCCAGGCGCTGCGCGACGTCGACTGCGTGGTCTTCATCGTCGACCGCACCCGCTGGATGCCCGAAGACCAGGTGGTGCTCGACAAGCTGACCCACGTCAAGGCGCCGGTGATCCTGGCGGTCAACAAGGTCGACTGGCTGGAGGACAAGGCCAGCCTGCTGCCGTGGCTCGAGGAGGTCGGCGCCAAGCGCGACTTCGCGGCGATCCTGCCGCTGTCGGCCAAGCACGGCAGCAACGTGCCGGAACTCGAGATCGAGGTCGCCAAGCATCTGCCCGAGAGTATCCACTACTACCCCGACGACCAGGTCACCGATCGTACCCAGCGCTTCCTGGCCGCCGAGCTGGTGCGCGAGAAGGTCATGCGCCAGCTCGGCGACGAGCTGCCGTATCAGATGACGGTGGAGATCGAGGAGTTTCGCGAGACCGATCGCGTCACCCATATCAGTGCGCTGATCCTGGTCGAGCGCCAGGGCCAGAAGAAGATCCTGATCGGCGAAAACGGTGAACGCATCAAGAGCATCGGCCGCGAGGCGCGCCTCGACATGGAACGTGCGCTGGGTGGCAAGGTGATGCTCAACCTGTGGGTCAAGGTCAAGCGCGGCTGGTCGGACGATGAACGCGCACTGAAGAGCCTGGGCTACCACCTGGACTGAGTCGCGCGCTCGCCCGGCGTTGCCCAAGGACCGATGATGCAGCCCGAACCCGCCTTCCTGCTCCATAAGCGGCCGTACCGCGAGACCAGTGCGCTGGTCGATCTGCTGACGCTGGGCCATGGTCGGGTCAGGGCGGTGGCTCAGGGCGTGCAGCGACCTGGCAGCCGTGCGCGGGGGCGTCTGCAGCCGTTTGCACCGCTGCATGTGACCTGGGTCGGCAGCGGCGAGCTCAAGCGCCTGCGGCTGATGGAGAGCACCGGCAGCGCGGCGCTGCTGGCCGGAGAAGGCCTGCTGTGCGGGCTGTATGCCAACGAGCTGCTGGCCCGGCTGTTGCCACTTGAGCTGCCGGGACGCGAGGTGTTCGCCTTCTACAGCGCCACCCTCGAGGCCCTGCCGCGGCCGGAGGCGCGCGCCGCTGCGCTGCGCGGCCTGGAACTGGCGCTGCTCGAGCTGCTCGATGCCGAACCGCTGTTCCGCGACCTGGGGGACAACCAGCTCGACCCCCAGCGTCGCTATGTCTACCGCGCCGAGGCGCGCGCCTTCGAGGCGCTGCCGGCAGGGGCCACGCAGGGGCTCGACGGTCGTACCCTGCGTCTGCTGGCCAGCGGCCAGTGGCAGGCCGCAGGGCTTGCCGGCCCCGCCAAGGCGGTGACCCGTGCGGCGCTGGCGCCGCTGTTGGGTAGCCGGCCGCTGCGCTCGCGGGAACTGATGCGTCAGCTCGCCGACAAGCGGCTGCGTCGCGAGCGGTAAGCTTGAAACAGCAAGCCAACCCCTAGATTCTTACGACTCTCGACTCCTGGAGACTCCACCATGCATGCGCCCCGTATCCAGCTCGGCGTCAATATCGATCATATCGCCACCCTGCGCCAGGCTCGCGGTACCCGCTACCCTGACCCTGTCCAGGCCGCCCTGCTGGCCGAAGAGGCCGGTGCCGACGGCATCACCGTTCACCTGCGCGAGGATCGCCGGCATATCCAAGAGCGCGACGTGCGGCTGCTGGCCGAGACCCTCAATACCCGCATGAACCTCGAGATGGCGGTCACCGAGGCGATGATACGTCTGGCCGAAGAGATACGCCCGGCGCACGTGTGCCTGGTGCCGGAGAAGCGCGAGGAGCTGACCACCGAGGGTGGGTTGGACGTGGTCGGCGGCTTCGAGGCGGTACAGGCCGCCTGCCGTCGGCTGGCAGCGGCAGGCTGCGAGGTGTCGCTGTTCATCGATCCCGACCCGGCCCAGATCGAGGCCGCGGTGCGCGCCGGCGCGCCGGTCATCGAGCTGCATACCGGCGCCTACGCCGAGGCTGTCGGCCAGGCGGCACGAGACGAGCACGCGAGGATCGCCGCAGCGGCCGAGATGGCCCTCGAGCTGGGGCTGACCGTCAACGCCGGGCACGGCCTGCACTACCATAACGTCGAGGCCATCGCTGCGATTGGCGGCATCCATGAGCTCAATATCGGTCATGCGATCATCGCCCGCGCGCTGTTCGTGGGGCTCAAGGAGGCGGTGGCCGAGATGAAGCGGCTGGTGATCGCCGGCCAGGAAGCCGGGCTGCTGGCGGCGCTCGAGGAGCACGACCATGACCACGACCACGAGCATGGCTGAGCCGCGATGATCCTGGGGATCGGCAACGACCTGGCGCGCATCGACCGCTTCACGGCGGGCATGGCGCGCCACGGCGAGCGCTTCGCACAGCGCCTGCTGGGGCCGAGCGAACTGGCCCGCTTTCAGCACCACCCTCAGCCGGCCGCGTTTCTCGCCAAGCGCTTCGCCGCCAAGGAGGCGTTCCTCAAGGCGCTGGGTACCGGACTGCGCCACGGCATGCGCTGGACCGAGATCGAAGTGGTCAACGACGCCCTCGGCCGGCCCTCGCTGTTACTGGCCGGGCGCGCCCGCGAGCAGGCCCAGGCCGCCGGGGTGGTGACCCTTCACCTGTCGCTGTCGGACGATGACGGACTGGCACTGGCCTTCGTGGTGCTCGAGGGTTGAGCGGATGGCGCGTGCTGTCGACGCCAGTCGGCGAGCCGCGCCATGGCCGCATAGAGGTCGTCCAGCAGTGGCGCCACGTCGTTCAGGCCGCGGCTGCGCAGGCGCGTCTCGAGGGTTTCGGCGAGCAGAGCCAGCTGCGGCACGCCGCAGTAGCGGCAGGCGCCGTTGAGGGCATGGATGGCATCCAGGAAGGCCTCTTCGTCGCCGGCCTGCCAGGCGCTGCGCAGGGCGGCTTCGCTGGCGTCGAGGCTGTCGACCAGCAGCAGCAGGGTGTCCCAGGCGAGCGCCTCGCGTCCGGCGGCCAGCTGGGTGCCGAGGGTCAGGTCGACCACCGCCAGCTCGTCCTGGGCCGCCGGCGGTCTTGCCTTGGCGGGTCGCTCGGCGATGGCCAGCCGGCGCTTGAGCAGGTCGAGCAGTGCGGCATGATCGACCGGCTTGATCAGCACCTCCTGCAGGCCACTGCTCAGCAGCCGCTGGCGCTCCTCCTCCATGGCGTGGGCGGTAACCGCAATCACCGGGCACTGCCGCCAGCGTTCGTCGAGGCAGCGCAGGGCCTGGGTGGTGGCAATGCCGTCCATGCCCGGCAGGCGAATATCCATCAATACCATATCGAAGTGCTGACCCTGCGCCAGCGCCAGCGCTTCCTCGCCGCTGGCGGCCAACTGGGCGCCGAGCCCGAGATCCTCGAGCATGGCCTCCAGCAGCAGGCGGTTGGCGCTGTTGTCATCGACCACCAGCAGCTGTGACGGGCGCGGCTCGGGAGCCGGCGCGGGCAGTGCCTGCGGCGTGATCAGGCGCTCGATGCTGGCCGCCAGCACCCGGCGTGACAGCGGTCGACTGAGCAGTTCGCCGCCATGCGGCAGGTGCAGGTCGGGGAGTTCCAGCGGCCCGGCCTGGACCAGCAGGATGCACGGGCAGTGGCAAGCGTTGAGGCAGGCCTGCCAGCTTGCCAGGCGCGCCGGCACCAGGTCCTCGTGGGCCAGCCCGGCAATCAGCAGGTCGGGTGCGCTGCCGGCGTCCAGCGTGACCAGCTCGGCCCCCCACTGCTCGAGCAGGTGGGAGAGGGCATGGCGGGTCGCCGGGTGGGGCTCGTCGAAGGCGACGCGCAGACCGCCGAGGGCCAGCTCCGGGGGCCGGGGGTCGAGCCGCTGGGCCTGGAGCGGGAGCGTGAAGGTGAAGGTCGAGCCGCGGCCAAGCTCGCTCTCGACGCCGATCTCGCCACCCATCTGTTCGACCAGCTGGCGACAGATCATCAACCCCAGGCCGGTGCCGCCATAGTGCCGGCTGTCGCTGGCGCTGGCCTGGCTGAAGGCCTGGAACAGCCGCTGGCAGGCGCTCTCGCTGAGGCCGATGCCGGTATCGCTGACGCTGACCCTGAGGGTCACCCGCTGACTGTCGCTGTCGTCGAGCATCACCCTGACGATCACCTCGCCGCGCTGGGTGAACTTGATGGCGTTGTGGACCAGGTTAGTGAGCACCTGCTTGATGCGCAGCGGGTCGCCCTGCAGCTGTTCGGGCACGTCGTCGTAGACCAGCCCCAGCAGGTGCAGCTGCTTGTGGTGCGCCTGGGGACCCTGCAGGCCGAGCACCTCGTCGACCAGCGCCTGGGCATCGAGGTTGACGCACTCGAGCTCCATCTTGCCGGCCTCGAGCTTGGAGAAGTCGAGGATGTCGTTGATCAGTGCCAGCAGGCTATCCGAGGCCTTGCTGACGTGGTCGAGCCACTCGCGCTGGCGCGCGTCGAGGGGGGAGCGCGACAGCAGCTGGCAGAAGCCGATGATGCCGTTGAGCGGGGTGCGGATCTCATGGCTCATGTTGGCCAGGAACTCCGACTTGATGCGATTGGCCTCGAGCGCCCGGCGGTGGGCCATGTCGAGCTCGATGTTCTGAATCTCGATGGTCTCCATCGACTCCTGCAGATCGCGGGTGGTCTGGTCGATGTGCCGCTGCATGTCCTCGTGGGCGTTCTCGAGATGATCGGAGAGGGTATTGACGCTGGCGGCCAGGCGGCCCAGCTCCGGCGGGCCCTGGCGCGCCAGGCGCAGCTGGTAGTCGCCGGCATTGAGGCGCCGCAGCAGCTCCTGGAGCTCCTCGATGGGGCGGTCGATGCGGCGATAGACGATATAGGTGAGCATGAACAGCAGCAGTCCAGAGACCAGCCACACCAGTCCCGCCGCCGTCAGGTGGCGGTAGAAGGCGAGAGTCAGCGCGGTGGTGTCGACGCTGATATCCAGGTAGTGGGTGTCGTTTCCGTGCTCGAGGGGCAGCACCAGCCGCCAGTCGCCGTCGCGCTCCTCCAGCGGCGGGGCCGCGGCATAGTCGTCGAGCACCGGCTTCTGCTGGCCCAGCTCGAGGGTGGCCGTGCCGGCGCCATCGCGCAGGCTGACCCCGCGCACCTCGGGAATGTCCTGCAGGCGCTGCAGCAGGTCGGGCAGCCAGGTGTGATGGTGGTCGAGCAGGGCGTGTTCGAGGGAGGGGCGCAGCAGTTCGGCGCTGCCCAGGGTGCGCTGCTCAAGCGCCTCGCGTCGACTCTGGCCGTCATGCAACAGGGCGAGCAGGGTCAGGGTCAGCAACAGTGACAGCGGCACGACGACCGCCAACAGCAGCAGTCGGGTTCTGATCGGCATGGCCTTGGATCCGCACGGCAATCGGTGCCGGCATTATGCCACACCGTGGGGCCATCCCTGTCACCCACCGACGGGCATGGATATAATCGACGTATACCCGTTGAGAAGGACGCTTCGCATGCACTTCCCCACGCTCGAGGATGTGGTCGGCAACACGCCCCTGGTGCGCCTCAAGCGCATTGCCGCAGGCCGCAACAACACCCTGCTGGCCAAGCTCGAAGGCAACAACCCGGCCGGCTCGGTGAAGGATCGCCCGGCGCTGTCGATGATTCAGCAGGCCGAGGCCCGTGGCGAGATTCATCCCGGCGACACCCTGGTCGAGGCGACGTCGGGCAATACCGGCATCGCCCTGGCCATGGCTGCGGCGATCAAGGGCTACCGCATGACCCTGATCATGCCGGAAAGCGCCTCCAGCGAGCGCAAGCAGGCCATGGCGGCCTATGGCGCCAAGCTGATCACGGTGTCCAAGGACGCCGGCATGGAAGGCGCTCGCGACCTCGCCGACACCATGATCGCCCGCGGCGAGGGCAAGGCGCTGGATCAGTTCGCCAATCCCGACAATCCCCTGGCGCACTTCCGCACCACCGGGCCGGAGCTGTGGCGTCAGACCGAGGGCAGCATCACCCATTTCGTCAGCTCGATGGGCACCACCGGCACCATCATGGGTGTCTCGAAGTACCTCAAGCAGCAGAACCCGGCGGTGCAGATCGTCGGCCTGCAGCCCGAGGACGGCGCCAGCATCGCCGGAATACGCCGCTGGCCGGAGGCCTACCTGCCGCGCATCTTCGATGCCAGCCGGGTCGACCAGACGCTGGATATCGGCCAGCAGGAAGCCGAGGTGCACATGCGCCGCCTGGCCCGCGAGGAGGGTATCCTGGCCGGGGTCTCGTCGGGGGGCTCACTGGCCGGTGCGCTGCGCATCGCCGAGCAGGTCGAGAACGCGGTGATCGTGTTCATCGTCTGCGACCGCGGCGACCGCTACCTGTCCACCGGCCTCTACGCGCCGGAGGCCTGATGGCGATGCTCGGCAAGCGTCGCCATGGGCGCCCGGCCTCGGGCACATCGGGGCTGCGCCAGCGTGACCCGGCGCCGGCGCGCGACATCAGCGCCGCCGATGATAGCCTGCTGATCGAGCGCCTGGCCCACGACGGCCGCGGCGTGGCCCATCGCGCCAATGGCAAGGCAGTCTTCGTCGACCGCGCGCTGCCCGGTGAGCGGCTCATGGCGGCGGTGCATCGCCAGCGCAAGCGCTATGACGAAGCCCATGTGCGTGAGCTGCTCGAGACCTCTCCGCGGCGCGTTGCGCCGCCCTGCCCGCACTTCGGCCAGTGCGGCGGCTGCGACCTGCAGCACCTTGACGAAGCCGGCCAGCGCGAGCACAAGCTGGCGGTGCTCGGCGAGCACCTGGCGCGTGAGGGGCTGAGCCTGCCGGCGAACAGCGCGCTACTCGCCGCCCACGGCCACGGCTATCGGCGGCGGGCGCGACTCGGTGTCAAGGTCGACGCCCAGGGTGCCATCCACCTAGGATTCCGCACCAAGGGCAGCCACCACCTGCTCGATATCGAGCAGTGCACCATTCTGGTGCCGCGACTGGCGGCGCTGCTGGCACCGCTGCACCGCCAGCTGGCGGCCCTGGAAGCGCCGCGCCATGTCGGCCACATCGAACTCATCGACAGCGACGCGGGGGCTACCCTGGTGGTGCGTCAGCTGCGCGAGCAGGCCGGCGACCGCGTGCGCTGGCAGGCCTTTGCCGACGACCAGGGCGTCAGCCTGGCGTGGTGGCTGGGGCGCGACGAGGCGCGGCTGGAGTGGCTCACCCCAGCACCCGATCTGCGCTACCGTGTCACTGCCGATGGGCGCAGCCTGACGTTCGGGTTCGCGCCCGGCGACTTCGTGCAGGTCAATGCCACGGTCAACCAGCGCCTGATCGATACCGCGCTGGCATGGCTCGCGCCCGATACCGCGGCTCGCATCCTCGACCTCTACGCCGGGGTGGGAAACCTGAGCCTGGCGCTGGCCGGCCGCGGCGGCGAGGTGCTGGGCGTGGAGGGCAACCCGGCGATGGTCGAACGCCTCGCCGCCAACGCCCGGCGCAATGATCTCGACAACGTCGAGGCGCGCCAGGCCGACCTCACCCAGCCCGCCGCGGTGCGCGAGGTGCTGGCCTGGGCGCCGAGCCTGGTGCTGCTCGACCCGCCCCGCGAGGGCGCCGAAGTGGCCTGCGCGCAGCTGGCGACGAGCGCGGTGCCACAGCTGCTGTATATCGCCTGCGACCCGGCCACCCTGGCGCGGGATGCGGCACGCCTCGTGCAAGGCGGTTATCGAATACGTCGCGCGGCCGTGGCCGACATGTTCGCGCAGACCGCTCATCTGGAAGCCATGCTGCTGTTCGAACGCGGCGGATGAGCCACCCAACGAGAGGAACGCAACCCCATGGTTAAGGTGCGTGAAGACCAGCCGCTGACCGCCGACGGGGCGGTCAACATACAACAATGGCTGGCACGCCTGCAGGAGGACGTCAGCCTGCGTGACGAGGACGAGATGCGCGAGGCCTGCGAGCTCGCCGATCATCTTGCGCGGCACGCCGAACGTCCCCACAAGGCGTGGCTGGCCGACGGCTCGAGCTTTCGCATGGGCCTGGAGATGGCCGATATTCTCGGCGAACTAAAGCTCGACCAGGAGACGCTGGAAGCGGCCGTGCTGTACCGCGCGGTACGCGAGGGGCTGCTCGGCATCGAGGCGGTAGCCAAGCGCTTCGGCGGCGAAGTGGCCGGGCTGATCGACGGCGTGCTGCAGATGGCGGCGATCAGCCATCAGACGCCGAGCCACGGCATGACCCAGCACGACCAGCAGGACAACCTGCGCAAGATGCTGGTGACCATGATCGACGACGTGCGCGTGGCGCTGATCAAGATCGCCGAGCGCACCTGTGCGCTGCGCCAGGTCAAGGACGCCACCCGCGACAAGCGCCTGCGGGTGGCCCGCGAGGTGTTCGACATCTATGCGCCGCTGGCCCACCGGCTGGGCATCGGCCACCTCAAGTGGGAGCTCGAGGACCTCTCCTTCCGCTACCTCCACGAGGACGACTACAAGTCGATCGCCAAGCAGTTGGCCGAGAAGCGCCTCGACCGCGACCGCTATATCCACGAGGTGGTCGAGACCCTCGAGGGGCTGCTCGAAGCCCAGGGCATCCCGCGCAGCCAGGTCGACGGCCGCGCCAAGCACATCTATTCGATCTGGCGCAAGATGAAGCGCAAGCGCATCGATTTCTCGCAGGTCTATGACGTGCGCGCGGTGCGTATCCTGGTGCCCGAGGTGGCCGACTGCTACACCGCGCTGGGCATCGTCCACTCGCGCTGGCACCACGTACCCAACGAGTTCGACGACTATATCGCCAACCCCAAGAAGAACGGCTACCAGTCGCTGCACACCGCGGTGCTGGGGCCCGAGAACAAGGTGCTGGAGATCCAGATTCGCACCTTTGCCATGCACGAGGAGGCCGAGCTCGGCGTGTGTGCCCACTGGCGCTACAAGGGCCACGACACCAAGGCCAAGAGCTCGAGCTACGAAGAGAAGATCGCCTGGCTGCGCCAGGTGCTCGAGTGGCAGGACGAGGTCGGCGACTTTGGCGATCTGCGCGAGGGGCTGAACAGCGACGTGGCCCCGGACCGTATCTATGTGTTCACCCCCGACGGCCACGTCATCGACCTGCCCAAGGTCGCCACGCCCATCGACTTCGCCTACCGCGTGCATACCGAGATCGGCCATCGCTGTCGCGGCGCCAAGGTCAATGGGCGCATCGTGCCGCTTACCTACAAGCTCAAGACCGGCCAGCAGGTCGAGATCCTCACCGCCACCAAGGGCGGCCCGAGTCGCGACTGGATCAATCCTTCGCTGGGCTTCGTGCGCACCTCCCGGGCGCGGGCCAAGATCCAGGCCTGGTTCAAGCAGCAGGCGCGCAGCCAGAACCTCGAAGAGGGCAAGGCGCTGTTCGACAAGGAGATGAAGCGCCTCGATGTCGAGGACATGGATCTCCTCACCCTGGCGCGCAAGGTCAACTACACCAGCGTCGAGGACATGTACGCCGCCCTCGGCGCCGGCGACCTGCGCATCGGCCAGGTGCTGCACCAGGCCCAGCAACTGTTCGGCGAGTCGGATGACCAGGAGCAGCTCGATCGGCTGCTGGCCAAGCCGCGCCGCGGGCCGGCCAAGGGCGACGCTGATGCGATCACCGTGCTCGGGGTCGGCAACCTCAAGACCAGCATGGCCAACTGCTGCCACCCGGTACCCGGCGAGGCGATCGTCGGCTTCATCACCCAGGGGCGCGGGGTCACCGTGCACCGCCAGGACTGCCCCAATATCCTGCAGCTGCGCCTCGACGAGCCGCAGCGGGTGATCGAGGTGGAGTGGGGCGAGCGCTCGCGTACGCAATATCCGGTGGACATCGAGATCGAGGCCTGGGACCGCTCCGGGCTGCTGCGCGACGTCACCGGGGTGCTCAGCAACGACCGCGTCAACGTGCTGTCGGTCAACACCCTGACCAACCAGGAAGACGGCATCGCGCGGATGTCGATTACCGTCGAGGTCGACGGCCTGGAAACCCTGGGGCGGCTGTTCTCGCGCATTCAGCAACTGCCCAACGTGATCGACGTCAAGCGCCTGCGCAGCGGCGCCAAGCCGCGCCACGGTCGCCAGCGGAGGCCCCAGCCATGAGCCAGCCACGCCATGACCTCGACGACCTGCTGAACCTGATGGCGGTGCTGCGCGATCCGCAGCAGGGCTGTCCCTGGGACCTCCAGCAGGACTGGGACAGCATCGTGCCGCACACCCTGGAAGAGGCCTACGAGGTGGCCGACGCCATCGAGCGGCGCGCCTTCGACGAGCTGCCCGGCGAACTCGGCGACCTGCTGTTCCAGGTGGTCTACTACGCCCGCTTCGGCGCCGAGGAGGGGCGTTTCGACTTCCACGACGTGGTGCATACCCTTACCGCCAAGATGCTGCAGCGGCATCCCCACGTGTTCCCCGACGGCAGCCTGGCATCGCGGCGCCCGCCCGGGGTGAGCGCCGAGCAGGTCCAGACCCGCCAGGTCAACAGCCGCTGGGAGTCGCTCAAGGCCGAGGAGCGCGCCGCCCGCGCCGATGGCGAGGCAGGCGTCTCGGTGCTCGACGACGTGCCGCGCACGCTGCCGGCGCTGTCGCGGGCCGCCAAGCTCTCCAAGCGCGCCGCACGGGTCGGCTTCGACTGGCCCGACAGCCGCGGCGTGATCGACAAGATTCGCGAGGAGCTGGCCGAGGTCGAGGCGGCGCTTGACGCCGGCGACCGCGACCACGCCGCCGAAGAGGTCGGCGACCTGCTGTTTGCGGTGACCAATCTGGCGCGTACGCTGAAGGCCGACCCCGAGCAGTGCCTGCGTGCCACCAATGCCAAGTTCGAGCGGCGCTTTCGCCACGTCGAGTCGGCGCTGGCCGCGCGCGGACAGCAGCCGTCGTCGGTAACCCTCGACGAGATGGAGGCGCACTGGCAAGACGCCAAGCGCCGCGAAGCCACCCATGAATGCCACCAGGAGGGCGCTGCCCATGAGTGACGACCTACACGAATCGCTGCGTGATAACGTCCGCGTACTGGGCGACAGCCTGGGGCGCACCATTGCCGACGACCAGGGCAGCGCCTTCGTCGACAAGATCGAGACCATCCGCGGCTTTGCCAAACGCGGCCGTCAGGGCGACCAGCCCAGCCGCCGCGAGCTGATCGAGTTTCTGCGCAAGCTGCCCGACCGCGACCTGCTGCCGGTCACCCGCGCCTTCAACCAGTTCCTCAACCTGGCCAATATCGCCGAGCAGCACTATCGCGCCCGCTATCGGCGCGTCGAGGACTATAAGCCGGGCTCACAGCCGGTGCTTGGCGAACTGCTGCGTCGCGCCCAGTCCGAGGGGCACGCGCCGCGTACGCTGGTCGAGACGCTGGCCGGAATGCGCGTCGAGCTGGTGCTCACCGCCCATCCCACCGAGGTCATCCGGCGCACCCTGATCCAGAAGTACGATGCCATCGACGACTGCCTGTCGGTGATCGAATCGGCGGGCGACTATCCCGAGCAGTCGAGCCGCGCCCACGGCCGCCTCGAGGAGCTGATCAGCCAGGCCTGGCACACCGACGAGATCCGCCATGAGCGACCGACGCCGGTGGACGAGGCCAAGTGGGGCTTTGCGGTGATCGAGAACTCGCTGTGGCAGGCGGTGCCGGATTTCCATCGCGACCTCGACAGCCTGCTGCTCGAGACCGCCGGCGAGCGCCTGCCGCTGGATGCCGCGCCGCTGCGCTTCGCCTCGTGGATGGGCGGCGACCGCGACGGCAATCCCAACGTCACCGCCAAGGTCACCCGCGAGGTACTGCTGCTGGGGCGCTGGATGGCCGCCGATCTCTATCTGCGCGACCTCGAGCAGCTCAAGGCCGAGCTGTCGATGTGGAAGGCCAACAGTGCGCTCAAGGCCGAGGTCGGCGACGAGGCCGAGCCCTACCGGGCGCTGCTCAAGCGCCTGACCACGCGGGTCGAGGCGACCCGCGACTGGGCCAAGGCGTGCCTCGACGGGCGCAGCCACGAGGGCGGGCCGATCATCGAGACCCGCGACCAGCTCTACGCGCCGCTGCTGGCCTGCTATCGCTCGCTGTGCGATGTCGGCCTCGACACCATCGCCAACGGCACCCTGCTGGATACCCTGCGCCGGGTGGCGGTGTTTGGCGTCACCTTGACCAAGCTCGACGTGCGCCAGGAAGCGAGCCGCCACAGCCAGGTCTTCGAGGAGCTCACTGACTTCCTCGAACTGGGCCACTACCGCGAGTGGGACGAGCAGCAGCGCCAGGACTTCCTGCTCACCGAGCTGGAGTCGCGGCGGCCGCTGATCCCGCGCCGCTGGGAGTGCTCCACCGAGACCCGCGAGGTGATCGACACCTTCCGCGTCATCGCCCGCGAGCAGCGCGAGGCGCTGGGCACCTACATCATCTCGATGGCGGCGCAGCCCTCCGACGTGCTGGCCGTGGCGCTACTGATGCAGGAGGTCGGCGGCGACGTGCGGCTGCCCATTGCGCCGCTGTTCGAAACCCTCGATGACCTCAACCGCGCCGGCAATGTGATCGACCGGCTGCTGGCGCTGCCCGGCTATCGGCGCCTGGTGGGGGATAGCCAGGAGGTGATGATCGGCTACTCCGATTCGGCCAAGGATGCTGGCCAGCTGGCCGCCGCCTGGGCCCAGTATCGTGCCCAGGAGATCCTGGTCGAGGTGTGTGAGCAGCACGGCGTGGATCTGACCCTGTTCCACGGCCGCGGCGGCACCGTAGGTCGCGGCGGCGGCCCGGCCCACGCGGCGATACTTTCCCAGCCGCCGGGCTCGGTGAACGGGAGCCTGCGGGTCACCGAACAGGGCGAGATGATCCGCTTCAAGTTCGGCCAGCCGGAAATCGCGCTGCGCTCGATGGAGATCTACGCCTGCGCGGTGCTCGAGGCGACCCTGCTGCCGCCGCCGGCGCCCAAGCCCCAGTGGCGCGAGGAGATGGACCGCTTGGCCGAGATCGCTCACCGCGGCTATGTCGGCGTGGTGCGCGAGGATCCCGACTTCGTGCCCTATTTCCGCGCGGTGACGCCGGAGGGCGCGTTGGGGCGGCTGCCGCTCGGCTCACGCCCCACCAAGCGGCGCCAGGATGGCGGCGTCGAGACGCTGCGCGCGATCCCCTGGATCTTCGCCTGGACCCAGACCCGCCTGATGCTGCCGGCCTGGCTGGGCAGTGGCGATGCCTTCATCACCCGGCTGGAAGAGGAGGGCGGCCTCGAGCGGCTACGCGAGATGCGCCGCGAGTGGCCGTTCTTCGGCACCTACCTCGACATGCTCGAGATGCTGCTGGCCAAGGGCGACGTCGAGATCACCGCCTACTACGAGCGACGCCTGGTCGACGAGCCGGCGCTGCTGGCGCTGGGCATGAACCTGCGTGAGCGTTTTACTCGGCTGCAGGGCGTGCTGCTGGAGATCCTCGATCAGCAGGCGCTGCTCGAGAACACCCCGCTGATCCGCCAGGCGATCGAGGTGCGCAACCCCTACATCGACCCGCTGCATGGCCTGCAGGCCGAGCTGCTGCAGCGTAACCGCGATGCCGACGGTGCGATCAGCCCCGAACTGTCGCGGGCGCTGATGGTGACCATGGCCGGCATCGCCGCCGGGCTGCGCAATACCGGCTAGGCCAGCGATGCTGCCAGCGTCGCGCCTGACGCCGGCTGGGTCAGCTCATAGCTCGTGGCCCAGCACTACCTGGCAAATGTCGGCAAACGAGCGGGCTTCTGGCAGCAGCGTCATGTCGAGTTTCAGGGCACGGCCGATATCCGCCGCCGATAGCAGGCCACGCAGCCGCGGCGCTTGATCTCGGTCGCCCTGGGTCACCAGCAGGTACTGGTCGCCGGAGGCACGCAGGGTCTCGATCAGCTGGCCGACACTTAGCCTCTCGAGCTGTGCCAGCGACATGGCGTGCAGGGCTTCGCAGGGCGTCTGCACCATGCCCGCGGTTACCTCGCTCCTGGCAATGTCGTGCTGCTGCATGGCAAGGGTGATGCGGCGACCGCCGATGATCTCGCGGCGAGTCACGAGGCCGCTCAGGCGGCCATGTTCATCGGTCACCAGCAGCTGCTGGGCCTGGTGCCGTTGCATGCTGGCATGTGCCAGGTCGATGGCGGCATCATGAGCGATGGTCGGCAGCTCGACCTGGGAGAGGTCGAGCATGATGTCGATGGCGGGACTCTCCCACGACAGATGCGCTGGCCCGGCGGGGCGCTCGATGACGGGATGTTGCTGCAGGTGGCTCAAGGCGCGTGGTGCATGGAGTGACAGTGACATGGCAGTGGGTCTCGCTGATGGGCTATGAAAGGGCGAGGTGGCGCCTCGCCTAGCACTACCCTGGCAGCCTTGGCTTAAGGAACTCTTAACATCGGCGCGGCCGAGCTCCTGCAGCGCTCGATAGGGAACGTCGGATGCGAATACTGTTGGTAGAGGATGATCCGTCGCTGGGCGAGGGCATGCGCGTCGCCTTGCATCGGGAGGGCTATACCGTCGACTGGTTGCGCAATGGCGGTGACGCGCTGGCGGCACTCGACAGCGATGCGTTCTCGGCGCTGATCCTCGACCTGGGCTTGCCCGACATGGATGGCCTCGAGGTGTTAGCGCGACTGCGCCGCCGTCATACCCTGCCAGTGGTGGTGCTTACCGCCCGCGATGCCCTGGTCGATCGGCTGCGAGGCCTGGACGGCGGGGCCGACGACTATGTGCTCAAGCCGTTCGATCTCGCCGAGCTGCTGGCCAGGCTGCGCGTGGTGACACGGCGCGGCGAGGGGCGTCGCAGTGCCCAGCTGCAGCTCGGTGCGCTGGTGATCGACGAGGCGCGGCATGCCGTCACCTGGCAGGGCCAGGAGGTCAGCCTGGGGCGTCGCGAGTTCGCCCTGCTGCTGGAGCTGGCACGCCACGCAGGACAGGTGATTCCCCGCTCACGGCTGGAGAGCCTGCTGTATGGCTGGGACGAAGACGTCGAATCGAACGCCCTCGAGGTGCATGTCCACCACCTGCGCAAGAAGCTCGACAGGTCCCTGATCGTGACCCTGCGCGGCATCGGCTACCGCCTGGAGGTGCCGGCCTGATGCGCTCGATCCGCCGCTATCTGATCGTTACGCTGACGCTGGTGCTTGCCGTCGCCACGCTGATCATCATCGCCGTCATCTATCGGGTCACCCATCACAAGGCCGAGGATGTCCTCGACGTCCAGCTCAGCCTGCAGGGCCGAATCGTCGCGTCACTGCTGGCCCCGGGAACCCCGGAGCAGGAGTATGCACGTATTGCGCGCCACTTGGATCAGCCGGGGCACCCCTCGCGCTGGTTCGGTGACGCTGCGAGTCCGGAGGCGGGGCAGGCGTCACCGCAGGCGAGCATCGCCCGGCGTTTCCATACCGACGAGCGCATGCTTACCCTGGGCTTCTGGGAGGCCGACGGCATGCCTTGGCTGATGGGGGCCGAGTGGAACGATGCCGGGCCTTTCCCGGCGCCGCAGCAGCAGGGCTATCGCTGGGAGACCTACGCTGGCGAACGTTGGCGTGTGTTCAGCCTGATTCTCGACGATCAGCAGCGCTGGCTGAGTATCGGCCTGCGCGAGCGTTTCCACGACGACCTGTCGCGTCAGCTGGCGATGGGCAATCTGCTGCCATTGCTTATCGCCCTGCCGGCACTGCTGCTGCTGGTGGGGTTGGTGGTACACCGGGGGTTGCGTCCACTGCTGAGCCTGTCGCGGCAGGTTGCCGGGCGTAACGAGCGTGAGCTCGGCCGTATTCGATTGGCGGTGCCGCGCGAACTGCGGCCGCTTCGCGATGCCCTGAACGACTTCATGGCCAGGCTCGAGGATGCCTTGGCCCGTGAGCGGCGCTTCAGCGCCGATGCCGCGCATGAGCTGCGCACGCCGTTGGCGGCACTGAAAGTGCATCTCGACAACGCCATGGCCGGCGAGCGGGATGCCCTGCCTCGCGCCTATGCCAGCATCGAGCGTCTGCAGCGCGTCGTCGAGCAGCTGCTGACGCTGGTGCGCCTGGACCAGGAGGGCGAGGCCAGTGCCGAGCGGGTCAACTTGCTGGCACTGACCCAGACACTGGCGGCTGAGATGTGGCCCCAGGCCAGGGCTCGCCAGCAGCTGCTGAGTATCGCCACCGACGACGCGATCTGGGTCGAGGGTAACGTCACCGAGCTGGGCATGTTGATCCGTAACCTGCTCGATAATGCGCTGCGCTATTCGCCCCACGGCGGCTGGGTAGAGGTATCGATGGGTGACAACGACGGCACGGCGTGGCTGGTGGTGCGCGACAGTGGGCCGGGTATCGACGAGACGCTGCTCGCCTCGGTCACCGAGCGGTTCCGTCGCGGAAGCAACCGCGACGTCGAGGGCAGCGGGCTGGGCTTGTCGATCGCCCTGCAAGTAGCCCGCCGCCAGCAGTTGACGCTGCAGCTGACAAACGCTTCCACGGGTGGCCTGGAAGCCTGGTTGCGTTGGCCTCAATCAGCGGTGTCGTAGAGTGCGCTCAGCCGCGGTGCCTCGAGAGCGTGGCGCCGGGCGGCGGCGAGCAGCGGGCCGAGGATCGCCTCGCGCTCGGTGGGCCGGCCGGCGAGCACGTCCTGAAGCATCGAGGCGCGGTTGTTGGCGGTGCCCTCGATGACCCGCCACACCCTGCCACGCCAGCCCTCGGCGGGGGGCGCGATGCCCTCGGCGTGCATGATGGCCTCGAGCTCCTCGAGCAGCGCCTCGACCAGCGGCCGAAACGGCCGGTCGCGAAGCTGGCCGTTGCGAATCCGCCAGCGTGCCACCAGCGGGTTGATGGCGGCATTGACCGCCAGCTTGTGCCACAGCCGGGTGCGAATGTCGCTCACCGCTCGGCAGCGCAGGCCGGCGTGGCCGAGCAGCGCGGCCAGCTGCTCGGCGAGGTCGGCATGTTCGCCGTCGAGGTGGCCGAGGAAGGTCTCGCCGCGGCCGGCATGCACCACGCCGCCCTCGCTGACGTAGGCGCCTTCGCTGGTGGTGGCGCAGAGTACCGGACCACTCCAGCGCCGGGTCAGGGTGCGCTGCACGCCGTAGCCGTTCTGCCACAGTACCAGCGGGGTGTCGGGGGCGAGTTTGGGTGCGAGGCCCTCGAGCGCCGCCTGGCAGTCATACGCCTTGGTGGTGAGATGCAGGGTGCCGCGAAACGGCGCACCCAGGCTGGCTGGCGTGGCACCGGGCAGCCGCCGTGCGAGGGTGTGACCCTCGGGGCTGGTCAGCGTCAACTCGGCGGGCGGGGCACGGCGCCCGAGCAGGGTCACCGGCGCCACGCCGGCGAGGCGCACGGCCAGCAGCCGGCCGATGGCGCCGGGGCCGACGATCAACTGTGGCGAGGTCACTGGCGGCCACCGCTGGCCTTGCTGCTGCGACGCCGGCTGGTCTTGCCCGCGGCGGCCTTGCTGCCGCGGCGCCGCGCCCCGGGCTTGCGGCCGCCACGCCGCGGGGCTGGCGCCTCGACGCCCTGGGCGCTGCCCAGCGCCTGGCGCATGCGCTCGGCGTCGGCGGCATCGAGCAGGCTACGCAGGTCGCCGAGCAGCGCGTCGAGGAATGCCTGTTCGCTATCAGCGGCCTCGGCGATGCGGCTGAGCCGCTGCTCCCATAGTGCGGTGCGCTCCGGGCGCGTGGCCGGGTCGGGCAGCGAGGCGATCAGCGCGTGGCCGGTGCGGCTGGCGCGCAGGGCACTCTTGACGCGCACCAGGTAGCCGCGCTCGAGCAGCGTCTCGATGATGCCGGCGCGGGTCGCTTCGGTACCCAGGCCGTCCGACTCGCGCAGCGTGCGCTTGACGTCCGGGTCGTCGACATAGCGGCCGATGTTCATCATCGCCTTGATCAGGCTGGCGTCATTGAAGGGCTCCGGTGGACGCGTCTCACGGTCCTCGACCGCGGCGGCGGTGACCCGCGCCGGCTCGCCGCGCACCAGCGTGGGCAGCGGCGGGGGCTCGTCGCGGGTCGTGAACAGCGGCTTCCAGCCAGCCACCAGCACTTCGCTGCCGCTGGCCGTAAAGCGCTCGCCGAGCACCTCGAAGCAGGCCTTTACCTCGCGGGTCTCGAGGTGGGCGTGGAACTGCGCCAACACGTTGCGCACCACCAGCCGGTAGACATTGGCCTCCGGCGCCGAGAGGCGGCCCATGTCGGGGACCTTGCCGGTGGGGGCCAGGGCGTGGTGGGCGCCCACCTTGGCATCGTCGAAGGCCCGGCCGCGGCGCGTGAAGTCGGCGCCGCGGCACCACTCGGCCAGCGTGGCATCGGCCCGGCACAGCGTCGGCAGCGCGCTGGCCAGCGCTGCATGGTGGCCGCGCGGCAGATAGCGGCAGTCCGAGCGCGGGTAGGTGATCAGGGTATGCCGCTCGTAGAGCGCCTGGCAGGTGTCCAGCACCTGCTTGGCCGAGTACTTGTAGCGCCGTGCGGCATCCACCTGCAGCGCCGACAGCGAGTAGGGCAGCGGCGGCGCCTGGCGCTTGTCGCGGCTGTCGAGTTCGCTGAGCCGGCCTTCGGCGCCGGGCAGCCGGGCGGCCAGTTCGGCGGCCGGCGCGCGGGCCAGCAGCCGGCCCTGGTCGTCAAGGGGGTGCTGCTCGCCGGGCTGCCACCAGGCGCGGACCTGGCCGTGGGCGACGGCGAAATCGGCCCATAGCACGTGGAAGGGGCGCGGCGTGAAGTTGGCGATCTCGCGGTCGCGGCGTACCACCAGGCCGAGCACCGGGGTCTGTACCCGGCCCACCGAGAGCACGCCGTCGTGGCCGGCTTGGCGCCCGGTCAGGGTCCAGGCGCGAGTCAGATTGATACCGTACAGCCAGTCGGCCCGGGCGCGGGTCTCCGCGGCACGGTAGAGTGGCTGGTAGCGGGCGTTGTCCTCGAGCCGGCCGAGGGCCTTGGCCACCGCGGGGCGGTTGAGGTCACTGATCAGCAGGCGCTTGACCGGCCCGCGCCAGCGCAGGTGCTCGATCACTTCCTGGACCAGCAGCTGGCCTTCGCGGTCGGGGTCGCCGGCGTGGACCACCTCGCTTGCCGCCTTGAGCAGGCGGCGAATCACCGCCAGCTGGCCGCGCGCCTTGGGGCGCGGCATCAGCTGCCAGGGCGACGGCACGATCGGCAAGTGGTCGAGCCGCCACTGCTTGTAGCGTGGATCGTAGGCGTCGGGCGGGGCCTGCTCGAGCAGATGGCCGAAACACCAGGAGACGGTGGTATCGCCGACCTCGATGCTACCCTCGACGCTGCGGCGCTTGCCGGGCAGGGCGTCGGCGATGGCCCTGGCCAGGCTCGGCTTTTCGGCGATGATCAGGCGCATGGCTGTCTCGTCATCTGGGGTAGTGGATATTCTTCCAGTATCGCGGCGGTCTCGCCAGGTGTACTATTTCTGATAAATGTATAAGGTTTGTATCATTATGCGCGAGCGCGGACGGACACGACGCCTACTGGGCCTGGGAGCACGCACCGGCGGTGCCATGCTCAAGAGCCGAATGGGCGGCAACAGCGACTGGCGGGCGCTGGGCGAGGCGCTGTTCGTCGGGCTCTCGGAGCTCAAGGGGCCGGCCATGAAGCTTGCCCAGATCATGTCGCAGTGGGACGACCTGCTGCCGCCGGACCTGGCCGAGGAGCTGGCGCGCCTGCAGCGCCAGGCCGAGCCGATGCCCTGGGCGCAGATCCGTACCACCCTGGTCGAGCAGTACGGCGACCTGGAGGCCCACTTCCGCGAGGTCGAGGAGCAGCCCTTCGCCAGTGCCTCCATGGGCCAGGTGCACCGTGCGGTGACCCATTCCGGGGAAACCCTGGTACTCAAGGTGCAGTATCCGGGGCTGGTCGACGTGCTGGAGAGCGACCTGGCCCAGGTGCGCCGCATCATGCGCTTGGGGCGCTGGTTCAAGGTCCCCCAGGCGCGTCTCGATGCGCTGTTCGAGGAGCTTGCCGAGAGCCTGCGCGGTGAGCTCGACTACCGCGCCGAGGCCGCGGCCCTGGCGCGCTATCGGCAGCGCTATGCCGACCACCGGCGGATCGTGATACCCGCCCCGGCGCTGGACTACTGCGGCGCCCGGGTGCTGGCCATGCACTACGTGCCGGGCACCCCACTGCGCGACCTGGAGCAGGCCGAGCCGGCAACACGCCAGCAGATCGCCGAGGCGCTGGCCGACTGGCTTACCGAGGAGCTGTTTCGCTTCGGCGAACTGCACGCCGACCCCCACGCCGGCAATTTTGCCTGCGACGACCAGGGGCGGTTGGTGATCTACGACCTGGGCGCGGTGATCGCGGTGCCCGAGGCGCGCCTGGCGCAGATGCTCGAGCTGCTCGAATCGACCCTGCTGGGGGACCCGTTGGCGATGGATGCCGCGCTGCTCAAGATGGGTGGGCGCCAGGGCGAGGGCGCGCCGCTGGCGCTCTATCGCGAGGCCGCCGAGGCGGTGGCGCCGCTGTTCGCTCCCGGCGAACAGGATTTCGGCGATGTGCGCGTGCATCGTCGTCTGCGCGAGCTGAGTCCGCGGGTGTGGGCGGCGATGGATCGCCTGCAGCCGCCGGCCGACACCCTGCTGCTGTCGCGGGCGCTCAACGGCCACTACTGGAACCTGGTGCGGCTCGGCGCGCGTCTCGATATGCAGGCGCGCAGCCAGCCGCTGCTGGAGTGGGCGCGCCAACGCCGCGTCGGAGGTGAGCCCTAGCCTGCCGGCGTGCTAGACTAGCGCGATTTTTTTCGGCGGAGATGGCGATGCTGGCGGTATGGGTAGAACAGCTGCTGGGCTTTGCATCGGGAGCCCTCGGCGCGATTCGTGATAACGAGCACTATCCGTCGTTCATGGCCTGGGCACGCGACGAGGGCCGCGCCCTGGTCGGCGACGATCTGGCGCTGGCCCAGGCGCTGGCGCCGGAGCTGTGGTCGCAGACCCCGCTCGAGCGAGCCGGCTACGTCTGTGAGCCGCTGGCGCGGCCGGGACGCAACGAGCCCTGCTGGTGCGACTCGGGGCGCAAGACCAAGCACTGCTGCGGCGCGGTGACAATCCCTGGGCCGATCCCCAGCCACCTGATGTGGATGCTGTCGCTGCGCGAGTGGAAGGGCGCGTCGCTCAAGGCGGCCCTGGCCAGCGGTCAGGCGCCGGCCCAGGCGCTGCTCGAGGCCGGGCTGATCGCCGCCGAGAGCGGCCAGCGCGGCCGCGCCCAGCAGATTCTCGAGGCGCTGTTCGAGGGCGCCGACTGGGCGCAGATGCCGGAGCAGGCGGAGCCGGCCTTCGAACTGCTGGTGGATCTCTACCAGGAGCGCGGTTTCTATCGCAAGCGCACCGCGCTGCTCGACGAGGTGCTCGACCGCGGGCCGCTGTTCCTGCGCGGCGTGGCCCTGGAGCGGCTGTGCCTGATGCACCTCGACAACGATGATCTGGCCAGCGCCCGCGAGGCGTTCGTGCGCGCCCAGCAGGCGCTGCCCGACTCGCCGACCCTGGCCTATATCGAAGCCATGCTGCTGCTCCACGAGGGCAACGTCGAGGAGGCCGGCGAGCGCGCGCGCTTCTGGTTCCGCCGACTGGCGCGGCAGGGCGATCTCGACCCCGAGCAGCTGCAGTTCCTGGCCGATCTGGCGGAGAATCCCGGCGCCACGCTGGCCGAGCAGATGGTCAATTCCGAAGAGGACCTGGCCGATCCGCTGGCGGCGCTGCAGGCGCTGCTCGAGGCGCTGCCCACGGCACCGCTGCTGCGCTTCGTGACCGCCGACGACGGCAGCCGCGAATACCATCGCAGCGCCCGCGAAGACACCCTGTTCGCCGCCTGGCAGAAACACTTCCAGGTGCTGGTCGACGAAGACGCGGCGCTGGGCTTCGAGGACGACCCCTGGCCCCACGCCGGCGATTGGCTGGCCGAGCTCTGCGCCCACCCCGAGTGGCTCGATTCGCCGCAGGTGGTGCAGGCGCTGACCCTGGCCTTGACCAGCCGCTTCGGCAGCCTGCCGTGGATGGCGCCGAGCCTGTTCGAGCCGCTGGCGCAGCGGCTCGAACGCTGGCTGACCCAGCTCGATGGCGAGGGTGACGGCGCCTTCGTATGGGACGCCGCCGACAATGCGGTGCTGCTGCGTACCGGACTGGCGCTGGTGGTGGGCATGGAGCGCGGCGCCCGCGAGCACTCCCGCGAGCTGGCCGAGCGACTGCTGGCCCTCGATGCCCAGGACAGCCTGGGGCTGCGCGAGCTGGTGCTCGACCAGCTGCTGCGCGAGGGCAGCGACCGGCGCGCTCTGGAGGTCAGCTATCAGTCCGCGGATACGCCGCTGCTGGGGGTAATGATGGGCCGCGCGCTGGCGCTGTATCGGCTCGAGCGACTCGATGAAGCCAGCGAGGCGCTGCGCGAGGCCCAGGCCATCAACGGCCATGTGCTCGAGATGCTGTGCAACGAGCGAGCTCGCGCGGTCAGTCTGCCTGCCTCGGGGCTACCGGCGCCGGGCAGCCGCGCCGAGGCCTGGCAGTACCGCACTCTGATGCGCGACCAGTGGGCCAACACCCGCGGCGCGCTGGCCTGGCTTTGCAACCCCGAGGCGCCGCGCGACTAGCCTTGACTCAGGCGGCGCGTGGCACCGGCCGGGGGACCAGGTCGCGATCGCGGCTGACCCAGATCGCCAGCAGGATCGCCGGCAGGCCAAGCGCGGTGGCGATGACGAAGAAGGTGGCATAGCCCTCGGCGGCCACCACCATGCCGCCGAAGCCGCTCAGGAACTTGCCCGGCAGGGTCATCAGCGACGAGAACAGCGCGTACTGGGTGGCGGTGTAGGCCTTCGAGGTCAGGCTCGAGAGGAAGGCGATGAATACCGCGCTGGCCAGGCCATTGGCCAGGTTGTCGCCGATGATCGCCATGACCAGGAACGGCAGGCTTTCACCGGCCAGGGCCAGGGCAGCGAACAGCAGGTTGGTGAGGGTCGCCGCCGCGGCGCCCAGTACCAGGATCGGTCCAATGCCGTAGCGGGCCACCAGCAGCCCGCCGAGAATCCCCCCGCTGATGCTCATGGCGATACCGAAGATATTGGTGACGTTGGCGATGGTGGCCAGCGAGAAGCCCATGTCGATGTACAGCGGGTTGGCCATCGACGCCATGGCCAGGTCGCTGATCCGAAACACGGCAATGAATACCAGCAGCCATAGCGCCTTGAGCCGGTGGCGGCTGAAGAAGTCGGTGAACGGGCAGACCACCGCGCCCAGCAGCCAGGCGCCCGAACGCCGCAGCAGCTTGGGCTTGCCGCGGCTGGTGCGCAGGAAGGCGCGCACCCGAGGCTCATGGATCAGCTGGGTATTCAGCGATAGCCGGGCCGGCTCAGGTCGCAGCAGTACCGTGATCACCCCGATCCCGACCAGCGCCGCCATGCTCAGGTAGGCGACCTCCCAGGAGTAGGCCGACGCCACGTATAGAGCGCCGGCGCCTGCGGCCAGCAGCCCGCCGCGGTAGCCGATGATGTAGGTCGAGGCCATGGCGGCCTGGATATCGTCCGGCGCCGACTCGATGCGAAAGGCGTCGATGGCGATGTCCTGGGTCGCCGAACCGAACGCCACCACCAGCGCCAGGGCCGCAACCATTGCCAGGTTGTCGGTGGGGTTGAGGCTCGCCAGGCCCACCAGGCCGCCGGCGATCAGCGCCTGGGCCAGCAGCATCCAGCCGCGTCGCTGGCCAAAGGTCCGCGTCAGCAGCGGCAGTGCCAGGCGATCGACCACCGGCGCCCAGAAGAACTTGATGGAATAGAGGATGCCGATCCACGAGAAGAAGCCGATGGCGGCCACCTCTACTCCGTCGCTGCGCAGCCAGGCCGACAGCGTCGAGAACACCAGCAGAAACGGCAGTCCGGCCGAAAAGCCCAGGAACAGCATGGTGATGACCGGGGCGCGCAGATAGATGGCCAGAGCGGCGCGCCAGCTGCGCTGAACGGGGGGCGTGGGCATTAGCAGTCTCTCCGATCCGTGGGGCGAGGTGCAGGGCGGAAGACGGCTGTAAGGAGTGGTAAACTCGCCATTTGGCAGCCGATCGCTTGCGGCGATTGTTGCAGAGCCGCAGAGCAGACGCCAGCCACATTCGGCCCGCTACCGTCAGGAGCCCCATGCACGAGTTCAACGATGACCCTAGCGGTGAATCCGCCGATGCCATACCGCGCTGGTACATCATCCAGTGCAAGGGCGGTGAATCGTTTCGCGCCGCCGAGCATCTCGACAATCAGGGCTATGAGGTCTTTCATCCGGTGCTCGAGGTGCAGAAGAAACGCCGCGACAAGCTGGTATGGATCGCCGAGCCGCTGTTCCCCTACTACCTGTTCATTCGCCTCGATCGGCTGGCAAGCAACTGGCGGCCGATCCGCTCCACCCGCGGCGTGCTCAAGCTGGTCAGCTTCGGTCACGAGCCGCTGGCGGTAGATGATGCCCTGGTGCAGCTGCTGCGCGACCAGGCCTGCCGCAGCGATGGCGCCGGGCCGCAGGTCAACGTCTATTTCCGTGCTGGCGAGACCGTCGAGATCACCGACGGTCCGTTCCGCGATCTCAAGGCGGTGTTCGAGTCCCACAAGGGCGAGGAGCGTGCCGTGGTCCTGCTGACCATGCTGCACAAGCAGCAGCGCCTGGAGATGCCGGTCGCTCAGCTGCGACGCGACGGCTGAACGCCGCCGCCGTTTTCCCCTTTCGCAATCAGGAGACGCCATGACCACTATCGCTCCCCAGCGCGTGGTGCGCCTGCACTACGTGCTCAAGAATAGCCGCGGTGAGGTGCTCGACGACTCGCGGGCCCGCGGCACTCCGCTGGAGTACCTGCACGGCCACGACAATATCGTCGCCGGGCTCGAGCGAGCCCTCGACGGCCAGGCGGTGGGCGCCCAGCTCAGCGTTACGTTGATGCCTGCCGAGGCCTACGGCGTGCGCCGCGACGACCTGATCCAGGAGGTGGCGCGCGGCGCCTTCCCGGTCGACGATCTGGCGCCGGGCATGCGTTTCCAGACCCAGGGCGACGCCGGCCCGCAGGTCGTTACCGTGATCGAGGTGGGTGAGGAGCGCGTCACCATCGACAGCAATCATCCGCTGGCCGGCGAACGCCTCAGCTATGGGCTCGAGGTGCTCAGCGTGCGTGACGCCACCCGTGCCGAGCTGGCCAAGGGCCATCCGCTTGACGAGGATGTCGACCACACCCAGGTGGAGGACCGCAAGCAGCCCTGACCCGTCGTAAACTGACCTGGATCAATTCCGCTGTTCCTGCCGCCTCAGCGGGCGCGCAAACTTGATCCAGGTCAGGGCCGCACCGGCTCCCGCTGGCTAGAGTGAGACCATCACATACGCCACGGGAGACACGCCATGTACTGGGATGACGCCGTAATCTTTGGACTGGTGACCGTTGGCTTGATGGTCGCTTTCATGGCCGGCTGGGTGGGCTTCGTGATTCACGATCACAAGCGCCACGGCAAGTCCGGCAAATCAGATCAAGGTCGCGTGGAGTCGTCATCACGACGCTGACGCCACGCCCTGCACCGCGTCGTCAGGGTAGGGGGCCATGCCCCCTGTAGCCGGCCTTCTGGGCCGGCTTTTTTTCGCCTGTGATTGGTGTCTGTCGCCTAATGCCGACAGAGCCATGAGACTTTGCAAGAAGTGCGAAACGCTGGCGGAGAGGGGCGCAGGTGCTGGAGGGGGGGCTGGCGGGTGGCTAGTATTCAAACACTGTTCATAAACCGCCGAGGTGTTTCGATGTCAGAGCATGAGCCTACCGATCCGCGCAAGGGACTGAACGATCCGCGGCGTCGCAAGCTGTTGGCCGCCCTGGGGCTGGGTGGGGTCGCTGCCTATGTGGCACCGACGCTGTTCAGCCTGGGCCAGGCCCAGGCCTGGTACGAAGAAGGTATCGTTATCGAGATCGGCGGCCGTCGGCACCGGCGCCAGCGGCGCGGCTCCTATAGCCGGCCCAGCTACAGTCGCGGCTCCTACAGCCGTCCCAGCTACAGTCGGCCCAGCTACAGCAGGCCATCCTACAGCCGCCCTAGCTTCAGCCGTCCGAGTCGCTGGTAGTCGATGGATATTGTCTGGCAGGGCATGTCGCTACCGATGCGTCTCGATGCGGTGCCCGAGGTGGAACAGGCACTGGCGGCGGCGGCACCCGGGTGGCCGCAGCGGCGTCGCGCATCGGATGTGCCTTCGGCGCCGATTCATCTGTGGCGCCGTGGCGCCGGCTTCTGTCAGACGTCGCCGGCGCTTAGCCGTCCACTGCCGATTCCCACGGCAGCCTCGGCGGCGTGCAGCCTGATTGCCGACCTGATCCCCAATTTTCTGCTCGAACGGCCTGACTTGATTGGCCTGCACTGCGGCTCGGCGCTGGTTGGAGAGCGTCTGGTGCTGTTTCCCGAAGCACACCGCGCCGGCAAGAGTACCTTGAGTGCTGCTTTCGCCTGTGCCGGCTATCGGGTGTTCGGTGATGACGTGCTGGCACTCGACGCCGCTGGTCAGGGTATGGCACTGGGCATCGCGCCGCGGCTAAGGGTGCCGCTGCCGGCGAGCTTGCCGGCAGCCTTCAGTGCCTACGTCGAGGCGCATCGCGGGCCTGGCGATAATCGCTACCAGTATCTATCGCTGCCGGCGTCGCAGCTGGCCCGACACGGCGAGCGCGCGCCGGTGGGCGCCATTGTGCTGCTCGAGCGAGAGCCCGGCGCGGCGGCCGAGCTTCTGCCGCTGGCCCCAGGAGACGGATTGTTGCAGCTGTTGTGCCAGAATTTTGCCGCGGACTGGCCGGCCGAGCCGCTGCTGTCGCCGCTGCTGGAGTTGATGAAGCGGGTGCCCTGCTGGCTGCTGCGCTATGCCGACCCGCTGGAAGCGGTCGATGTGGTAGCAGAGGCGATGCGACAGCCGGCCGGCATTACTGCGTTACCGGCTAGCCGCCGCTGGCAGGAGGCTGCGCATTTGGCGCCGGAGGTTGATGAGGGGGCGCTGACAGGACGCTGGCAGCCAACCGCTGGCTGGCGAGCGCGACCGCTGGGAGATGAGCTCTTCATGATCAGTATGTTGGCCGAGCGCGCCGGCGAGGTGCACAGGCTCAATCCGGTGGCGGCGGGAGTCTGGCGCCTGTTGAACTGTGAGCCGCTGGGGGTAGACGAGGCCGCTGACCTGCTTGTCGAGGCGTTTCCCGGGGTGCCAATGAAACGAGTCGCAACTGATACGCGGCGTTTGTTTGCCGAGCTGTCTGGGGCGGGGCTGATCCAGCGGATATCATCTCAGCCGTGATCGATCTGCCTGGGGTCGGTCTGCAGTCGCGTCAGGAAGTTGGCGACCGGCTCGGGATGCGCGAGGTGGTAGCCCTGGACCAGGTCGACGCCGTGGCGGCTGAGGTATTCGAGCTGGAACGCGGTCTCCACCCCTTCGGCGACCAGCTTGAGCCCAAGGGTCTTGGCCAGGGCGATGATCGAGCGCGCCAGTGGTGCATCGTCACGCTGCTGCAGGACATCGATGAACACCTTGTCGAGCTTGATCTCGTCGACGCGGAAGTCCTGCAGGTAGCGCAGCGAGGAGTAGCCGGTACCGAAGTCGTCAAGCGACAGCTCTACGCCGAGGTCGCGCAGTGCCTTGAGCTGCAGGCTGATACCCGGGGTCAGCAGCAGCGACTCGACCACCTCGAGGGTCAGGCGGCCCGGGGCGATGGCGTGCTTGTTGATCAAGCGGGCGATGCGCGGCACGAAATCTTCATCGCGCAGCTGCTGTACCGAGACATTGACCGATAGCCTCAGCTGGCTGTCGGCCAGCGGACCCGCCAACAGCTGACCGGCCTGCTCGAGTACCCAGTTACCGATCGGCCGAATCAGCCCGCTGCGCTCGGCTTCGTGAATGAACCCGCCGGGGCCGATCAGGCCTCGTTCGGGGTGCTGCCAACGCAGCAGCATCTCGGCGCCCCTGAGGGCCCCCATCCGGTCGAACTGTGGCTGCAGATAGAGGCAGAACTGCCGGCTGCGGATGGCCTCGCGCAGCTCGCGCTCGAGCAGGTTCTGACGCTGCTGCCACTCGCTCAGCTCGCTGGCGTAGAAGGCCACGCCGTGGCGAGTGTCATGGCGCGCCTCCTTGAGGGCCAGCTCGGCGCGCTGCAGCAGCTGTTCGACGCTGTCGGAGTGGTCCGGGTAGCTGGCAATGCCGAGGGCAAACTGCAGCTGATACGCCTGATTATCCACCCACCAGGGGTGGGCGTTGAGGGTTTCCAGCAGCTCTGCCAGCAGTTGGTGCGCCACGTCACGAGTGGTGTCCGGCATTACCAGTACCAGGCGGTTGGAGGGCAGCCGGGCCAGGTCGATGCCCGACAGCGTTAGGTCCATATAGCGCTGCAGATGCTGGGCGATCAGGCTCAGCGCCTGGTCGCCGCCGCGCTGGCCGAGGGTTTCGTTGATCTGGCTGAGCCCGCCGATCCGCAGTACGCCAAGGTGAAAGCGACCGGCCTCTAGGTGGCGCTCCAGTGAAGCATCCAGACCGCGCAGGGTCGGCAGGCCGGTGACATCGTCGTAATGCAGGTGGCGGTGCAGATCCTGTTCCGCGGCACGCCGGCGCAGCGACTCGGCGAACTGCGAGACCAGTCCCGAGACCGCGATCAGGCAGCTGACCTCCTCGGCATGCCAGCGGCGAGTTAGCAGCGATTCGCAGCATAGAATGCCGCGCAGCTCGCCGCCGACGAAGATGCCGGCGTCGAGCATCGAGACCACGTCGTGTTTGACCAGATAGTCGTTGAGGCAGGCCAGGCGCGGATCCTGCTGCGCCTCGACGCTGGCCAGGCCGGGGGACTCTCGCAGTGCCCCAAGGTAGCCGTCGAGGCGCTCGATGGGCAGCTGCTCGCCGACCTGGGCGTCATCGAGGCTGGCCTGGCAGGTCATGGTCTCGTCGTCGAGCAGCCAGATGCTGACCCGCGGCACGTTCATCAGCCGTGCGGTCGAACTCAGCACGCTGGAGTAGAAGTCGCTGTCACCGGCTTCGTGCTGCAGGTTGCGTAGTTCATGCCAGGCCTGCTGCTGGGCGAGCAGGCGCCGGCGGGAGTCGTGCAGTGCGCGCTCCATGCGCTGCTGGGCATCACGCTGATGGCCAAGCTCGCGCAGGAACAGCAGCGACACCGCCAGCAGCACCACGCTGCCGGCGCCCAGCCAGGCCAGGGCGCTGCCCAGGCCCGCCTGGCGCGAGACCTGCCAGCTGACCGCCAGGATCAAGGCAACGCCGACGCCCAATGCGCCTGACAGTAGGCCCATCAGGCGGCGCTGGGGTAGGGGACGGGCGCTTTTGCGGGTGTCTGGCGCCTGATACATGCAGGTTACTCGCGAACTGCGTCATTGGCGGTGGAACCCTGAGTATAGCCGTGCTCGGCGCTAGCGATAGGCGGGTATGCTATTGCAAGCGCATGATGTCGGCGTGCAGCGGAGCGAGTCGAGCATATAGCCGATTACGGGTTTGCAGGGGGATATTTTCGTCGATCATGGCGGCATCGAGGTGCTCCACCAGCCGATTGAAGTGGCTGTCATCAAGGCCCATGTGCTGGTGGGCGCGATCCATGGGAGGTCCCTGATATTGACAGGGTCCGTCGCTAATATCGCATAGCTGCTGCTCCAGCGAGGCGACGAAGTGGTCGATGTTGGTGTTGGCGAAGAAGCCGACGATATGAGCATCGTCGGCAATCCGGTACATCAGGTTTTCGACCACCGCTGCAATGCCTGGCTGGCCACCCAGATCGGCATAAAGCGGTTGAGACGGCTGGCGCATGGTGCAGCCTGCCGCCATCAAGAGGGCGCTTGAAACCGCCGCCAGCAGCACGATGCGAGAACGCTCGAACAAGACATGACTCCTCAGAAGGCTAGCTGAAGCGAGAGATAACCGCCGCGCTGATCGTCGAGGCCGGCAATGGAGCCGAGCTCCAGCCAGGCCGCGGTAAGCGATACCTGCTTGCTGAAAAAGTAGGCGCTGTAGAGACTCTGCCAGTCGTCCTCCTGGGCGAAAGAGAGATTGTCGGGCTTTTGCCGGTACTCCGTGCCGACGATCCAGCGAGGGGTGATGAAGAGTCCCAGTGAGCCCTCGACGAGCAGCGAGGCGGCGTCATTGTGGTCTCCCCCGTAACCGAGCAGCCCGCCCTGATTGGCGGCCGAGTGCCTGAGGGTGAGGTTGGTCACCAGGTTGCGGCCGGCAACGGCGGCAAACCACAGCTTGCTGCCGCTCAGGTAGAGATCGGTGCCGCGGGTATCCGTGGCACCTACGGCCCGGGCGAGGTCGCCATCCTCCAGCCACTTGTGCTGGACACCCAGGCTCCAGATGCCCCAGGGGTGGTAGAGCAGATCCCCGAAGAGTCGCAGCTTGCCGCCGGCGATGGTCTGTTCGAGTTCACCACCCAGGGTGGTCAACTCCAGCCGCTGGCGCGCCAGTGACAGCTCTAGGCGATCATGCACGTTGACCCCCACGCCGCCGACGCTGAGGCGATAGTCGTTCAACCAGGCGCGGGTTGCCGCTGCGGTCAGGCCCACTTCGTCGCTGCTTGGCGTGCCGGCAAGCACCGCCCAGGGCGACAGGCCGCCGCCCGCGGCGCCTTCGATCTGGGTCACGCCGCCGGTGGCGAGCAGTCGGCTGCCGGCCGATGCTGCGAGAGGCAGTGCCGCAAGCAACAGGCAGCACAGGAGTTGGCACGCGGCACGCTGGGTAACTCGCATCAATGCCTCCAGTTCACGTCAAGGGGAGTATGTCGTCAGCTCGATACTGGTCGAGCCAGGCGGCGACCTCATGGCCCGGGAGCGGCTTGGCGATCAGGTAGCCTTGCAGTTCGTCGCAGCCGAAGTCGCAAAGGAGGGCGGCGATGGCAGCGGTTTCCACTCCCTCGGCAACGACACGCAGCCCCAGGCGATGCCCCAGCTCGATGGTCGAACGCACGATGACTACGTCGTCGGGCTGGGTATCCAGCGACATCACGAACGACTTGTCGATCTTCAAGGCGGCCACGGGCAGCTGCTTGAGCTGTGCCAGCGACGAGTAGCCGGTGCCGAAGTCATCGATCGCCACCGTCAGGCCCGCTTGCCTGAGCTCGCTCAGGCAGCGATTGGCCAGCGCGGGATCCTGCATCACGGCGCTCTCGGTCACTTCCAGGCTCAGCTGCTCGACGTCGAGGGCGTAGTGAGCCAGTACGCTGAGCAGATGCTCGGAGAGCTGCGGATCGATGACGTCCTCGGCGGAGAGGTTGATGGCCACCGAGTGGATCCGTCCGGCGCGCCGCCATTCGGCGAGCTGGCGACACACGCTATCGATCATCCAGCGGGTGAGCAGACGAATGTTGCCCGAGCGCTCGGCGAGGGTAATGAACTCGTCTGGAGGAATGAACCCCAGGCTGGGATGCTGCCAGCGCATCAGGGCTTCGAACTGGCTCACCTTTCCGCTGCTGGCCTCGATCTTGGGTTGATAGGCCATCCATAGCTGGGAGTCTCTGGCCGCCGCCTGCAAGTCGCGAATCAGGGTCAACTGGCGAAAGTGCTGTTCGTCCTGCCCGGGCTGGTAGCAGCACCAGGCGCTGCGCTGGCGGCGTGCGGATGCCAGCGCAATATCGGCCCGCCGCAGCAGCAGGTGCGGGTCTTCGCCGTGGGTGGGACTATGCGACTCTCCCGCACACAGCGACGGGCGAAATGGTGAGGCGTCCAGCTCGATGGGCTCGCTCAGCTCGTGCAGCAGCCTCTCCTGCCAGCCGACGGGCGGCACCGGGTTGTCTACCAGCAGCAGGAATTCGTCGTCGCCGAGCCGAAACGCCTGGAAGCCCGGGGAGGGCAGCTGTGCCAGCCGCTGGGCCAGGGTGATCAACACCCTGTCCCCGAGGGCATAGCCGAAGGTGTCGTTGATATCGCGAAATCTTTCGACGGCCAGACGCAGCAGAGAGAACGGCCGACCCTGCTCGATCAGCTGCGTTATGCACTCCTGGGCGCTGCTGCGGTTGGGCAGGTCGGTCAAGGGGTCGTGGCGGGAGCGGTGCAGCAGCGTCCGTTCGCGTTCGTCGATATCGGCCTGCATCGATAGCAAGGTGTCGGCCAGCAGGCCGATCTCGCCGCGCGGTGAGACGCCGATCGCCTCGAGTCGCTGGCCGAGGCCAATGCGCCGCGCAGCATCGCTGAGCCGGGTCAGCGGCAGGCTCATGCTGCGGGCGCTCCAGGCCGCTGCAGCGGTCGTCAGCAGCAGAATCAAGCCGACGATGGCCAGCAGTTGCCACTGCAAGTCGCGATAGGCGGCCAGCAGGCTGGCGCGGGATACCTGAGCCAGGGCGAGGGTCTGCTGCGGACCGGCTACGTTAAGGACCAGCTCGCGGGTCAGGTAGTCCGGGTCGTCGATGATCGCCTGGGCGTCTATCGGCTCGGCCTGGTCGGCCAGCCCGGGTCGAGAGCTAACCAAGTAGGAGGGGCTATCTCCGCTGGGTTGCGCGATGACGCTGATGTCCAGGCGGGTCAGGGCGTGAATCTCGTTAACCAACGCCTCATCGATCAAGAAGCCCATGCCCACCCAGCCGATCAGGTTGGGCGCGCGCACCGGCAGCAGCACGAACTCATAGGGCTGCCCCGCTTCGACGATGAGATCGACGCCGGCGCCCTGTTGCTGGGCCTGCTCCAGCAGATCGAAGAACGGCAGCGTGCTCCCGGCAGGGTGATGGCTGCTGGCCAGCAGGCTGCCCTCGAGGTCGCTGAGCAGCACCATGTCGGCCCCTGCACGGTCGCCGTGGTTGGCCAGTACCGTACGCAGCGTATCGGTATCCTGGGTGGCGACTGCGCTCTTGAAACCGAAGTCGTCGGCGAGTATCGCCACGTTGTTACGCAGCTGATGGCCGCGCTCGTCGAGGATTTGCTGGAGTACGTTGACGCCCACCTCCAGGTCGTGTTCCCCCTTGGCCAGGGCATCCTGATACACCACGCGCAGGAAGGCGCCACCGGTCACCGTAAGTGCAAACACCACCACGGCCAGCAGCACGATGAGAAGGCGGCTACGAAAGCTCACTAGGGGGCCTGCCGCCGGTCACTGGGTGGCATCGCGGAAACGCTGCTGCAGCGCCGATGGCTCAGCGGGGGGCGGCGCCGAGGCCGTCAGGGTCAGCAGCACCTCCTGCTGGGGCTGTTCGTCGAGGGAGACGTCGTGCCACTGCTGGTGGCTGTCGTCGAGGCGAGGGTGCCAGATCCTCACGCGATGCTCACCAGCGGGCAGGTCGGGTATCTGCCAGCGGCCGTCCTCCTCGGTAACGCCGACGTGCGTTGCATCGCTGACCACGATGAAGGCCTGCATGTGATCATGGATGTTGCAGCCAAGCACCACGACGCCGGTCTGGTCGAAGGTAATGGGCGGTGGGGTATCGCGCAGGAAGAGGTTGAGATCGAAGACCTTGGCCGGTGAAAAGGAGTAGACGTGGTGGCGGGTGCTGTCCTGATTGGGAAAGCGAATACGGCTGTCGACCGGGACCGCCGAGACATGCGGATGGAAGGCCGCATCGCGCTGGATGATATCGTCCTGGACCCCGGGCCTGCCCGGCGCGCCGCTGACGTGGACTTCGATCACTGCATTGGACAACGACTCGCCGCTGGCGGCGTCCCTGACGGTGAGAAGCGTGGCGGCGGCGGGGCTTGATAGCAGCAGCGTCGAGACTATCACCGCTAACCGCTGGGGTAACAACGCAGTGCGCATAGGGAGTGCCTGGTCAGCTTATTATAGGAGTCGCGATAATGGTGGGGGATTAGCCGAGTAGTGTCATCCGGCCGGCTTAACGCTGTATCCACCAATTGCGTTTCCAGGCCTGCATCACCCGCTCGGGGTACCAGGTCTCACCGCGGCTGCCGTTGTAGCGCGCCAGGGCGCGGGTCAGGTCGCCACGCTCCACCGCCAGGTAGTGGGCGAGGATCGTGCAGCCATAGCGCAGGTTGAGCAGCGGGTCGAACAGGTCATCGGCGGGGCGCCCCAGTTCGGCGACCCAGAACGGCATGATCTGCATCAGCCCCAGGGCGCCGGCGGAGGAGATCGCCTCCCTCTGGAAGGCGCTCTCGACCTGAACCACCGCCAGCACGATCTCGGGGGCCAGACCAGCCAGCTGCGCCTCCTGGTAGACGCGCTCCAGCAGCCGCATGCGCGTCTCGGGGTCGGAGACAAAGCGCGCCAGGCGCGGCTCCATGGCGCTCAGCCACTGGCGCGATGCCCAGATCTGAGCCGCACTCGGCGCCTCGTCCAGCACCCCGTCGAGGGTGGCGCGCAGTCCCGGGGTCACGGCATGGCGTGGCTCGGCTAGCGCCGCCGACGCCGAGCAGCCCAGTGCAGCCGCCAGCAGGGCGGCCGCCGGGAGGTTAACTCGCGACCTTCCCACGCAGGAAGTCGACGATCTGGTCGGCGGGCACCATGGTCGGGGCGTCGTCGCGGCGACCCTTGTACTCGAGTTCGCCGTTATCGAGGCTGCGGTCGCCGATCACCAGCCGATGGGGGATGCCGATCAGCTCCTGATCGGCGAACTTGACCCCGGGGCGGGTATCGCGGTCGTCGAGCAGCACGTCGAGGCCGGCGGCGCTGAGCTCGGCGTAGAGCTGCTCGCTGGTTTCGCGCACGCGCTCCGACTTGTGGGCGTTCATCGGCACCAGCATCACCTCGAAGGGAGCGATGGCGTCGGGCCAGATGATCCCGCCGGCGTCGTGGTTCTGCTCGATGGCCGAGGCCACCACGCGGGTGATACCGATGCCGTAGCAGCCCATCCACGGATGGGTGGCCTTGCCGTTGGCGTCGAGCACGGTGGCGTTCATCGCTTCGGAGTACTTCCTGCCCAGCTGGAAGACGTGGCCCACTTCGATGCCGCGCTTGATGGCCAGCCGGCCCTTGCCGTCCGGTGAGGGGTCGCCTTCCACCACGTTGCGCAGGTCGGCAACCTGGGGCAGTGCCACGTCGCGCTCCCAGTTGATGCCGAAGTAGTGCTTGCCGTCGACGTTGGCGCCGGCACCGAAGTCGCTCATCAGCGCCACCGAGTGGTCGATGATGATCGGCATGTCGAGATTGACTGGCCCCAGCGAGCCGGGGCCCGCGCCCACCGCGGCGCGGATCTGCTCTTCCGTTGCCATCGTCAGCGGTGCGGCCACCTCGGGCAGGTTCTCGGCCTTGATCTCGTTGAGTTCATGATCGCCGCGCACCAGCAGGGCGATCAGGCCACCCTCGGCAGCGCGCACCATCAGCGTCTTGATGGTCTTCTCGATGGGCAGGCCGTGCTGTTCCACCAGGGTGGCGATGGTGCGCGCGTTGGGGGTATCGACCAGGCGCAGCTCCTCGCTGGGCGCGGCGCGCTCGGGGGTGGCGCCGAGCGCTGCCGGCAGCGCCTCGGCCTTCTCGATATTGGCGGCGTAGTCGGACTCGGTGGAGAACACGATAGCGTCCTCGCCGGAGTCGGCCAGCACGTGGAACTCGTGGGAGCCGGTGCCGCCGATCGAGCCGTTGTCGGCCAGTACCGGGCGGAAATCGAGGCCCAGGCGGGTGAAGATCCGCATATAGGCGTCGTACATCGCCTGGTAGGTGTCGAGCAGCGAGGCTTCATCGACGTGGAAGGAGTAGGCGTCTTTCATGATGAACTCGCGGGAGCGCATCACGCCGAAGCGCGGCCGAATCTCGTCGCGGAACTTGGTCTGGATCTGGTAGAAGTTGGTCGGCAGCTGCTTGTAGCTATTGATCTCCTTGCGCACCAGGTCGGTGATCACCTCCTCGTGGGTCGGCCCGACGCAGTAGTCGCGCTGGTGACGATCCTTGAGGCGCAGCAATTCGGGGCCGTACTGCTCCCAGCGCCCCGACTCCTGCCACAGCTCTGCGGGCTGCACCGCCGGCATCAGCACTTCCTGAGCGCCGGCGCGGTCCATCTCCTCACGCACGATGCGTTCGACCTTGCGCAGGGTGCGCAGGCCCAGCGGCAGCCAGGTGTAGAGGCCGGAGGTAAGGCGGCGGATCATGCCGGCACGCAGCATCAGCTGATGGCTGATCACTTCGGCGTCGGCGGGGGTTTCCTTGAGGGTCGAGAGCAGCAGTTGGGTGGCGCGCATGGGTCCGGCGTTTCCTTCCAGCATGGGGCGTGACATGAGTCGGCGTGCCGCGGCGGCGGCGTTTGGGGCATTGTACGGTCAAGCGTGTGTGGCGGCAAAAGGGACGGCATTGCTTGACCCTCGGGGGTGACCCGGCGACAGGCCTGCGAGGAGGCGCTGTAAACCCATCCCTGGGCGCTACCTTGCGCCCTGCTGCGCTCTCGCATCCTGCTTCGCTTGCAGGACCGGTGCTGGCCATCCATGGCCAGCCCGTTCGGAGCATGCTCCTCACCCATGGCGCAAACCTCCTCTTCGACCTGTCCCCGGCGCCCCTCGTCCGTATGCTCCTTCTCAACCTGTGCTCGGCGCTACTCGTCAGCATATAGGCTCACCTCAGCGACTTGAGCCAGAACACCATCGGCTTGTGGGTCTCCTCGGCGTCACCGATATCCTTCCAGTGAAAGGTTGTTGCCAGTTCGGGGTGGCGTTCATAGCCCCGCGAGCGCCAGAAGCCGTGCAGTGGCACGTAGTCGTGTGGCTTCAACGGGTGGTCGTCGGGGCGCTCCACGGCGCAGAAGGCGGCGCTGGCAAAGCCTTCGCCGCGGGCATGCGCTTCCCGCTCGGCCATGAACGCCTTGCCGATGCCGCGGCCGCGGTAGCTGGGTAGCAGCACCGACTCGCCGTAGTAGAAAACGCTGCCGATATCGAAGCCGGCCTGTTCGAAGGGTGCACGGAACTCGTCCAGGTCGTCGGCCAGCGGCATGCCGGTGGCAGCGCCCACCAAGGTGTCGGCGTCGAAGGCCAGCACGAACAGGCTGCGCGGACAGTCCGCATAGCGGGCCAGGTAGTCGGACTCGTAGGCGAGATCGCCGTCGTAGAGGTAGGGGAAATCGCGAAACACGCGGATTCTCAGGCGTGCCAGGGCGTCGAGATAGGGGGCGATGGCATGCCCTTGGCAGGTGCTCAGGGTGGTGGCCGACATGCGCTTCCTCATGGCTTGCGTATTTCTCCTCCACGCTAGCAGTCCGGTCGCTCACCGCCAATCCTGGGGGCGACCTGGACTGGGCCACGGGCGTCGCCAGGCGCAGACAGTGGGACTGTGATAGGCTTTGCAGCGATAAGGCAGGGAATATAGTGCAATGACAACAACGACACATGCGGCCGTGCGCCGCTGGCTGGCGCGGCTGGTAGTGGCCACCGGCGTGCTGGCGCTGGTGGGCTGCGGCACGCTGCTGCACCCGGAGCGCAAGGGCCAAACCAGCGGCGACATCGATCCACGGATCGCCTTGGCCAATGGCGTAGGCCTGTTGTTCTTCATCATCCCCGGCGTGGTGGCCTATGCCGTGGACTTCTCCAACGGCACCATCTATCTCCCTAGTGGCCATGCCCAGGCGCAGGTCGACAGCATGCCGTTCGAGGACGAACTCGACCTGGAGACGCTGGAGCTGATGCTGGCCGAACATCTCGGCAAGTCGGTCGACCTCGACCACGAGCTGCTGCTGACCGAGCGGGTCGAGAGCCTCGATGAGGCGCTGGCGCTGGTTCGCATGTCGGGGGTCGACGACGCCGAACGGCTGTCGACCATGTAGCCTGTGGCCGGCTTCAGCTGTCTGCACTTGCCCCGCACTCGGCAGCGTTGAGCGCTTACAGCTACCTGTTCCGTAACGGCTGATCGAGGCTATCCAGCGTTGCCGGGTGATAGCGTTCCAGCAGTGCCCAGAGGATCGCGGCGCTCTCGGCATCGGGCCGGCCACGGTAGTCGGCGGGACGAAAGCGCATCTGGAAGGCGCGCAGTACCGCACGAGTCTGGGTATCCAGCTGGTCGTTGACCTCAAGCGGGTAGCCCCAGGCCTGGAGTGCCGCCTGCAGGCTGGCGAGCTCGGGCAGCGCCTGGTCGAAGCGGTCGCGATAGCGCGCCACGGCGGCTGCTTCGGGCCATACCCCGATGCCCGCTTGGTAGAGGGCGTGCCACGGAAACACCGGGCCCGGGTCGATCTTGCGCGTCGGCGAGATATCCGAGTGGGCCACCACGTCGGTGGGGTGAATGCCGTGGCGCTCGATGATATCCCGTGACAGGGCGATCAGTGCCTCGATCTGCGCCTCGGGGTAGGGCGCCCAGTGGATCACGGGTTCGCTTTCCGGGTGCTCCTCCAGCGCTCGCTCCACTTCGGCGTAGGGGCGGTCGGGGCCGGTATTGACGATCTCGATGCCGATCGAGGTGTCGTTGATGTTGGTGCGGCGCTTCCAGGCGCTGGCCCCGGCGTGCCAGGCGCGGCGCTCCTCGTCGACGAGCTGGTAGACCAGCGGCTGGCCGCGATGAGCCCGGACCGGTAGTGGCAGCACGTAGTGGCTGCTGACGTGGGGGCCGGTCAGGGTCGCCAGGGATTGGGCCTCGTCCACATCGGTGTAGTGCAGCACCAGATGCCGCACCCGGCTGTTGTGGGACGGCGCCACATGGGTGTGGTCCACCACATAGCCGGGGCGTGGCTCCAGCGGCGCGGTTGCCGGTTCCAACCCAGGCCCCGCACAGGCCGCGAGCAGCAGGGCCAGGCAGGTGATGACGACTCCCTTATGCCACATGCTTCAACTCTCCAGCAGCAGTCTGAGCGTCAGGCCCAGCACCAGGGTCGAGGCCACGCTTACCAGGGTGCCCAGCAGCACATATTCGGTCAGCTTGCGGTCCTTCGATTCGCGCAGGTCGCCGTAGCGTAGCACCGACTTGGCGGCCAGCAGGAAGCCCACCGCGGTCAGCTGGTCGAGCAGCACCAGGGAGAGCACCAGCAGCCGTTCCAGCATGCCGATGCGGGCACCGGCCTGGGCCAGGGTGCCGGTATCCTGCAACTGATTGCTCCAGCGCTTCATCAGCATGGCAATGGCGAATGACAGGGGCCGCGTCACGATCAGGTAGGCGGTGGCCACGCCCAGCACCGTGGGCGTGAGCAGCCAGGTGCCGAGCGCTGCCAGTGGGTCGAGGCTGCCGAGCCAGGCCAGCCACACTCCGCACAGCACCAGCAGGTGCAGCAACTGGTCGAGCAGGAACCAGCGTAACCGCTCGGCGGGCAGCGTCGCCTTGCCCAGGTCGATCAGCCAGTGGCTGGCGGCCACCGCCGCGGCACCGGCGAGCACTCCCTGCGGGCCGGGGGAGCCCGGCAGCAGCCAGGCGGCGATCAGCAGCACCAGTGCCGTGAGCCCGGCGTGGACCAGCGCATGGTAGAGCAGGTGGCGCGAGCGGTGCCGGCGGCGCATCCGCTCGTCGACCCAGCGGCGCGGCTGCAGCAGGAAGTCGCCGACCAGGTGGGCCAGCACCAGCCCCATCAGCAGGGAGAGATCATTGGGCGTCATGAGGGCGTGTCCCTTTCCGCCAGCCGCTGGCGCAGGTAGGCCAGCGTATCGGCCAGCAGTGGCCAGCGGGCGGCACGCAGTCGCTTGTGTACGCTGGGTTGGCGTATTCCCAGATGGTCGGCCATGGCCTGCTGGGAGGCGTTGCTCTCCAGGCTGAGCCTGACCACTTCGGCCGAGTAGCGCGACCAGCTTGCCACCAAGTCGTCCAGGTAGCGCGTCAGCAGGCCCAGGCTGCCGTCGTCCGCTTCGTCTAGCAGCGTCAGCGATAGCTGTGCGCTGCCCTCGCTCAATCCATCCAGGTCGTGGCCGGAACGCACGAACGGCTCGCTGTCCGCGGTGTCGAGCCCGCTGTGGCCTGCCGGCCCCACCGCCACGGCGATGCGTGCGTCCCAGCGCTGGTCGGCCTCGGAGTGCTCGATCAGTGCCGCGCGTAGGGCGATAGCGGCCTCCATGGCGGCTGTGGCCCTGGGCAGCGCCAGCTGGAAGCCGTCGCCGCGGAAGCGTTCGCCACGACCGCCGTGGCGCGTGGCCAGTTCGCCCAGGGTGGCGTCCAGCAGCGCATAGAGGCGCTGGCGATCGGCGACCTTGCGTGAGTCGATCACATCGCCGGTCAGCACGGCGATTCGCTGGGTCATGGCAGGCGCTCCAGAGATAGAGTCGCTGTTATCATAGCCCAAAAAGGCTATTTGGCAATAAAATAACCCTCAAGGGCTATATGCAAGGGTTATTGATCCATGGGGCTATTGTGGCTCAGCGCGCCAGTTCACGCATGGCCTCTTCCAGCCCTTCCAGTGTCATGGGGTACATGCGCGCGTCGATCAGTTGGCGAATCAACTGAGTGGAGTGGGTGTATTCCCAGGCTCGCGGCGGCATGGGGTTGAGCCAGGCCAGGCGCGGGAAGCGTTCGACAAGGCGCTTGAGCCACGCCGCGCCGGACTCCTGGTTGAAATGCTCGACGCTGCCGCCGGGGTGGGTGATCTCATAGGGCGACATGGCGGCGTCGCCGACAATCACTACCTGGTAATCCGCGCCGTAGGTATGCAGCACGTCCATGGTCGGGATGCGCTCGCTGTTGCGGCGCAAGTTGTTGCGCCACAGCCCTTCGTAGACGCAGTTGTGGAAGTAGTAGGGCTCGAGGTGCTTGAACTCCGAACGCGCCGCCGAGAACAGCTCCTCGCAGGTGCGAATATGGTCGTCCATGGAGCCGCCGACATCGAGCAGCAGCAGCACCTTGACGGCGTTATGGCGCTCCGGGCGCATCTGCACGTTGAGCAGGCCGCCATCGCGAGCCGTTTCGCGAATGGTGGCATCGACGTCGAACTCCGCCGCGGCGCCCTGACGGGCGAACTTCCTGAGCCGGCGCAGTGCCATCTTGATATTGCGTGTGCCCAGCTCGAGTGAATCGTCGTAGTCGCGGAAGCGGCGCTCGTCCCACACCTTGATCGCCCGGCGATGGCGCGACCCCTCCTGGCCGATGCGCATGCCCTCGGGGTTATAGCCGTAGGCGCCGAAGGGGCTGGTGCCGCCGGTACCGATCCACTTGTTGCCCCCGGCGTGGCGCTCCTTCTGCTCCTCGAGGCGCTTCTTGAAGGTCTCGATCAGCTCCTCGAGCCCGCCCAGGGACTCAATCTGCGCCTTCTCCTCCTCGGAGAGCTGCTTTTCGAACTCGCGGCGCAGCCAGTCGTCGGGAATCAGCGCCTCGATGGCGGCATCGAGATTCTCGAGCCCCTCGAACCAGGCGGCGAAGGCGCGATCGTAGCGGTCGAAATGCCGCTCGTCCTTGACCATCACGGTGCGCGCCACCTGATAGAACGCCTGCATGTCGGCGAACACCACGCCGTGTTCGACCACGGCATGCAGGTCGAGCAGCTCGCGCAGCGACACCGGCACGCCGGCGCGCTTGAGGGTCTCGAACAGGCCGATGAACATCGCTCAGCGACCCTTGCGACGCAGCATGAAGGCCAGCCGCTCGAGCAGCTGGGTATCCTGCTCGTTCTTGACCAGGGCGCCTGCCAGCGGCGGGATCGCCTTGGCGGGATCACGCTGATAGAGCGCCTCCCGGGCCAGCTCGTCGCTCATCAGCAGTTTCAGCCAGTCGACCAGCTCCGAGGTGGAGGGTTTCTTCTTCAGCCCCGGGGCCTGGCGCAGCTCGAAGAACACCTCCAGCGCCTCGCCGACCAGCTTGGGTGCAATGTCGGGGAAGTGCACGTCGACGATCTGCTGCATGGTCTCGCGGTCGGGGAATTCGATGTAGTGGAAGAAGCAGCGGCGCAGGAAGGCGTCGGGCAACTCCTTCTCGTTGTTGGAGGTGATGACGATGATCGGCCGGTGGCGTGCGGCGATGGTCTCACCGGTCTCGTAGACATGGAATTCCATGCGATCCAGCTCCTGGAGCAGGTCGTTGGGGAATTCGATGTCGGCCTTGTCGATCTCGTCGATCAGCAGCACCACCCGCTCGTCGGCGGTGAAGGCCTCCCACAGCTTGCCGGGCTTGATGTAGTTGGCGACGTTTTCGACGCCCTCTATGCCGAGCTGGGAGTCGCGCAGGCGGCTCACCGCGTCGTACTCGTACAGGCCCTGGGCCGCCTTGGTGCTGGACTTGATGTGCCAGGTGATCAGGCGGGTGTCCAGCGATGCCGCCAGCTCCTCGGCCAGCAGCGTCTTGCCGGTGCCCGGTTCGCCCTTGATCAGCAGCGGGCGCTGCAGGGTCACCGCAGCGTTGACCGCCTGCTTGAGCGCCTCGGTGGCCACGTAGGTGGTGGTGGAAGTAAACGCCATTGGCACTCCTCAGCATTAAAGGCAATTTTCAAACAAGTGTACGGAAGGCTGGGGGTTTCGACAAAGCCTTGTCGACCTGGGACTGGCAGGTCAGCCGATGGTATGGCTGGTCACGCAGTTGCGGCCTTTGGCCTTGCAGGCGTAGAGCGCGGTGTCGGCGGAGGCGATCATGTCCTCGAGGTAGAATGCCGAGCCCGAATGCGTCGTGGAGACGCCAATACTGACCGTGACGACATCGGCCACATTGGAGCCGCGGTGGGGGATGCCCACCGCCTGCAGCATGCCGCGCATGGCTTCTGCCAGGCGAGTGGCTTCCATGGCATTGGCATCGAGCAGAACCACCAGAAACTCCTCTCCGCCTAGGCGCACCACGATATCCGTTTCGCGACGAAAGGTGTCGCGCAACACATTGGCGATCTCGATCAAGCATTCATCGCCGGCTTGATGGCCGTACAGGTCGTTATAGTCCTTGAAATGGTCGACATCGATCATCAGCGCCGAGACCGCCTTCATCCAGCGACGACTGATCGGCAGCGCGACCTCCAGTCGCTGCTCGAGCATGCGGCGGTTCCCGAGCCCCGTGAGAGGGTCCATGACGGCCTGTTCGTGAAGCTGAACGTTGCTGTTCTGCAGGGTTGCGATCTGGCGTGTCAAACGCGCCATCGATGGCGCCGTGGGGAGACGGCATGGCACGTTACCTGCCAGCGGCTGCTCAGCGTCGAGGGCTTTGAGCAGGGCCAGTAGCGGCCGCCGATAGCACAAATGCACCAGAGCCGCGCCGGACAGCAGCAATGCGGCGGCGAACAGCGTCACCGGGAGCAAGTTTGGCACGATTGGAGCGATCCCTTGATCTGCAGCGGCATACGTTCTTGTATGGCTATCCCCTATGTTATCGCGCGTTACACGACAAACTTTAGTCAATTACGGCGAGCCATGGCTGGCGGCAGGCCGGTAGGCCTCCACCAGGGTGGCCGGATCGTGCTCGGCGTGGCCACGACTGGCGTGGGCGCGCAGCAACTGGGCGGCCAGGCCGCTCATCGGGGTGGCGCTGCCGGCACGCTGGCTCTGGGCCGTCGCCATGTCGAGGTCCTTGAGCAGGGTACGCAGGTGCCACGCGGGGTTGTCGAAGTCGCTCGCCGCCATGCGCGGGGTGAGGATCTGGAACGGCTTGGAGTCGGCGAAGCCGCCGGCCAGCGCCTCGGGCAGCTGGCTGGCGTCGACGCCGCTGGCCTCGGCAAGGGCCACCATTTCGGCGATGACCGCCGCCTGGCAGCCGACGATCATCTGATTGCAGACCTTGGTGACCTGGCCGCTGCCCACCGCGCCCATGTGGGTGATGCGTGCCGCCAGCGGCGCCAGCAGCGGGCGTGCCGAGGCGACATCCGCCTCGCTGCCGCCACACATGATCGCCAGGCTGCCGGCCTCGGCGCCGGCCACTCCGCCGGAGACTGGCGCATCCACCCAGCGCATGCCGCACTGCTGCTCGAGACGCGCAGCGAAGTCCCGGGTAGCCGCCGGGTCGCTGCTGGAGAGATCGATCAGCAACTGGCCGGGGCGGCCGTGTGCAGCCACGCCGTCGGCGCCGAACACCACCTCTTCTACCGCTGCGGTATTGGCCAGACACAGCAGTAGCGTATCCACCTGCGTGACCAGGCCGGCGACCGAGGTCGCCGGCCGGGCTCCGGCGTCGAGCAGCGGGCGGGTCTTGGCCGGGGTGCGGTTCCAGACGCTGACGTCGAAGCCTGCAGACAGCAGGCGCCGCGTCATGGGGTCGCCCATCAGGCCGATGCCAATGAAGCCGAGACGAGTATCAGACATGACATGCTCCTCACAGACAAAGCCATAGCATGCGCGAAGGGATCAAAAGCGACAACGCGAGGGCCTCCGCCGATTGCTGTAAAGCCAACACTCGATAATGCAATGAGCGAAGAGGGCGGCAAGATACACTGGTCAGCCCCGATAAAGCAGTAGATGCGCCGAAGTAATGCACAGCGGTCAAAAAAAGCCCCTATTTGGTGCAGAGCAGCATGGGTGGCGTAGACAGCGCGCCCTGCCTGGCACGCAATCTTTATGTAAGGTGCTGATTTTTAATGGTGTCTGTAAAAGTTGGCTCAGGCTGTGCAATGTATAGGGCAAGACAAACACAGACATCGGCGTTTCACCTTCATCGCTTGAGTCGCAGCCAACAACAAGGATTACGCTGCGATAGGTGGAACGCCCACATCACCTCCATCGAGGTGATACACCGAGTGAGCTGGCGTGCTCCCCTGGTCCCCTTCGGGGGACCTTTTTTATGCTGCGCCAGTCATGAAGCGCAGCGCCCTACTGGCGCTGAAAGTGCCCTGCACGCTGGCAACAGGAAAACTCCGGCGGCGCTGGCTATAGTTGATTGGCGCAGGCTGTCAGACCAGCCAGCGCCGTCGAACGAGCTCAACGCAAACGCCCCCCGCCCGCTAACGCCCATGTGGCGTCGAGGAGATACACCATGCCACGCCTGTGCCGCCCTAAATCGATGTCCCTATGCTGTGTGCTGCTCACGCTGCCGTTGGCCACCATGGCCAGTGCCGACGATATCGTCGAGCAGATCGAGATCGGCTTGGAGCGTTACCAGGAGCAGGATTACCCGGGTGCCATCACTGAGCTGGAGTTTGCCATCAATGATCTTCGCAAGCTGATGGCCGCTCGCATTGGCGAGACCTTCCCGGAGCCCCTCGACGGTTGGACGGCAGGCGAAACCAGTTCGGACGGAGGCGCCATGGCGGCGGCTGCGATGTTTGGCGGCGGCGGCACTCTGCTGGAGCGTGGCTACCAGCAAGAAGACGGCGACGGCAGCGTCAATGCCACGCTGATGATCGACAATCCGATGATCCAAAGCATGGCGGCGATGTTCAATAATCCGGCCCTGATGGCGGCCCAGCCGAATACGGACCGGGTGCGTATTGGGCGCGAGACCGCCATGCTCGAATGGAATCCGGAGCGTGATAGCGGCAAGATCTCGATGATGCTTGACGGCCGTATCCTGATGCAGCTGGAAGGCCGCCACCTGAGTTCACAGGATGTCCTGGTCGACATGCTGGCAGCGTGGGACCTCGACGCCCTGCGTACCCAGGCGGCGCGCTGAGGGGGCGACCGCCTCAGGTCGGCGGTCATTCGTGGAGGCGCGCGTCAGCAGCCCGCGGCTCCACCGTTGCTGCGAGGGTCATGGGCGCCTTCGATCAATCCGTCGGGGTGGTGCACGATGCCGCCGGCGTGGCCCATGCTGTCGCTGAACGCCTCGGGCAAAACTTCCACGTCATGGCCCAGGGCGCGGAGTGCTGTCACCGTGTCGCCGGGGATGCGTGACTCGAGCTTGAGGTTGGTGCTGGACTCGCCCCAGGTGCGGCCCAGCAGCCAGCGCGGCGCACTCACCGCCTGCTGCAGTGTCTGGTGGTGGAAGGCATAGCGCGAAAAGACCGCGGCCTGAGTTTGCGGCTGGCCCTCGCCGCCCATGGTGCCGTAGACCAGCGTGCGTCCATCTCGGAAGCGGGCCAGTGCCGGGTTGAGAGTGTGGAAGGGCTTGCGGCCCGGTCCCAGCCCGCGCAGCGAATCGGCATCGAGGCTGAAGCTGATACCGCGGTTCTGCCACAGCACGCCGCTCTCGGGCAGCACCACGCCGCTGCCGAATTCCCAGAAGATGCTCTGGATGAAGCTCACCGCACGGCCCTGGCTATCCACGCAGCCCAGCCATACCGTGTCTCCCGGCAGCGCCTGGTGTGGCCAGGGCAGGGCGCGCTGCATATCGATCTGCGCCACCTCGCGTTGGAGTGCCGCTTCCTCGAGCAGTGGTTGCAGCGGGGTGGGCAGCCTCTCGGGGTCGGTGACCAGGCGGTCACGCAGGATGAAGGCGCGCTTGGTGGCCTCGATCAGTCCATGCAGGTGGGCCACGCTCTCGCCCTCGGCCACCTCGAGGCGCGCATAGAGGGCGAGGATCATCAGTGAGGCCACGCCTTGGGTGGGAGCCGGCAGGTTGTACAGCGTGGCCTCGTCGAGACTCACCTCCAGCGGCGTGACGCGGCGGGGGCGATAGCGGTCGAAGTCGTCGCGGCGCAGCGGGCTGCCCAGCGCTTCCAGGTCGCGGGCCATGCTGGTGGCCAGCTCGCCGCGATAGAAGTCGTCGAGGCCGGCCTCGGCCAGGCGTCTCAGGGTACTGGCCAGGCGCGGCTGGCGCAGCCGGTTGCCTTCCAGCGGGACCTCGCCGGCGTTGAGGAAGGCGTCGCTGAATCCCGGGCTCGCAGAGAGCCGCTCGCGATGCTTGGCGGTCAGCTGCTGCTGGCTCCTGGTGACCGCTACGCCCTGCTCGGCATGGCGGATGGCATCGGCCAGCAGCCGCTCCAGCGGCAGCGCCTGCCCCCAGTCGGCGGCGATAGCCAGCGCCTCGTGCCAGCCGCCGACCGTGCCGGCCATGGTCAGCGCCGCCAAAGGGCCGCGCTCGGGGATGCTGGCGTGACCGGCATAGAAGTCGGGGGTTGCCAGGCCGGCGGCGGGACCACAGGCATCGATGGCCACGGGGGGCTTGCCAGGTTCGTGAATCAACCAGAAACCGTCGCCGCCCAGGGCGTTCATATGCGGGTAGGCGACGGCAACGGCCGCGGCAGCGGCGACCATCGCCTCGACCGCGTTGCCGCCGGCCCTGAGTACGTCGCGACCGGCGTCGGCGGCGAGGTGGTGAGGGGCGACACACATGCCGCCGTAACTGCGTCGGGTATGGATCATCGGGCGTGTCTCTTGTTATCGGTCGGGTGTTGTCGATCGGGGCGTCCCGGGTTACCAGCCGATGGCCCGGGGCAGCCAGGTGGCAATGGCGGGGAACATGAACACCAGCGCCACGGCCAGGAACTGCAGAGCGATAAAGGGCAACGCGCCCTTGTAGATATCCAGGGTGGAGACCTCCTTGGGCGCCACGCCCTTGAGGAAGAACAGCGACCAGCCGAAGGGCGGGGTCAGGAACGAGGTCTGCAGGATCAGCCCGACCAGAATGCCTAGCCACACCATGTCGACCCCCAGCTGCACGAAGAATGGCAAGAACAGCGGCAGGGCGATATAGGTGATTTCGATCCACTCCAGGAAAAAGCCCAGCACGAACATCAGCAGCAGCATGAACAGCAGCGCACCGGTCTCGCCGCCTGGCACCCAGTCGAACATGCGGGCGACCAGGTGCTCGCCGCCCAGGCCGCGGAACGCCAAGCCAAATACCTGGGCACAGATCAGGATGAAGAATACCATCGCCGAGATCAGCAGGGTGGCGGTGGCCACCTCCTTGAGCAGGCCCAGGGTGAGGCGTCCGGAGAGAGCGACGAACAGCAGTGCGCCCAGTGCTCCCATGGCGGCTGCCTCGGTGGGGGCGGCGACGCCGCCGATGATCGAGCCGAGCACCGCCACCACCAGGCCCACCGGCGGGCCGACCACCAGCACTACCTTGCGGAGCAGCTGCCCGCGTGAGAGGGCGGCACGCTCAGCGGCGGAGATTGGCGGCATCAAGCCCGGTCGCAGCGCGGCCAGGACCAGAATGGCGACGATGTAGACCGCCGCCAGGGTCAGTCCAGGCACCATGGCGGCGGCAAACATGGTGCCCACCGATTCACCGAGGATCTCGGCCAGCAGGATCAGCACCAGGCTCGGTGGAATGATCTGGCCGAGGGTGCCCGAGGCGCAGATCATGCCGGTGGCCAGCGACTTGGGGTAGCCGCGCCTCAGCAGCGTCGGCAGGGTCAGCAGGCCCAGCGTGACGATGGTGGCGCCGACGATGCCGGTGGCGGCACCCAGCAGCACTCCCACTGCGATGATGGCCACGCCCATGCCGCCCGAGATACTGCCGAACAGATGGCCCACCACGTCGATCAGCTCCTCGGCGAGCTTGGACTTCTCCAGCATCACGCCCATGAACACGAACAGCGGTATGGCCATGAAGGTGTAGTTGGTGACGACGCCGTAGATGCGCGACGGCAGTAGGTTGAAGAGTGCCGGCCCGAAGCCGATGAAACCGAAGAAGAACGCAGTGCTGGCAATGGCGATGCCGACCGGCAGGCCGATCAGCAGCAGCACGAAGAACGCCCCGATCATGCCGATCGCGAGCCACTCGTTAGGAGACATCAGTCATTCACCTCTTGGCGGAAGGGCAAAGGCGTGGCGCAGGACATGTGCCAGGCTCTGCATGGCAAGCAGAAGGAAACCCATTGGTATGAAGGACTTGAGGGCCCAGCGCCAGGGCAGTCCACCGGGATTGGGGGAGGCCTCGTTGCGCACCCACGACTGGCTGATCCAGGGCAGCGTCAGCCAGGCCGCGTAGAGCCCTATCGCCAGCAGCAGCAGGCCGCCAATGACTTCGATGACACGCTGCAGCCCTTCCGGAAAGCGTTCATAGAAGACATCCACGCGCACCTGTTCACCGGCGTAAAGCGCATAGGACATGCCGAACAGCGCGATCGGTGAGATCAAGTGCCACTGCAGCTCCTGAATCCAGATCGCGCCAATCCGGAACAGGTAGCGCATCAGGACATCGCCGGCGACCAGCAGTACCAGTACCACGCAGGTCCAGGCGGCGATCCAGCCGAACAGCCGGACCGCCGCCTCGAGCCCGTGGACCAAGCGTTCCACGGCGCGCACGCTACACCCCCAGAATGTCTTTGAGCCAAGGCCCTTCGCTGATGCTGGCCCAGCGATCATGGTTGGCCTTGAAGGCCATGTAGCTGTCGTGGACCTTGCGCACCATGGGGTCGGCGTTGGCCTCGGTTTCCAGGGTGTCGAGGGTCGCCTCGCGCAGCGCCGCGACCACCGGCTCCGGCAGGACCTGGGCGGTTACGCCGTGATTTTCCACCAGGTCGGTCAGCGCCTCGCCGTTGACGGCTTCCGACCAGGCCAGGCTCTCCATGCAGGCGGCCTGGCAGGCGGTACGCACCATCATCTTCAGATCGTCGGGCAGGCTGTCCCAGTGCGACTTGGAGATCAGCAGTTCGCCGGTGGTGGCGGGTTCATGCCAGCCGGTGGTGTGGTAGTACTTGGCGGCGTTCTGCAGTCCCAGGCGGCGATCCTGATAGGGGCCGACAAACTCCGCGGCATCGATCACGCCGCGTTCCAGGGCGGGGAATATCTCACCGCCCGGCAGCACCCTGGCATCCACCCCCAGCGCCGCATAGACCTGGCCGGCGAGTCCGGGTATGCGCATGCGCAGCCCGTTGAGCTGGCTGACGTCTTCGATCGGCTCGCGGAACCAGCCGGTCATCTGTACCCCGGTGTTGTTCATCGGCAGGGCAACCATGCCGTAGGGCTCGTAGACCTCCTGCCACAGCTCCAGGCCGCCGCCGTGGTAGAGCCAGGCCATGTGGCCCATATAGCTCATGCCGAAGGGCACGGTAGTGAAGTACTGGGCGGCGAAGGTGGTGCCCGACCAGAAATAGCTGTTGGCGGCATTCATCTCGATGGTGCCGGCCTGCACGGCTTCGAATCCCTCGAAGGCGGGTATCAACTCACCGGCGGCGAAGTGCTGGATATTGAAGCGTCCGCCGGACATGGTATTGATCTTGTTGATGATGTCGGTGGGACTGCCGGGACCCTCGGTGTAGAAGGGCGCGCCGGGGCCGTAGGCGTTGGTCATTCGCCAGTTGACGGTCTCGGAGGATTGGGCGCGGGCGATGGCTGGAGCACCCATGATCATGCCGGCGGTGGAGGAGACGGCGGCGGTAGTCAGGAACTTGCGACGAGATAGCGACATTGCGTTCACCCTTGGGCAGCGAATGGGATGGTGTAGCGGTTGCCACCCTGAGCGATGCAATGGATGTGCCATAAAATCGATTTTTTATGTCTATGCTGATTTTCCTGCGTGCTATCGGTAGTAGCATAGGCCGCCATGGGGCTCGTCGTGCACCAAAAAGCGGCCGGGCGTTCAGCCGTTTGTGCCTTGCCGGAGCGACAGCAAGCGAGTCACAATGCGCAGTCTGGGGGGATAGAAACAGGCACAGGCACCCGTGCCGCTATGGCGCAGGTACCATGAAAGAGGGATATGCTGGGTGGCATGATGTGGGGAGAAAAAAGCTGGCGTACTCCCCTGGGGTGAGCTGGCGTGCACCCCCGATCCCTGGAGGGACCTTGTTGTCTTGTTGAGTCGCAGATTCGACCAGACGCCTTGTTGTGGTTGTGCGCCCTGTGTCGACCCGTGAAGTGTCGTAGCCGCGGCCCAAGGAAACAATGCGACCTTGGTTCAACGCCGCCGATCGGCGCTCGTTGGCTGGTCCGCGTCCGGCGTCGACCGGCCGAACTGCAGCTCGGCCAGCTGGCGGTAAAGCGGACTGCTGGCGAGCAGTTCGTGATGACGCCCGGCGGCCAGCAGCCGTCCGTCGTTCATCACCAGCAGGCGGTCGGCGGAGACCACCGTGGCCAGCCGATGGGCGATGACCAGGCTGGTGCGACCCACCATCAGTGCGTCCAGCGCCTGTTGGACCAGCCGTTCGCTCTCGGCATCCAGGGCGCTGGTGGCCTCGTCCAATAACAGCACGCGGGGATTCTTGAGCAGCGCGCGGGCAATCGCCAGGCGCTGGCGTTGGCCGCCGGACAGCTGTACGCCGCCGGGCCCCAGCGGCGTATCGAACCCCTGCGGCAGCGCCTCGATGAAGGCCAGTGCGTTCGCATCGCGAGCAGCCTCGCGTAGCGCCGTATAGGAGGCACTAGCCTGTCCATAGCGCAGGTTGTCGGCCACGCTGCCACTGAACAGCACGGGTTCCTGGGAAACCAGGCCCAACTGGCTGCGCAGGGCCTGTAGGTCCAGCCTGCCGAGGTCGATCCCGTCCAGCGTCAGGTAGCCGCTGTCGGGGTCGTGGAAGCGCAGCAGCATGGCCAGCAGGGTGCTCTTGCCGGCGCCCGAGGGGCCGACCAGTGCCACTCGCTCGCCGGCGGCAATCTGCAGCGTGACGTTATCCAGGGCGGGAATATCGCGTCCCGGGTAGCAGAAGCTCACGCCATGCAAGCCGATATCGCCACGCAGCGGATCGGGCAGCGGCGTGGGGGTAGCTGGCGAATGAATGGCGGGCTGGGTATCCAGCAACTCGAGCAGCCGTTCGGCCGCGCCGGCCGCGCGCTGGACGTCACCGGCGACTTCCGCAAGCGTTGCCACGGCACCGGCGGCCAGCACGGCGTAGAACAGGAACGCCGAGAGCTCACCGGGACTCAGGGTGCCGGCCAGTACCGCCTGGCCGCCCTGCCACAGCATGATCCCCACGGCGGCAAACACCGTCAGCATGGCGATGGCGGTGAGCCAGGCCCGCTGACGGGTGCGCACCAGCGCCGTGTCGAAGGCGTCCTCGACGCGTTGCGCGTAGGCGTGTCGGTCCACGTCCTGGTGATTGAAGGCCTGCAGGGTACGAATGCCGCCCAGCGCCTCGCCGGCGTAGCGGCCCAGTTCGGCGACACGGTCCTGGCTCGACCGCGACAGGCGGCGTACCCGCCGACCGAACCAGAGGATCGGCAACAGCGTGGCAGGGATGCCGAGCAGCGCCAGCGCGGACAGCCAGGGTTGCGTGATCAGCATCAGCACCACGGCACCGACCAGCATCACCGCGTTGCGCAGCGCCATCGAGACCGACGACCCAAACAGGCTCTGCAGTACGCTGGTATCGGCGGTCAAGCGCGAGGTGATTTCGCCGGCGCCATGATCGCCGCGCTCGGCGCTCTCGAAGAAGCCGGGCTCCAGGGTCAGTAGATGGTCAAAGACTTGCCGTCGAAGGTCGGCAGCGAGTCTCTCGCCGATCCAGGTCACCAGGTAATAGCGCAGCGCCGAGGCGGCGGCCAGCACCGTGACCACCGCCAACAGCAGCATCAGGACACGATTCAGGCTGGCGGCGTCGGACGCCATGAAGCCCTGGTCGATCACCAGCCGCAGCCCTTGCCCCAGCATCAGTACGCTGCCCGAAGCCATCAGCAGCGTCAGCGCGGCCAGCGCCAGGCGGCCTCGATAGGGGCGCAGCAGGGCAAGCAGCCGCAGCAGAGTGCGCGGGTCGGGGGCAGGCGTCATGACGTCGCTGGCCGGGAAGCACCCGGTTTCAAAGCTTGGGCGCGTCGTAGGCTAGCGGCTCATCGCTGTAAACGCAGACATTGGCGTCTTCGATATCGCCGTCCTCGGCGTCGAGGTGAGTGGCGAAGAAGTCACGAATCTCGCGGCGCTGGCAGTGTGCCTCGAAGGCGGCGCGGTTGGCCCAGATTTCATGGAAGACGATAGGGTAGCTGGCACCCTGCGCGAACGGATTATCGATATGGCGGGTAACCGTATACAGCAGACAGGCATCTTCACGGTGGGCGTTCGGCTCGAGTGCCTGAAGCGCCTTGAAAAGTGCCTCTTCCTTGCCAGGCTTGGGCTTGAAGCTGGCGGTGCAGTAGATCTTCGCGCTCATGGCGCCTCCGGGTAAGTCGATGTGACCCGCGACGATACCATTGCGGCGCTGAGTTGCGAAATTGGCTGCAGGGGTCAGGCCTCTACGGCAGTCAGCGTGCCCGGCGGGGCGACTACCACCTGGTTGCGGCCGCGGGCCTTGCCGGCGTAGAGCGCCTGGTCGGCGCGCTGCAGGGCACCGTCCAGCGTCGTTTCGTCGGCGTACAGCAGGCTGATGCCCAGCGTAACCGATAGCGTCGGCGGCGCCGGTTCGATGCTCAGCGCGATGTCGTTGACCTGCTGGCGCAACCGTTCGGCGATGGTAATGGCAGTGTTCAGCGTCGCATCGGGCAGCGCGACGATAAACTCCTCGCCGCCGTAGCGGCCGATGATATCGGTATCGCGCAGCGCTGCCTGGCAGCCACTGGCCACCGCGATCAGCGCCTGGTCGCCGATACGGTGGCCGTAGCTGTCGTTGAGCTTCTTGAAGTGGTCGATATCGATCATGAACAGTGCCAGCGGTGTGCCGTTGCGACAGGCACGGCACAGCTCGCGTTCGGCCAGCTCGAAGAAGCGGCGACGATTGTACAGCCCGGTGAGGTGATCGGTACTGGCGCTATGGCGCAGCTGACGCTCGAGCTGGCAGCGCTCTTCGATTTCTGCCTGCAGCCGGCGATTGGTGTCGCGCTCCTCCTGCAGCGACAGATACTGTAGACGCTGCAGCCGATTGAGGCGCAGCTGGGTGATGCCACCGACCAGGTTGACGACGCCTAACAGCAGCAGGTTGCTGGTCAGCACGCCTACCGGTGCCGGCATCCACAGTAGTACCGCAGCGGTAAAGCCAGCGATCAGGTAGGCGTTCCACGCCAGCGTCCACGGCAAGCGGTTGGGGACCAGCAGATAGAGTGCCATGCTGACCACGAGCACCGATGTCAGGTGGGTGCTGAAGGCATTCGAGCGTAGCGGAATGGTCAACAAGAGCCCGCTGATGGTGATCAGGCAGATCAGATTGATGGGCAGGCGTCGATGCGCCAGGCGTGGCTGGCGACGCAGCGCAATCGCCAGTAGGATGCAGCTCGCGGCCACCGTGAATCGCATCAGCAGCAGCCAGGCGAAGGCACGGCCGGTGCCTACCTGAGCATGATCGGCGAAGCCGAACAGCAGGAACAGTGCCGCTGCCAGCAGGGCGGCATGCTGCATCTGACAGGCATCACGGGCTAGCGTGGAGCGGCGATAGCGCGACTCCAGCGTAGGGTCATCGAACTCGGCCCAAGGCGTGAACTTCGCCACCGACGGTAGCGTGGATAGGCTGACTGGCATTACCACATCCTTGGGCGGCCCGCCGTAGGCTGGCCCTCCCGCTCCCTTGCTGTTGTTAGTGTTATGTGATCGGCGCGGGCACAACGCGGCGTCTTGCGCTGCAGTGCGCAATAGCAAGCATGGCAGCTATTACGCAGGCCGCCAGACGATGTCGCCCAATGTCCTATGTTGGCGACATTCCATGTGAGTGATCGCCTACTGAATTGGTGCGAGGTGGTGGTGAAAGAGGTGTAATGCTAGTGCCTGACAAGAGATCATTGTCGATATCGGATCCATGCATTAGCCATGGTGAACGCTTCGACGGGCTGAGCCTGTTGCTGGGTGAGTGGCAGTCGCTATGGCGGCCGGCGCCGTTTCATCAGCGCATGCCCGAATGGGCAACGTCACACGCCGCGCTGTTCGACGCCGCCATGAGTCTCGACGACAGCACCCTGGCAGGCCTACGCGATGACGACCCCTATGCCTCGGTTGACGGCGTGGTGCGGCATCCGTTGGCGGAGTATCTGCCATTGGCTCAGCTTGCTGCGCTGTGCAAGGTGCCCGCATTACCGACCGCAACGCTGCCGGCGGCCTGGGCTACCCATGTTGGGGGCCGCAAGTGGCAGCAGATCGAGGCCTTTGCACCCCATGTGCCGCTCGAGCCTGAGGCCAGCCTGGTGGAGTGGTGTGCCGGCAAAGGGCACCTGGCGCGCGCCTTGAGTCGTCTGCATCAGCAGCCGGTGACGGCCCTCGAGTGGCAGCCGACGCTGTGTCGAGAGGGGCAGCAGCTAGCCGCGCGCCAGGGAGTCGCGGTCACCATGCTCGAACAGGACGTGATGGCAGCCACGGCGCGCGACAGGCTGACGGCCTCGAACCAGGTGGTGGCACTGCACGCCTGTGGCGACCTGCACGAGCGGCTGCTCGAGCTGGCTGCCGACTGCGGGGCCGGGGTAACCCTGGCACCATGCTGCTACCAGCGCACCGCCGCCGCGCGCTATCGACCGCTGTCGGCGACCGGGCGAGCCCTGGCCGCACGGCATGGGCTGGCCCTCGAGCGCGACACCCTGGCCCTGGCGGTACAGGAAACCGTGACCGCCCCGCAGCAGGTGCGCCGCCAGCGCCGCCGCAATGGCGCCTGGCGCCTGGCCTTCGACCTGCTGCAGCGCGAACTGCGCGGCACTGACAGCTACCTGCCGGTGCCCAGCCTGGCCTACGGGCGTATGCCGCCGAGCCTGGCCGAGTTCTGCGCCTGGGCTGCCGAGCGCAAGGGCCTGGTGCTGCCCGGGCGGGTCGACTGGGGCGATCTCGAAGCGCGCGGCTGGCAGCGTCTGGCCGAGGTCGAGCGACTCGAGGTGGTACGCCAGCTGTTTCGTCGACCGCTGGAACTGTGGCTGGTGCTCGACCGCGTGCTGATGCTCGAGGAGGCGGGCTATACGGTCACGCTGGCCACCTTCTGCGCGCGGCAATTGACACCGCGTAATCTGCTCATTCAGGCGGCCCGCGACGCGCGGCACGCCTCCCCATCCGAGGTGTTACATGACTCACTCTGATCCGCCAGCTGGCGCTGAGTCGTGGCGCGGGCTCGGTGAGTCGCCGCTGCAGCCGCTGTCGCCGCATCTGGCACCCTGCCTGGCACTGCACAAGGCGGCCGGCTGGCTGGTGGTGGTGCTGGCGGTGGCGTGGATGCCGCTGGGCGACTCGCCGCTGCTGGCCTGGCGTGCCTGGCTGGTGGCCGGCGTTGCGGGCTGCGCTGCCCTGGGCGTGGGCTTGGCGTGGTGCGAGGCGCGGCGTCGCGGCTATGCGCTGCGTGAGCATGACATCGTTCAGCGCCGCGGGCTGTTGGTGCGGCGCCTGCAGGCGCTGCCGCTGGTGCGGCTGCAGCATATCGAGACGCGCAGTAATCCGCTGGAGCGCTGTTTCGGCTTGGTGCGACTGGCCTGCTTCACTGCCGGCGGGCGCGGTGCCGACCTGCTGATCGAGGGGCTGCCTGCGGCCCAGGCCGAGCTGCTCAAGCAGCAGCTGCTGGATCGCCTGAGCGGCGCTTCAGGCGAGTCGTCGGCGTGAGCGACCCGCTCGCCGAGTGGCAGCGGCTATCGCCGTGGGCGATGGTCTCGCTACTGCTGACCCAGGCGGCCGAGCAGGGGCGTCAGCACCTGCCGCTGCTACTTGGCGCCGGTGCTGGTCTGACGCTGCTCGATGCCATCGGCTGGCGCGAGCTGCTGCTGGCCGGCGGCGGGGTGCTGTGCCTGGCGCTGTTGCTTGCCTGGCGCTATTACCGGCGTTTCCGGTTTCGGCTCGAGGACGATGTGCTGGTGATCCACAGCGGCCTCTTCGAGCAGCGCGAGTACAAGCTGGCGGCGCACCACGTGCAGCAGATCGCCACGCGTCAGCCGCTGCATATGCGGCCGTTCGGCGTGGTCGAGTGGCAGGTGGTGCCGCTGGCCGGCGATGCCTCGCGGATAACCCTGCCAGGGATTCGCCAGGCCATCGCCGAGGCGCTCAGCGAGCGCCTGTCGCCCTACGCCTTGACCCCGCAAGCCGCAGCACCTGCCCACTATGTACTCACCGCCAAGGGCCTGCTGCTGCACGGCCTGACCAGCCGTTCGGTGATGGTCGCCGCGGCCATGCTGTCGCCGCTGATCCGCCCCCTGGAGCGCTGGCTGCACGATATCGCGCCGTCTCTGGCATGGCGTGACTGGCTGCCGACTGCGCCGCTGCTGCTCGCCGCCCTGGCCCTGCTGGTGGTGCTGGCCGTTGTGCTGCTGCTGTCGGTGATAGCCGCTGCGTGGCGCTTCTTCGGCTATCGCCTGGTCGAGCACGGCGGACGCCAGATCCAGACCAGCGGCCTGCTGCAGCGCCAGCGTCAGAGTCTCACCCTGTCGCGCCTGCAGGTGGTCGAATGGGTCGAAACCGGTCCCGGGCGCCTGCTTGGCTGCGGCTATCTGGTTTGTCACCAGTTCGGTGGTGCCGGCGATGAGGGGCGCCGTTTCCTGGTGCCGGGGATTACCGGGGGCGAACAGCGGCGCCTGCTGGCCACCCTGTGGCCGGGGCTGAGCTGGCCCGCCGAGCTGGTCCGCGTTTCACGCCACTATCGACGAGTGCTGCTGCTGCGAGGGGTCTTGCTGGGCGGGCTGCTGCTGGCCGGCAGTGGCGCGCTGCTGGACGTGACGCTGCCCGGCTGGCAGTGGCTGCTGCTAGCTGCCGCGCTGCTGGCGCTGGTGGTGCTGGGGGCCTGGCGACGCTGGTACTGCCAGGGCTGGGCGCGCAGCGGCGACTACCTGTGGGTACGTCACGGCCTGTTCGGCCTGCGCACTCACGTGTTCGCGCTGCACAAGGCGATCGCGGTGGACGTGCGCCAGAGCTGGTTCCAGCGCCGTCGCGGGCTTGCCACACTGCATCTGCACCTCGCCCACGGGCGGGTAGCCTTGCCGTATATCGAGCACGCCACGGCCCTGGCGCTGGCCGATGAGCTGCTGGCGGCCTGCGCCTCGGACTCAGTCGTCGAACCGCCAGACTAGGTGTCGCTCGCGGGGCCAGCGTCCGCTGTCGAGGGTGGCGCCGTCGGCGTCCTGGATCACGTAGCTATGCTGCCCCTGGTGGCGCAGCGCTGCGGCCAGTTGGCCCAGGCCGCGGGGAGCATCGGCACTGAGTATCACCAGCGGCCGTTCGGGGTGGTGCCACATGCGCGCTGCGCCGCGCTGCTCGACCTCGGGCGGCACGCTGACGGCCCGGTCGCCGAGCCAGTCGTCGACATCGTCACTCAGTCCCACCAGCAGCGTTAACGCCGCCGCGTCGTGCTGGTGTGCCGCCTCCGGCCGCTGGCCCAGCAACTGCAGGGCCAATGACTCGCTGCCCGGGCTTGCCGCCAGCACCTCGACATCGCCTGCCAGCAGCAGTGCGCGCAGGGTGGCAGGCGGCGCATCGAGCTCACGCAACACGTCCAGGTGCGGATCGATCTGCAGCGCCAGCGGGCGCTCGTCGAGGTCGATTCGTACCCGCTTGCGGGGCGCCTCCAGGCGGATGCTGTGGTGTACCTCGGCGTCTCGGGTGGCGATGACAAGTGGCAACTTCAGCGGCCAGGTGGCGCCGTTGGCCTCTTGGCGCAGCGTGACCTCGAGGCGCCAGCGATCATCCTGCGGTGTGCGCTGAACATCCTCGAGGACGATGCGCGGGCGACCCGGCTGATGCAGCCAGGCAGAGAAAAAGTCATCCAGTGAGGTGTCGGCGGCCGCCTCGAAGGCGGCCTGCAGATCGTCCCAGCCGGCGCTGTGGAACATGTGCGTGTCGGCCAGCTCGCGCAAGGCACGGTCGAAGGCGTCGTCGCCAATTCGCTGGCGCAGCATATGCAGCACCATGGCGCCGTGCTGATAGCCGATCAGCCGTGCGGCGGGGTCGCGACCGCCGCGAAATGCGATCAGCGGACGTTCGCCTGCGGCGGGCAGGGCGGCGAGGTCGGTCAGCCAGCGGCTGCGGGTGTCGTAGGCGTCGCCGCGCAGCTCATCCAGGTGATAGTCGGCCAGGTAGGTGGTCAGCGCTTCCGACCAGTTGCCGGCACCACGCTCGAGGCGCACCCCGGTGCCCCACCAGGCGTGCATCAGCTCATGGGCCAGCGAGGTATGCGGGATGAAGGGGAGCGGGATGACCCGCTCGCCGAGCAGCGTAAAGCCCGGGAAGGCCAGGCCCACCGGCGCCGGGGTGGCGGCAATGGTAAAGCTGGCGAAGGGGTAGTCGCCCAGGCGCGCCTCGAACAGCGACAGGTGGTTGGCAGCGTGATGCAGGTAGGTATCGGCGAAGGCGTCGTCCAGGGCGCTGGGAAACAGGGTGCGCAGGCGTACGTCGCCGACGCTCTGCTCACGCAGCTGCCAGGGGCCGGCAGCGACCTCGATGCCGTCGCTGCGTGGATGCTGGTAGTGCTCGCGAGTGGCATCGGCGTCGCTGTCGTCGCTCACCAGCGAGCCGCTGGCCACGCCGCGCTGCTCCGGCGGCAGTTCAAGCGTCAGCGACAGCGAGAAGGGCGCGTCGAGCAGTGACGGATACCAGCCAGCATTGGCGGGGAGAAAACTGCCGGCCTCCTCCAGGCGCAGCCCGCGCTGCTGTACTGCGGGGGGAAGTTGGCCCTGCCAATGAATGATGCGGCGCTGGCCGTCATGCTCATCGAGGGTGAGTTCGAGCCCGGCAAGCAGCGCGATCTCCCCGGACGCGGGGGCCGGGCTGAGCTCGAGTTCGCCGCGCAGGCTCGCGCTGGCAGGGTCGAGCCACAGCCGCATGCTCTTGTGTGGCAGTTCTTCAGCGTTAGCGCCGAGACTGCCTAGCACGCCCAGGCCTCCCAGCAGGGCGACACACCAGTGGGCTTGGAACCGGTGGTGCGGCATGGGCTCAGTGCCGCGGCGGGAAGCGCGCCAGCACTTCCTCGCGGTCGCCCTGGCGCGAGATGCCCAGCGGCAGCAGGGTGCCCGGCGGCTGATCGCGGACCACCGCGATCAGCTCGCCGGGACTGGCAACGGGGCGGCCGGCGGCCTCGACGATCACGTCGCCGCTGACAAGCCCGGCGCGCTCGGCGATCGAGTCGTCGCCCACGGCCTGGATCAATACGCCGTCGGCGTGGCTGTCGATCATCACCCCGAGGCGCGCCGGGGCCGCCGGTTCGAAGCCCTCTTCGTCAGCCAGTGCATACAGGGCGTCGGCCAGGCCCGCCGGGGGCTGGCACTGACCGTCTGGCTGCCAGGGCAGCAGGGTCTGCTGCGCGGCTACGCCGAGATCGGCCAGCTGATGGGGCACGCCGTGGCCGTAGGTCAGGTGCCCCTGGCCGATCAGCGCCACCAGCAGGGGAGTACCGCTGGCCGCGCTGGCGTGATCGGCGAGAGCCTCGTGAATGCCCTCGGCCATGGCTCGGTCCCAGGCCAGTTGCGCGGCGATGAAGCGCTCGACGCCATGGCCCGATTCGTCGCCCCCCGGGTGGTGGGCGAATACCGCTTCGAGCCGCTCGCGATACGCCTCGGCCGGTGCGGCGGGTGGCGTGAGGTCATGGCGCTGCTCGGCGGGGACGCTGTCCCAGCCGTCGCTGGCCAGGCGCTGGCGTAGTGCCGGGAGAATGTTCAAGGCCACCAGCGGAATCTGCTGCATGCGCGCGAAGTGCAGGATCGGCAGGTAGAGTGCCGGGTCATGGCCCCAGTGCTCATGCCAGCCGCTCTGTGCGAGGAACTGGGCCTCATCGAGTTCGCCGGCGACCCAGGCATCGAGCGCTGGCTGAGCCTCTCGCGGCAGCATCTCCAGCCCGATCAGCAGGTCGTCGCGGTGGCCATGCAGCCCCGACAGGGTATGCAGCTGCCAGCGATGGTGGGCGAGGCGATCATGCTGTTCGCCGAGCAGCACCACCTCGTGGCTGGCCAGTTCGCGCATCATGGTGGCATTGGAGGCGTGGCGGCCATCGTCGAGCCGCCACTCGCCCGGCGCGGGGCAGGTCTCGGCCAGCGCCGCCAGTGGCATCAGCAGGGCCGCCGCGAGGAGGGCTACGCAAAAAGTGGTACGTCGAGACGGCATCGAAGACTCCTGGCGGCAGCGGCCCGCTAAAGACCGCGTCAATACCGAGACAGTTCCCGCTGTGCCCTCAGAACAGGCTCATGCGTTTCATCACGCCGTCCTGGCGGATCAGCCAGTGGTAGAGCGCGCCGCTGACGTGGAGGATCACCAGACCGAGAATGACCCAGCCGAGCCAGCCGTGCCAGACGAACAGGCGCTGCGACAGCGCCTCGTTCTCGCCGACCAGGCCGGGCAGGTTGAACTGGAAGAACTGCACCGGGAAGCCGCCGGTCGCGGTGGCCAGCCAGCCCAGCACCGGCATCGCCAGCAGTGCCAGATACAGCAGATGATGCACGGCAGTGCTGAGCAGGTGCTGGAACGGCGGCAGCGGCGGGTCATGCAGCGGCACCACGAAGATCAGCCGGGTGATCAATCTTGCCGTCATCAGGCCCAGCATCATCACCCCGGCGGTCTTGTGCAGGGTATAGAGGGTGTCGGTGCCGGCGCGCCCGAGGCGTTCCATGGCACCCTCGAAGCCGAGGAACCCCAGCGTCAGGCCACTGGCCAGCGAAAATAGCAGTACCGCGGCAACGCCCCAATGGAGCAGTCGATGTGGGTAGGCGTAGCGGTCGGTCATGTGAGTTCCTCATGAATGGGCATTGCGTCGCTCAGGTTAGCGTAGCCGATCTGCATACTGTCCATCGGGCGACGATGCTCCACGCAAGATGGTAATGCAACTAAGGTCTATGCGGTGGCGACGCATTGCTGATTGACAGCCAGTGAGCCAGAGAGCTAGCTTGATTGGGGCGAGTTACCGGTAACATTATTGCTGAGCACCAGCTGCCGAGTAGCTTTCCTGGAGCTGCTGAATCGCCATTCTGCCCAATGCTGCTAACGGTCGAATTCGCTTGTTTCAGGTTTGACGTAACGCCGATTCCTGGTCATTTGTTGGTAGTACTGCGGTATGCCATCAACCGACCATTACAACAAAGCATCACACAGTGGAGACTCACGCCATGACCCCTATCTTGCGTACTACGCTCACGCTGGCCGGCGCGGCCACGCTGTCGATCAGTATCGCCCATGCTCAGTCGCCCGAGCTTTCCGATCCGCCCGCCATCGACGGTGATACGGTCGGTGATCACGGCAGCGTTACCCTGCGCATGGGTATTGGCCTGGCCGAAACCTCGCCACAATACCTCTCGAGCCAATACTTCGCCGATATTCTCGATCAGCGCAGCGAAGGGCGCATCAGCGTCAATATCTTCCCCAACAGTCAGCTCGGCGACGACGTGCAGATGATGGAGATGCTGCAGACCGGCTCGCTGGACATGACCTACCCGTCCAGCTCGCCGGCCACCACTTACGTCGAGGAGCTGGCGGTATTCGACCTGCCGTTCCTGCTGCCGACCCGCGAGGCGGCCATCGCGGTACTCAACAGCGAGGTCGCCCAGTCGATGCTGGATGGCTTCGAGGGCACCGGGATCAAGGCCCTGGCGTTCTCGGAAAACGGCTTCCGTCAGCTCTCCAACAGCGCCCGCGAAGTGGCCTCTCCGGAAGACGTGGCCGGTCTCGACGTGCGCGGCCTGTCGGTGCGCACCATGGAGAACCCGGTGCACCTGGCGATCTGGGAAGCGCTCGGCGCCAACCCCACGCCGATGGCCTTCGGCGAGCTGTTCTCGGCCATGGAGCAGGGCGTGGTCGACGGCCAGGAGAACCCCTGGAGCACCATCCTCACCTCCAACTTCCACGAAGTGCAGGACTACGGCTCCGAGACCCGCCACGTCTATACGCCGTTCATCAAGATGATCTCCGAACGTACCTGGGATCGCCTCGATGCCGAGTACCAGGAGTTGATCCAGGAGGCTGCTCTGCAGGCCGCCGAGTACGAGATCCAACTGGCCACCGAGTATGACGACTGGTCCCGCGATCAGCTCGAGGAGCGCGGTATGCAGATCACCCGCCTCGACGACGACCAGATCGCCGCCTTCCAGGACGCCGTGCAGCCGGTCTACGAGGAGTGGGCGCCGCGCATCGGTGAAGACCTGGTCGCCGAGATCCAGCAGATCGTCGCAGACACCATGAACGACTGATAACGCAGGACCAAGAGAGACGCGGGCCGCTGATTGGCCCGCGTTGCGTCTGTCTGCCTTTGAGGGTGTTTACAAAACAGGCGAACGAAGGCAAGACGAGGCAAAAATTGACGAAATTGCGGAGTTTACGGGGTGTAAATGAGCATATTGAGTCAAGTTTTAACGACGTATTGTCGAGTGCAGCCCTTTTGTAGACACCCTCTTTTGGAGCGCCTATGGATACCCCCCACTCACCGCCCCCGGACCCGTCCGAGTTCCTCGACGATCCGCGCCGCAAGCCGCTGGAGATCGACACCCAGCAGCGCCGCGGCCCGGCAGTCTTCCGCTGGCTGACCGTCGGCATGGAGCACCTGATTGCCGCCCTGTTGGTGGCGCTGATCGTCTCGGTATCGGCCAACGTCATCGGCCGTTCGCTGCTCAACCATTCGCTGCCGTGGGCCGATGAACTGGCGCGCATGCTGTTCATCTGGCTGATCTTCGTCGGCGCCGCCGCGGCCTTCTCACGCTTCGAGCATATCGCCGTCGACCTGCTGCTGCGCAAGCTCCCGCAGCGCGCCGCCTACGGTCTCTACCTGCTCCAGCACCTGCTGATCACCGCCCTGATGTTCGTGATCATGGCCGGCGGTTACTTCGTGCTGTCCCGCTCCACCGGGCGCACCGCGATCCTCGGCGTGCCCTGGAACCTGATCAATATCTCGCTGGTGCTGTGCGCCGCCTTCATCGCCGCTGTGGCGATCTGGCGCGCCTGGCGCGCCGGCCAACTGATGCTCGGCGCCCGCTAGGAGGCCTCTGTCATGCTCTGGATCTTTCTCGGCATCCTGTTTGCCTCCCTGGCGCTGGGGCTGCCGATCGCCTTCGGCCTGGGGATCGCCGCGGTGGTCATGGCGGTGATCTCGGATATCCCACTGTCGATCCTCATCGAACAGTCGGTGCGCGGGGTCAACAACTTCCCGCTGCTGGCGATCCCGTTCTTCATTCTGGTCGGCGAGGTGATGAGCGCCGGCGGCATCGCCCGGCGACTGATGGAGCTGGCCGGCACCCTGGTCGGCTTCGTGCGCGGCGGGCTTGGCCAGGTGGCGATCACCGGCTCGATGTTCTTCGGCGGCATCAGCGGCTCGGCGGTGGCCGACACCGCCGCCACCGGCTCGATGATGATCCCGTCGATGAAGCAGCAGGGCTACTCGGCGCCCCAGGCCACCGCGATCAACACCGTCTCCTCGGTGATCGGCATCATCATCCCGCCGTCGATCCCGCTGATCCTCTACGGCATCGTCACCGAGACCTCGATCAGCCGGCTGTTCATTGCCGGCATCGTGCCCGGGGTGATGATCGGCTTCGGGCTGATGGTCACCACCTTCATCATGGCCAGCTTCGGCGGCGCTGGGCAGACCCGCAAGTTCCGCCTCGGACCGCTGTGGCAGGCGTTCAAGGCCGCCTGGCTGGCCCTGGTGCTGCCGGTGATCGTGATCGGCGGCATCATCGGCGGCATCTTTACCGCCACCGAGGCGGCCGTGGTGGCGCTGCTCTACTCGCTGGTCATCTCGCTGGTGGTCTACCGCGAGTTCCACGTCCGCGAGCTGTGGGGCATGCTGATCCGCACCGCGCGGCTGACCGGCATGGTGCTGCTGCTGCTGGCCTTCGCCACGGTGATTGCCTGGTTCCTGACCATCAACATGGTGCCGCAGACGCTGGTCATGCAGGTGCAGTCGATCACTCAGGACCCGTTCCTGCTGCTGCTGATCGTCGCCGGCCTGCTGCTGCTGGTGGGCTTCGTGATGGACCTGACCCCGGCGATGGTGATCATGGCGCCGATGCTGACGCCGATCGTCACCTCGGTGGGCATCGACCCGGTCTACTTCGGCGTCTTGATGGCGTTCATTCTCGGCATCGGCCTGCTGACCCCGCCGGTGGGCACCTGCCTGTACGTCGGCTGCGGGGTGGGCAAGGTGACCATGGAGCAGCTGGTGAAGGCGATGCTGCCTTACTACGCCACCCTGCTGATCATGGCGGTGATCCTGATCGCCTTCCCCGGCCTGGTGACCTGGCTGCCCAACCTCACCGCCGTGGGCGGTAACTGAAACAGGAACGTACTGTAATGACGTCGTACCGCATTCTGGTCATGGGGGTTTCGGGTTCGGGAAAGTCCCACATCGGACGCTTGCTGGCCGAGCGTCTGGATGCTGATTTCATCGACGGTGATGATCATCACTCGGCGGCCAATATTGCCAAGATGGCGCGCGGCATGCCACTTGATGACGATGATCGTCGCGGTTGGTTGATGACTCTTGCGGATGTGTTTGCCGATTATCGCCGCGCCGATCGCTCGGTGGTCGTGGGGTGTTCGGCGTTAAAGCAACGCTATCGGGATATCCTGCGCAGCGGTGACCCTAAGTTGGCGATTGTATACCTGCAAGGGAGCCGGGCGCTGCTGCGCAAACGTCTCACCGGGCGTGAAGGACACTTCTTCAAGGGGGATGGCATGCTTGACAGCCAGTTGGCCGACCTCGAGCCGCCGGTACCGGAAGAAGCTCTCAGCGTGGCGGCTAGCGAGCCGCCTGAGTCGATCATCGAACGCGCCGCGGCGTGGCTGGTGAGCACGCCGCGCAGGGCATGATTTCTGCCTGCACATTGGCTAAGGTGAGTGACTATTTTTGCCACTCACCGCTGACGCTCAGGGCTCCGTGAAGAAAAAACGACCAACACTCCAGGATATTGCCGACCGCGTCGGGGCGACCAAGATGACCGTCAGCCGCTGTTTGCGTGACCCGCAGACGGTCTCCGAGGGGCTTCGCGAGCGCATCTTCTCGGTCGCCGAGGAGCTTGGCTACATTCCCAACCGCGCGCCGGACATCCTCTCCAAGGCGACCAGCCGCGCCATCGGCGTGATGGTACCGTCGCTGACCAACCAGGTCTTCGCCGACGTGATCAAGGGCATCGAGGTGGCCACCGAGCCGGCCGGTTATCACCTGATGCTCTCCCACTACGGTTACAGCCCGGAGCTCGAGGAGCGCAGCCTGGCCTCGCTGCTCTCCTACAATGTCGACGGGGTGATCCTCTCCGATAGCCTGCACACGCCACGCACCTGCCGCATGCTCGAGACCGCCGGGATCCCCAGCGTCGAGATCATGGACACCCACCTGGCGCCGTTTCACCAGGCGGTGGGCTACGACAACGTGGCCGCTGCCCATGTCATGGTCAGCGAGATGATTCGTCGCGGTCGCCGGCATATCGTCTACCTGGCGGTGCGCCTCGACGAGCGTACCCGCCAGCGCGAGCAGGGCTATAGCCAGGCGATGAATGAGCACGGCCTGACGCCGCTGACGCTGTATACCTCGATGCGCTCCTCCTACAGCGTCGGGGCGGCGCAGATGGCCGAGCTACTGGCCGAGCACCCTGATACCGACGCACTGTTCTGTACCAACGACGACGTCGCGGTGGGGGCCTACTTCGAGTGTCTGCGGCGCGGCGTGGCGGTGCCCGAGCGAGTCGCCATCGCCGGGTTTCACGGCCACGACGTCGGCCAGGTCATGGCGCCGCGCCTGGCCAGCGTGCTCACCCCCCGCGAAGCGATCGGCGAGACCGCCGCCCGCGAGCTGCTGGCGCGCATCCAGGGTACGCCGATCACCCAGCGGGTGATCGACCTGGGCTTCCATATCGAGATAGGCGGTACCCTCTGAGCGCTACAGCCGTTCGTTGAGCAGTGCTGTCAGCGCGGCATCGCTGAGCACCAGCGGGTTGGTCTGCATGCTGCCGCCGCGGGCATTGGCCACCACCCGCGGAATATCCTCGGCGTGCATGCCAAAATCGCCGAGCCGCGGCATGTTCAAGCGCTCGCTCCAGTCGCGTAGCGTGGCGACCAGCGCCAGGCGGGACGCGTCATCATCCAGCTCGGGGTCAGCGCTCAGCAGGCGTCCGACGCGGGCGTACTTGCTGAGTGCCGGGGAGGTGGGGGCGTGCTGCTCGAGGGCGGCGAGATTGGCCGCGGTGGCCTCGGCCAGCAGGGTGCCGCATACCGCGCCGTGGGGCATCGGGAAGAAGGCGCCAAGCGGCGAGGCGAGCCCGTGTACCGCACCCAGCCCGGCCTGGGCCAGGGTAATGCCGGAACTCAGCGAGGCGTAGGCGAGCCGCGAATAGCCGTCGTTGAACTGTCCAGGTTCGGCCTGCCAGGCGTCCCAGAATCCCTGTTGGAAGGCCTCCATGCCGGCCCAGGCCAGGGCATCGGTGAAGGCGCTGGCCTTCAGCGAGACATAGGACTCCAGCAGCTGGGTCAGGGCGTCCATGGCATTGGCGGCCAGCTGCGGCTTGGGGCAGCCGACCAGCAGTGCGGGGTCGACCAGGGCGATGCGCGGCACCAGCTGGGCGTCGCGAAACGACTTCTTGAAGCCGTCGCGGCCCTGCACGCTGAGCACGGCATTCTTGGTCGCCTCGCTGCCGGTACCGGCGGTGGTCGGCACCGCGATCATCGGCACCGCCGGCCCCGGGTACGCCAGGCCACGGCCCACGCCCTCGAGGTGATCCATGACCGAGTTGCCGCGACGCAGTAGCCCGGCGATGGCCTTGCCGGCGTCGAGGGCGCTGCCGCCACCGATGGCCACCACCACCTCGATATCGCGCTGGTGATACTCGGCGACCAGCGTATCGACGCGCTGCGGGGAGGGCTCGCCGTCGATGCGCGCATGCTGCCACTCGATGCCCCGCGCCTCTAGCGCCTCGAGCAGTGCCGGCCACTGCGGTGAGTCGGTGAACGCACGGCGGCCGGTGATCAGCAGTATGCGGCGGCCCAAGCCCTCGACCAGCGCCGGGAGGCGCTGGATGGCCTGGGCGTGCAGGTGGATCTCGGGCAGTCGCGCAACCTCAACGGCGGGGAAGGGGGGGAGAGTCGGCATGGGAATCCTGGTCGGTGCATGGAAACGAGCTGAGTGCAGCATAGGGCAGTCGGCAAGCGCTGGCACCCGTGGCCATCAACGGGCAGAGCGGGATGCCTTACGCTAGGCTATGCTGCAGTGCGGCGGCTAATGTACTTCGCCTGCTGCTACTGGATTGCCACTGACAAGGAGAGGGTCGAGATGGGCCACGCGTTTTCCCTGAAGGGCAAGGTCGGTATCGTCACCGGCCTGGCCAACCGCGACAGTATTGCCTATGGCTGTGCGCTGGCCTGCCATGCGGCGGGTGCCGAGCAGATCGTCAGCTACGCCTCGCCCAAGGCGGAGCGCTTCGTCGCTCCCCTGGCCGCGGAACTGGGCGAGCCCGAGCTCCGCTGCTGCGACGTTCAGGACGATGCCCAACTGGAGGCGCTGTTCAGGCGCGCCGCCGAGCGCTGGGGGCGGCTCGATTTCGTGGTGCACTCGATCGCCTATGCGCCGCTGGAAGATCTGCACGGCCGCGTGGTGGACTGCTCCCGCGACGGCTTTGCGCTGGCCATGGACCTCTCATGCCACTCCTTCATCCGCATGGCGCGGTTGGCAGAGCCGCTGATGCGCGACGGCGGCAGCCTGATCTGCATGTCCTACTACGGCGCCGACAAGGTGGTCGACAACTACAACCTGATGGGGCCGGTGAAGGCCGCGCTGGAGTCGGCGACCCGCTACCTGGCCGCCGAGCTGGGGCCGGCCGGGATTCGTGTGAACGCGGTGTCGCCGGGGGCGATCCGTACCCGTGCCGCGTCCGGCCTCAAGGATTTCGATGCCCTCGTCCACGACGGCGAGACACGCTCACCGCTGCGGCGCCTGGCCAGCGTCGATGACGTCGGTCAGTCGGTGGTCTACCTTGCGTCTGCGGCCGGCGCCGCGCAGACCGGCACTACCCTTTACGTCGACGCCGGCCACCACATCAGGGCATGACCATGAGCGACGCGCAAACACCCCGCGACGACGATATCGAGAATCGCACCTTCGACGAGATTCAGGTCGGCGATAGCGCCTCCATCCACAAGCGCCTGACCCTCGAGGACATCAAGCTGTTCGCCATCATGTCCGGCGACATCAATCCTGCCCACGTCGATGAAGACTATGCCAAGAGCTCGCGTTTCCAGGAGGTGATCGCCCACGGCATGTGGGGCGGGGCGCTGATCTCCACCGTACTGGGTACCGAGCTGCCGGGGCCTGGCACTATTTATGTCGGCCAGTCGCTGCGCTTTCTGGCGCCGGTGCGGCTGGGTGACGTGCTCACCGTCAGCGTCAAGGTGCGCGAAAAGGAGGCGCGACGGTCGCGTATCACCTTCGACTGCCGCTGCGCCAACCAGAAGGGCGAGAGTGTCATCGAAGGCGAGGCCGAGGTGGTGGCGCCGCGCGAGAAGGTACGCAGGCGGCGCACCATGATGCCGCAGCTGCGGCTGGCGGAGCGGGGCCATCTGCACGAGCTATTGAATGCCGCCGAGCGTACCGAGCCGCTGACCATGGCGGTGGTGCATCCGGTCGACGAGGTCTCGATCACGGGGGCCTGGGAGGCCGCCAGCAAGGGCTTCATCATCCCGCTGCTGGTTGGCCCGGAAGCGCGCATCCGCGCCGCCGCCGAGGCGGCAGAGGTCGATATCGATGGCTTCGAGCTGATTGCCACCCCGCACAGCCACGCCGCCGCCGAGCAGGGCGTGGCGCTGGTCCGAGATGGGCGTGCCAATGCGCTGATGAAGGGCGCCCTGCACACCGATGAACTGCTGCAGGCGGTGGTCTCGCGCCATTCGGGCCTGCGCACAGGGCGGCGGCTGAGCCATGTGATGGCCTTCGACGTGCCCACCTATCCGCGGCCGCTGTTCATCACCGACGCGGCGATCAATATCGCCCCGGGGCTCGAGGTCAAGCGCGACATCGTGCAGAACGCCATCGAGCTGGCCCGCGCGGTGGGTATCGAGCTGCCCAAGGTCGCGTTGCTGTCGGCGGTGGAGACGATCAATCCACGCCTGGCTTCGACCCTGGATGCCGCGGCGCTGTGCAAGATGGCCGAGCGTGGGCAGATCAGCGGCGGGCAGCTCGACGGGCCGCTGGCCTTCGACAACGCCATCTCGGAAGACGCCGCCAGGACCAAGGGCATCGACTCGGCGGTGGCCGGGCGTGCCGATATCCTGGTAGCCCCCGACCTGGAGGCCGCCAACATGCTGATGAAGCAGCTGACCCACCTGGCCGATGCCAGCGGTGCCGGCCTGGTGATGGGCGCCCAGGTGCCCATCGTGCTGACCAGCCGCGCCGACGATGCCATCACCCGGCTCGCTTCCTGTGCCCTGGCACTGCTGGTGGCGCGCCATCAGCGCCAGGCGGAGCCGACATGAGTCTGGTGCTGGTACTCAACAGCGGCTCGTCGAGCCTCAAGTTCGCGCTCTTCGATGCGGCCGCCGCGAGCGCGCCTGAGTCAATGCCCTGCGCGCTGAGCGGGCAGATCAGCGGGCTTGGCGCCGCGCCGCGCTGGCAGCTCGATGCCGGACCCGGGCGGTCGCGCCAGGAGCATGCGCTGAGACTAGACGGCGGCGATGATGACGGCCAGCAGCAAGCGGCCCTGGCCTATCTGCTCGACTGGCTGGAGGCGGAGGTGGGCTGGCAGCGCCTTGCCGCGGTGGGGCACCGTATCGTGCACGGTGGCGTGGACTACCGTGAGGCGACCCGCATCGATGCACGGACCCTGGCGGCACTCGAGGCGCTGTCGCCACTGGCGCCGCTGCATCAACCCTACTGCCTGGCGCCGGTGAGCGCGCTGGCCGAGCGCTGTCCCGACCTGGTGCAAGTCGCCTGCTTCGATACCGCTTTTCACGCCGGGCAGCCGGCGCTGGCCCAGCGCTTTGCGCTGCCGCAGCGGTTCCACGACGAGGGTATGCGCCGCTACGGCTTCCACGGACTCAGCTATGACTATGTCAGCCGCCGGCTCAGCGAGGAGCTCGGCGGACAGCCCGGGGATCGGGTGGTCATCGCTCACCTCGGCAGCGGGGCGAGCCTATGTGCTGTCGCCCGAGGGCGAAGCGTGGCCTCGAGCATGGGGTTTACCGCGCTGGATGGGCTGATGATGGGCACCCGTAGCGGCAGTCTCGACCCAGGCCTGGTGCTGCACTTGATTCAGCAGTGCGGCATGAGCGCCGGCGAGGTGGAGCGACTGCTCTACCGCGAAGCCGGGCTGCTGGGTGTCTCCGGCATCAGCGCCGATATGCGCCAGCTGCTGGCCAGTAGCGAGCCTGCCGCACAGCTCGCCGTCGAGCTGTTCGTGTATCGCATCGTACGTGAGATCGGCAGCCTGGCGGCGGCGCTTGGTGGGCTCGACCACCTGGTGTTCACCGCCGGGATCGGTGAACGCGCTAGTCCGGTGCGTGCCGCCATCGTCGACGACTGCCGCTGGCTTGGAGCGCGTCTCGATGCCTCGGCTAACCGAGTACATGCCACCTCGATCGCCGGCGCGGGGAGCGGTATCGGGCTGTGGGTAATCGCCACCGACGAGGCGCGGATGATCGCCTGGCAGACCCAGGCGCTGCTGCAAGCAAGCTGATGGTAGGCGGCATGATACGCGGAGTGATTAGCGGCCCGGGGGTTGAACCTTGTGGGTGCGGCGCCATCTACCTTGCACGTTCACATCCGTTCCAGGAGGGAAACGATGAAGATTCTGATGGTTCTGACCTCGCACGATGCCATGGGTGACACCGGTCACAAGACCGGCTTCTGGCTCGAGGAGTTTGCCGCTCCCTACTATGTCTTCAAGGACGCCGGTGCCGAGGTCACCCTGGCCTCGCCCAAGGGCGGCCAGCCGCCGGTAGATCCCAACTCCACCCAGGAGGACGCCCTGACCGCGGAGACCCGCCGCTTCGAGTCGGACCACGACGCCAAGGCCCAGCTGGCCAGCACCCTGCGCCTGGATGCGGTCAGCGCCACCGACTACGACGCCATCTTCTACCCCGGCGGCCATGGCCCGCTGTGGGATCTGACCGACAACGCCGATTCGCTGAAGTTGATCGAGGCGTTCGTCGCCGCCGACAAGCCGGTAGGCGCGGTATGCCACGCGCCCACGGCGCTGCTCAAGGCCAAGGCCGCCAATGGCGAGCCGCTGGTCAAGGGCAAGCGGGTCACGGGATTTGCCAACAGCGAGGAGGATGCCGTCGGCCTGAGCGAGGTGGTGCCGCACCTGCTCGAGGACGAGCTCAAGCGGTTGGGCGGCGACTACCAGCGCAGCGAGGATGATTTTGCCCCCTATCAGGTCAATGACGGCCTGCTGGTCACCGGTCAGAATCCCGCCTCGAGCGCCCCCACCGCGACGCTGCTGCTGGAGCAGCTGCAAGCCCGCTGAGGCGACCGTTTCTATAACGTGAACGATGCATTTCCCGCGCTGGCGCTGCGCCACTGCGGGAAAGCCACTAGGCTAGCGTGAGGAATATCCGGTTTATTACATGGGAACGTAACTATGTGGCGCAACACCACGCAAGGCTGGGGCCTGGTGGCCATCCTGCTGCACTGGCTAAGTGCCGCAGTCATCATTGGCCTGTTCGCCCTGGGCTGGTGGATGACTGGGCTCAGCTATTTTGATGACTGGTATAACCTGGGCCCTTGGTGGCATCGCTCGCTAGGCGTGCTGCTGCTGCTGGCAACGCTGCTGCGAGTCGCCTGGCGTTTCACCCAGCCTACGCCGCATGCCCAGGGCCATCGCCTCGAGCGCATGGCGGCCCACGCCGGGCACATCCTGCTCTATGTGCTGCTGCTGGTGGTGCTGATCAGTGGCTACATGATCTCTACCGCCAACGGCCGCGGCATCAGCGTGTTCGGTTGGTTCGAGGCACCGGCGATCGTGCACGGCCTGCCCAACCAGGCAAGCGTGGCGGGCAACGTGCACTGGTACAGCGCGCTGGCACTGATGATCCTCGCCGCGGGGCACGTTCTGGCTGCCTTCAAGCATCACTTCATCGACCGGCGCGATACCCTGGTGCGCATGCTGCGCCCACGGGCCGGTCAACCCAAGCTTCCCGCCAAGTGAGCGGGCAACGACGCAACGGAGACATTGGAATGTTGAAGAAGACCGCACTGCTGACCGCCATCGGCGCCGCCGCCCTGGTGCCGCTGAGCCAGGCCCAGGCCGACGACTATGTGATCGACATCGAAGGCCAGCACGCCTTCGTGCAGTTCAAGATCAACCACCTCGGCTACTCCTACATCCTCGGCACGTTCCGCGATTTCAGCGGTGAGTTCAGCTATGACCCGGACGATCTCGAGGCCTCGAGCGTTTCCCTCGACGTCGATGTGACCAGCCTTGATACCAACCACGCAGAGCGCGATCGGCATATTCTCAGCGACGACTTCCTCGACGCCGACCAGTACCCCGAGGCGAGCTTCGTTACCACCGGCTTCGAACCGGGTGACGACGGTGAAGGCGTGTTGACCGGCGAGCTCACGCTCAAGGGCGAAACCCGCGAGATCGAGATGCCGGTGACGCTGATGGGTGAGGGCGAGGACCCGTGGGGCTCCTATCGTGCCGGCTTCGAAGGTTCGACCATGCTGACCCTGGAAGACTACGGTATCGATATGAGTGACTTCCCCGAGTCGATGCATGAGCTCGAGCTCTACGTCACCTTCGAAGGCATCCGCCAGTAATTTCCTCCCCGTTAGTCGCGGTAATTCACCTTCGCTCCCGGCGCCTTGCGCCGGGATGCCAACCAAGAAGCCGGTGCACGCGCGAGGCGTGCACCGGCTTTGGGATGGTTAAGCGCGGGGAGACTTTGTGGCTAACGGGTTAGCGGTCAGTGACCTTCGTTGAGCACCGCATCCGGGAAGTGACGACGCAGCATCTTGTTCTGGAAGGCATCGACGAAGCGGCTGTTGATGATGATGATGAAGCGCTCATAGGGCTTGTCACGATCATCCTGGGTCATGCCGTCGGCGCCGTGGAACAGCTTGTCGTCGCGGATATGCAGCACGTCACCCGGTGTCAGGACCTGCTTGGTGAGCGGCTGGGTACCGGCCTTGTCGGCGAACAGCAGGCTGTTGGCCCCGCTGACGTTGTCGCGGCTCAATACCATGATGCTCAGGTACTTGCAGCCATCGGAGTGGATGCCCTGACCCTGCAGCGGATCCAGCGGTTCGCTGCCGCGCATGCCGGTGATCTGCATCAGGATCGGTTCACGGGCGCCGATCCCCCACAGCTTGGCCCACGCCTTGACGAACGCCTTGACGTCGCTGCGTTCGACGAAGGACTTTTCCAGGTTGGGGTAGTAGCGCAGCACGTCGGCCATGCTATCCGCATCATTGAACATCCCGCCCTGTGCCATCGGGCAGTCGCCCATGACTTCGACTTCATCGCGATCGTTGAGCATCAGCCAATCCATGCGCTTCCAGCGCTGGTTGACATAGGGGTCGCGGGGTAAGTCGGCGAGATAGCCCTGCCAGGCCGGCAGGTCGATCTGCGCGCGAACGTCGGTAACACTCCAGTGCTGCTCGGCCAGCTCGCTGTGCACTTCGGGCTGCCAGTAGCTGCGCGCGAAGTCGAAAGGCATGCTGGTGACGTCGTAACCGTGCTTAAGGCTTTCCTGTTTCATGGTCGTTTCCTTTTTGAATCGAGGCCGAATCCGGATGACTCGGCGTGGACTGGGTACTACACGAAACAGAATGAAAACAAATGAAAAATAATGTCAACAAAACGTGGTCTATGTAGAAATTTCGTCATATCTCGCATAGGTGGCTACTATTAGGGCAGTCAGTCGGTGTGTAATGGGCTAACTCATTGATGGAGGACGGGTCTGCAGGGTTGCTGCCCGCTGCGCCAGGAGGCGAATCCATGTAAGATTGGCTCATGAAATTGGTGCGCTCGCCCGTGGGAGATTCGGGTGGCGCTGCAGGGGAGCACATCTTGTACAAGCGACAACGATCGCGCAGCAGCCTATTACTGAGCCTGGTGCTGCTACTGGCGTTGCTGGGGGCAGTGTTGTTGCTGATCGGTCCGGCATCCGGCGTCTGGCTGCTGATGCCGCTGAGCCTTTGGCTGGCCGCGGCGATGGCCGGTGGCTGGTGGCTCGGGTGGCGTCGCCAATACCTGGCCGATCACCATGAGGCGAGAGCCATGGTGGCTGAGGCCGCGACAGCGCACGCGGGCCTGGGCCAAGCGGTATCCGATGGCGAGCTGAGTGCTCTGGCGCTGGCCGAGCAGCGCCACAATGAAAGCGAACTGCGCTTTCGTGCACTGCTCGAGAGCCTACCCAAGGTGGCCGTACAGGGCTATGACAGCCGTCGACGGGTGATCTACTGGAACGCGGCGAGTACCAAGCTCTACGGCTATCTCGCAGAAGAGGCGCAAGGGCAGCTGCTGGAAGACCTGATCATCCCCGACTTCATGCGTGACGACATGGTCGCTGCGCATCATGCCTGGATCGAAAAGGGCATCGAGATTCCGGCCGCCGAGATCGAGCTCAAGAGCAAGACGGGCATGCCGGTGGCCGTCTTCTCCCAGCATCTGATGCTGGCCGAGCACAGCGATGATCCACTGATGTTCTGCGTCGATGTCGATCTCTCCGAGCAGAAGGAAGCGCGTCGCGAGCTCGAGTACGTGACCCGCTACGATGCCCTGACCCAGCTTCCCAACCGACATACCTTCGAGCGCGAGCTGGAAGAGTTCATCGTCACGGCAGAGCGCCACGGCGAATATCTGGCAGTGCTGTTCGTCGATCTTGACCGCTTCGCCGAGATCAACGATGCCAAGGGCTATGAGCAGGGCGACCTGCTGCTGTCGATGGTGGCCAAGCGCCTGCGCTACTGTCAGCGTGGCTCGGATCTGCTGTCGCGATTCGGCAGCGACGAGTTCGTGCTGGCCTTTCCGCACCTGCGCGAAGGCAACGACGTGCTACAGCTGGTGGAGAAGGTGCTCGACAGCTTCACGCGGCCCTTCCTGCTCGATGGCCGTGAAGTGCATGTCACCGCCAGCCTGGGGGTCAGCCTGTTCCCGGATAACGGTGCCAATGCCCGCGAGCTGATTCACAACGCGGATGCCGCCAAGAACCGCGCCAAGCTGTCGGCGCCCAACCGCTGCTGGTTCTTCAACCAGAAAATCCACGATGAGCTGCTGCACCAGCATCGCCTTGCGGAGCGGCTGCAGCTGGCGTTGGCCGACAACGAGCTGGCGCTTCACTACCAACCCCAGGTCAGCGCCATGAGTGGGCGGATCGAGAACCTCGAAGCGCTGCTGCGCTGGTTCCCCAAGGAGGGCGGGGCCATTTCACCCGCGGAGTTCATTCCGGTTGCCGAGCGCTCGCAGCTGATTCACCGCATCGGCGAGTGGGTGATCCGCGAGGCCTGCCGTCAGCAGGCCGAATGGAAACGACGAGGCTTGGGCGGTGCGCGGGTCGATATCAATCTCTCCGGCAAGCAGTTGGCCATGGCCAACACCTTCAAGCATCTCGAAGCCTGCATGGCCGAATTCGACCTGACGCCCCAGGATATCGGCATCGAGCTGACCGAGAATGTGCTGATCGAGGCCGAGGAGCACATTCTCAACACCCTGCGCGGCCTCTATCACCGCGGCATGAAGATCGCCATCGACGACTTTGGCACCGGCTACTCATCGCTCAGCTACCTGAAGCTGTTTCCGGTCACCTCGCTGAAGATCGACCGCAGTTTCGTGCGCGACGCGCCCAAGGATCCCAGCGACCGCGCGATAATGGCCGCGGCGGTGTTCATCGGTCATCGGCTGGGGCTCGAGGTGATCGCCGAGGGCGTAGAGAATGAGGAGCAGCTCGAGCTGGTACGCGAGATGAAGTGTGACCTGGTACAGGGCTACTACTTCTTCAAGCCGATGAGTGCCGCCGATACTACCCGGCTGCTGACCGGTCTGGTCGGCGGCCAGCCGCGCATCGTTAGCTAAGTCGGCTGCCAAGCCGCTGGCGAGATCGAGTAGACTAGGCGCCCCGATCGACTGGAGTGCCCGTGTCCGCCGCCACCTCTTCTTCACCATCGCTCGCCGTTCAACTCTGGCGCCAGACCTGGCCGATGGCCATCGGCGTGCTGGCGCTGCTGGGTTTTCAGCTGGTCGACAGCGCCTTTATCGCCCGCCTGGGCACCGCGCCGCTGGCCGCCCAGTCCTATACCTTTCCGCTGACGTTCCTGATCATCGGCATCCAGGTCGGCCTGGGCATCGCCATCGCCGCGCTGATCTCCCGCGCGCTAGGTGCCGGGGAAGCGCGCCGCGCCAGGCGCCTGGGTAGCCTGGTGCTGGGCCTGGGCGGGTTGGTGATCGGCCTGCTGGCGATCGCCCTCTGGCTGGCTCAGCAGGCCATCTTCAGCCGTCTCGGGGCCGGCCCCGAGAGCCTGGCGCTGATCCGCGACTACTGGGGCCCGCAGCTGCTGGCCGCCTGGCTCGGCGCGGTGCTCTATTTCGGCTATAGCCTGTGTCGCGCCCACGGGGATACTCGACTGCCGGGCAAGCTGATGGTCATCACCAGCCTGATCAACCTGCTGCTCGACCCCCTGCTGATCTTTGGCCTCGGCCCTTGGGCGGGCCTGGGGCTACCCGGTGCGGCCTGGGCCACGGTGATCGCCTTTGGCAGTGGCGGGCTGATTCTATGGCCGCGACTGCGCCGCGCCGACTGGCTGGGGCGCAGCGGTCTGCTGCTCGAGGCACGCCGTTCGGCGCTGCCGTTCGCCGGTATCGCCGGCCCCGCCATGGTCAGTCAACTGATGCCGCCGCTGGCGGCGATGCTGGCGATCTCGGTGGTCTCGCAGCTGGGGGAAACCGCGGTGGCGGCCTGGGGGCTCGCGAGTCGCCTCGAGACCCTGTCGCTGATGCTGGTGCTGGCGCTGACCATGTCGCTGCCGCCCTGGCTGGGGCGCTGCTACGGCGCCGGCGACTGGGCACAGATACGTCGCCTGATGCGGCTTGCCGCCAAGGCAGTAGTGGCCTGGCAGCTGCTGCTGGGGCTCGTCATGGCCGCGGCTGCGCCGTGGGTGGCACAGGGGCTGTCGGGCAATCCCGAAATTCGCGACGACCTGGCCCTGCTGATCCGCTTCCTGCTGCCCAGCTATGCGCTGCTCGGGCTGTGCATGATCGTGGTGTCGGCGGGCAATGCCCTGGGTTGGCCGCTGCGTGCCATGCTGATGTCCGCCGCGCGGCTATTCATATGCTATCTGCCCTGCCTGTGGCTGGGCATGCTGGCCGGTGGCCTGACGGGACTGGCGATGGGGGCAGCGCTGGGTAACCTGCTGGCGGGTGCGCTGGCCTGGCAGCTCTATCGGATCACTCGCCCAGTCTGAATGCCAACGGGCCCCGTCCAGTGGACGGGGCCCGTTGCTTTCAAGGTATCAGTCGCCGGCCGGTAGCGGGCGTTCTCGCCGTGCGCCCTGTAGGGCGTAGAAGCCGAAGAACAGCGCCATGACCAGGTAGCCGAGGGCGAAGTCCGGGGCGGCGTTGAAGGCCAGGCGCGGGGCGTGCATCAGGCCGATATAGGAGAAACCGGCGGCGAACAGCGCGAACACGGCGGCGCGCCGGAACTGCTGGTCGATCACCGATACGGTCATGGCGCCGAGCAGGATGGCGGTGAACATCGCCCCCTGGCCCAGTGCCACGATGGCGGTGGAGATATCGGTGACCACTTCGCCAGCGGCGTTGTTGAAGCGGGTCATCACATAGTTGGCGAAGTAGGGCAGCATCGCCAGCGCCACCGCCGGGTAGTAGCGGGTGTCGTTGGTCTGGAAGGCGGTGGCAATCATCGACATGCCGACGAATACCAGGATCGGTGCCACCACCGAGACCGGAATGATCGCCGCCAGCATGGCGATCAGGCCGAACATGGTGGCCACGGCGTAGACCGCACCATTGAGGATGCTGTAGCCGCGGCCGGCGCCCATCCACTTGGCGCCGACGGTGGCGATATACACCGTGGTCGGGAAGACCCCGCCGAACAGCGCGCCGATCATGGTGCCGGCGCCGTCCACCGCCTGGCACTCGCGGACGTCGTACTTGTCGCCGGCGGCTTCCATGGCCTCGACGTTGTTCATGGTCTCGATGGCGTTGTAGAGGGTGATCGGCAGTACCACGGTGAGTACCGCCAGCATGCTGGTGAACAGCAGCCCCAGGCCCTCGAACCAGGCCAGGGTCGGCAGCAGCGGGTAGAAGCCGAGATGCGTGAAGGCGTCGCTGAACTGGCCGTCTTCGGTGGCGCCGATCAGGTAGGCAAGCGCGGTGCCGATGACGATGGCGAACAGCGAGGTGGGAATCCGAAACGGCATGCTGATCCGGCCGATCAGGCCGACGATGATGATCGCCATCACCAGCAGGCCTATCACCGGGATCTCCAGGGTCTTGAACAGCATCTCGCCGGCGATGAAGGTCAGCGCCACGCCGGCCACTGCGCCGAGCATGGCCGCCCGCGGCAGATGATGCTGCACCCAGCGGCCGATCAGGCTGACCAGCGCCTCGATGGCGCCGCTGATGAAGCAGGCCGCCACGGCGATCTTCCAGGCCAAGTCGGCGTCGCCGGTGAGCTGTATGGCGGGCAGCAGCACGCCGAACAGGAATACGAACATCACCGGCGTGGAGATGCCGTAGGAGAGCGCGGTGACATCGGCGCGGTTCTCCTTGCGCGCTAGGCGTGCCGCGCTCCAGGCGTAATAGAAGTTGCCCACCATCACCGCCACCGCGGCGCCGGGCAGGACCTGGCCGAACACGATGCTGGCAGGAAAGCCCATGCCGAGCATGGTCAGGGCGATGATCACGAAGTTGGCGATGTTGTTCTGGAACAGTGCGAAGAAGGCGTCGGTGTCCTCCTTCTTGTACCAGGGGTAGTGCACAGCGGTGGTGGCCATGATGGTGCCTCACGGGTTGTTCAATTTGTATACAAGGCTGACGGCAGTGTCGCTCTGCCTGACTGAATGGTCAAGTGGTGCCGTCAACGCAGGGGCCACACGGCAAAGCGCCCGGGGAGAACCCGGGCGCTGGATGGAGCGGTGGCGAGGGGCTGACTCAGTTGACCGCGGCGATCGCCTTGGCCAGGTAGTCGAGGTTCTCGGTGGAGAAGCCGGCCACGTTGGCACGCCCGGAGCGCACCATGTAGATGCCGAACTCGTCGCGCAGGCGGTCGACCTGGGTGGGGGTCAGGCCGGTGTAGGAGAACATGCCGCGCTGCTCGGCGATGCAGGCGTACTTGGCGTCGAGGCCGTAAGGCTTGAGCGCGGCGACGAAGTCCTGACGCAGGCCGTTGATACGGTTGCGCATCTCGGTGAGCTCCTCGCGCCAGACGGCGGCGAGCTCCGCAGACTCGAGAATCTCGGTGACAACCGCACCGCCGTGGGAGGGCGGATTGGAGTAGTTCTCGCGGGCCACGATGGCCATCTGCGAGCGCACGTTCTCCATCTGCTCGGTGTTCTTGGCCACCGCGATCAGCGCCCCGGTACGCTCGCTGTAGATGCCGAAGTTCTTCGAGCAGGAACTGGTGATCAGCAGCTCGTCGAGGTTCTCGGCAAACAGCCGCACGCCGAAGGCGTCCTCGTCGAGGCCGTCGCCAAAGCCCTGGTAGGCGAAGTCGATCAGCGGCAGCAGCTCGCGCTCCTTGACCACCTCGAGGACCTCGCGCCACTGGGCCTGGGAGAGATCGAAGCCGGACGGGTTGTGGCAGCAGGCGTGCAGCACCACTACGTCGCCCACCGGGATCTGCTTGATCGCCGCCAGCATGCCGTCGAAATCGAGGCGGTTTTCAGCATCCACATAGGGATACTTGCTGAGCTTGAGGCCGGCGGCCTGGAAGATGCCCAGGTGGTTGGGCCAGGTCGGGTCGCTCACCCAGATGCCCTTGCCGGGCAGTTGGGTATGGATGAAGTCGGCGGCCAGGCGCAGTGCGCCGGTGCCGCCCGGCGACTGGGTGACGCTGGCGCGGCGCGCCTCGAGCACCGGGGAGTCGGCGCCGAAGATCAGCGGCTGGATCACCTGGCCGTAGCGCGGATCACCGTGGGAGCCGATGTAGGTCTTGGTGGTCTGGTTGTCGAGCAGCAGCGCCTCGGCTTGCTTGACGGCCCGCATCACCGGCGTGTTGCCCTGGGCATCACGGTAGACACCCACCCCGAGGTCGACCTTGTTGGGGTTGGTGTCCTGGTTGAAGGCCTCGATCAACCCGAGGATGGCATCCCCGGGGACCCGCTGAATCGGCTCGAACATTTACTCGGCTACCTCGTCGGTTCTGGCGGCAAGAATGAAATCGTTCTTGTGCAGGCCCTTCATCTCATGCGACCACCAGGTCACTGTGACCTTGCCCCACTCGGTCAGGAGTGCCGGGTGGTGGCCGGCTTCCTCGGCGATCTCGCCCACGCGATTGGTGAACGCCAGGGCCTGCTTGAAGTTGCGGAACGTGAACACGCGCTCCAACTGCATGATGCCATCGCGCTCCACGATCTGCCACTCGGGAATGGCCTGGCGATACTCGCTGATCTCGGCCTCGGTGACGTGGGGGGCGTCCCAGCTGCAGGCTTCGCACTGCTGTTGTGATAGATCGCTCATGGGGTCTCCTGATTGACGGAACGGTAATAGATGGGACCGTAACGGTCGGAAAATGTCTCGCGCGGCGCGCCGTGCGCCTCAGGCCGCCTTGGGCGGAAACTTGGGCTCGAACAGGCCGAGCGCCATGGCCTGCTCGACCATGGCCATGATGTCCTGCCGTGAAAGGTCGTGCAGGGTGTGCAGATCGTCAAGCACGTAGTAGAGCGGCTGCAGGATATCGATGCGGTAGGGCGTGCGCAGCGCATCCACTGGATCGAAGGGGTGGTGCTCGGGGGCCTCGGAGAGGGCGTGGAAGGTCTCCTTGGGCGAAGAGATGATACCGCCGCCGTAGATGCGCCGCCCCTGGGGCGTATCGACCAGGCCGAACTCCACGGTCAGCCAGTAGAGCCGCGCCAGGTAGACCCGCTGCTTGGGCGTGGCGGCCAGGCCCAGCTTGCCATAGGTGGCGGTGAACTCGGCGAAGTCGGGATTGGTGAGCATCGGGCAGTGGCCGAAGATCTCGTGGAAGATATCCGGCTCCTGCAGGTAGTCGAGTTCCTCCGGCGAGCGGATGAAGGTCGCCACCGGAAAGCGGCGGCTGGCCAGCAGCTCGAAGAAGGTGTCGAAGGGGATCAGCGCCGGCACCTGGGCGGTGCGCCAACCGGTGGCGGCTTCCAGCACCCGGTCCACTTCGGCCAGCTGGGGGATGTGATCATGCGGCAGCGCCAGGCGCTCGAGGCCGTCGAGGTAGGCCTGGCAGACGCGGCCGTCGATGATCGCCGTCTGGCGCTCGATCAGGGTCTGCCAGGTGGCATGATCCTGGTCGCTGTAGCGGATATGGCCGCGCTCATCGGGCATGCGGGCCTGGTACTTGCTCGCCTTGGCGGTCTTGTGTTCGGTCATGGGCAGGCTCTCCCTGAAGCTTGTGGTTATTGTCGAGCATGGGAATCCGCTTCAGTGTCGACGCCGGCGCGGGGCGCGGGTAGGGGAATACGCGGGTGAGGGCAAAGGGCGTGTGGCGCCACGTGTAAAATAAACGTTACATGAAAGCGCATTGGCTCGGCGAGCAAGCCGGGATTGCCCCCCTTGGCGGCTTGAGGCGAGCCTGGCTGTCACGCTAGGTTGACAGTAGAGTCACGGCCGCTTGACGCTGACGTCAGCGGCATCCCGCGATAGCCTTCGAGGAGCTCGCATGCGTCTCAAGATTCACTGCCAGAACCGCATCGGTATCCTGCGCGATATCGTCGCCCACTTCGCCGACTATGGCGTCAACGTGGCGCGCGGCGAGGTGGGCGGCGATCACGGCAATACCATCTATCTGTTCCTGCCGCGGCTGCTCAATGCCCAGCTGGCCACCCTCAGGCCGACCCTGGAGACCATTCCCGGGGTATTCAGCGTCAAGCGCGTCAACCTGATGCCCAGCGAGCGGCGCCACCTGGAGCTCGATGCGCTGCTGTCGTCGCTCTCCGATCCGGTGATGTCGATCGACATGGAGGGGCGCATCGTCGCCGCCAACCGCGCCGCGGGGCAGATGCTCGGGGTGCGTGTCGACGAAGTGCCGGGGCTGTCGCTGGACCGCTACCTGCCGGACTTCGACCTGCCCGAGCTGATCCGCCGCAACAACGCCCGTGTCAACGGCCTGCGCCTCAAGCTCAAGGAGGCTACCTACCTGGCCGATATCGCGCCGCTGCACAGCGAGAACGACGATGACGTAGCGTCGCTGGCCGGTGCCGTGGTGACCCTGCATCGCGCCGATCGCATCGGCGAGCGCATCTACCAGGTACAGCGCCAGGAGCTGCGCGGCTTCGAGGCGATCTTCCAGGCCAGCCCCAGGCTCGCCGAGCTGATTCGCGAGGCGCGGCGCATGGCGCCGCTGGACGCGCCGCTGCTGATCGAGGGCGAAACCGGTACCGGCAAGGAGCTGCTGGCGCGGGCCTGCCACCTGGCCAGCCCGCGCGGGCAGGCGCCGTTCATGGCGCTCAACTGCGCCGGCCTGCCCGAGTCGATGGCCGAGACCGAGCTGTTCGGCTATGCCCCGGGCGCCTTCGAGGGCGCCCGGCCCGAGGGCAAGCTGGGGCTGCTCGAGCTTACCGCCGGCGGCACCATCTTCCTCGACGAGGTGGGCGAGATGAGCCCGCGGCTGCAGGTCAAGCTGCTGCGTTTCCTGCAGGACGGCGGCTTTCGCCGCGTCGGCAGCGACGAGGAGACCTATCTCGACGTGCGGGTGATCTGTGCCACCCAGCAGGACCTGCCGGAGCTGTGCGCCGCGGGTCTGTTCCGCCACGACCTCTACCATCGGCTCAACGTGCTGTCGCTGCAGGTGCCACCGCTGCGTGACTGTCTCGACGGCATCGACGAGCTGGCGGGCCACTTCCTCGACCGCGCCGCGCGCCAGATCGGCTGCCCGCTGCCGCAGCTCTCGCCGGCGGCGCTGGCCCGGCTGTCTAGCTACCACTGGCCGGGCAACGTGCGTCAGCTCGAGAACGTGCTGTTCCAGGCGGTGTCACTGTGCGAACAGGCGACCATCGAGCCTCAGCACCTGCGCCTGCCCGACGTCGGCCAGGCACCGGGCCTGGCCGGTATCGACCTCGACGGCGGGCTGAGCGAGATTCTCGGCGAGGTGGAGAAGCGCGTGCTCGCCGCCCTCTATCCTCAGTACCCCTCGAGCCGCCAGCTCGGCAAGCGGCTCGGGGTGTCACACACCACCATCGCCAACAAGCTCAAGCGCCACGCTATCGGCGACGCGTCGCCTTGAGCTGCTAGAGTGTTGGCAGTGCACCGACAAGGAGACGGTCATGGTCGATTTCCCACCGGCAGTGGTGCCGCGCTGGCTCAAGCTGGCCTTTACGCTATGGATCCTGATCTGGGCGCCGAGCTACGTGGTGCTACTGGGCGCCCAGAACTTCTTCTGGCTGTGCAACGTGGCGAGCTTTCTGCTGCTGGTGGCGCTATGGGCCGAGCATCGCACCCTGATGTCGATGCAGTGGCTGGCGGTGTCGCTGGTCGGCGGGCTGTGGACCCTCGATGTCGCCGTGGCGGCGCTTACCGGCGTCCACCCCATCGGCGGCACCGAGTACATGTTTGACCCCGAGCACCCGCCCATGGCCCGCGCCATGTCGCTCTACCACGTGGTGCTGCCGCTGGTGGCGGGTATCGGAGTGGCCAAGCTCGGCTATAAGCGTCGCGCCCTGCTGTGGCAGACCCTGCTGACCTGGGTCGTGGTGCCGCTGACCTATTTCTTCACCGAGGCCGAGCGCAATATCAACTGGGTCCACGGCCCCTTCGGCCAGACCCAGGAGACCCTCGACCCGCTGCTCTATCTGTTCCTCCTCACCCTGCTGTGGCCGCTGGTGGTCTACCTGCCGGTACACCTGCTGATGATCGGCTGGCAGCGCTGGCGATACTGATCGGGGTCAGCCCTCGAACTGCCGGTTCAACGCCTCGCGTACCTCGGCGTATGGCCACGCCTCCAGGGCGGCGAAGCCGTCGAGCTGGCGCGCCTTGAGTTTGGTCAGCAGCGGTGTGGTCAGGCCGGTCAGAAACCGCGTCAGCAGATCGACGCTGGGCGCCGGGGCTTCTGCGCTGCTGGCGACCCTGTCCAGCAGCGGCTGGCAAAGCGCGGCGACCTGCCGGGCGTCCAGCGGTGCCGGCGCCTCGCCGCCGGGCAGCCGTGCGACCTGGCCGCGGCAGGCCGAGCAGTGGCCGCACTGCGGCGGCGCATGGGCATCGCCGAAGTACTCGGCCAGGCGCCGGCTCAGGCACTGCTCGGACTCGAACAGTGCCAGCATCGCCTCGAGCCTGGAGATCTCGGCGCGCTCCTTGTCGCGGAAGTAGTCGAACAGCGCGTCGGCCAGGGCCTGCACGTCGAGATCCGGCTGGGTGATCGCATAGACCTCGGTCATCTGCTTGCTCTCCAGCGCGATCCAGCCCTGGTCGCTGAAGTACTCCAGCGCGCGGATCACCCGTGGCCGGGCCACATCCAGGCCGCGCTCGGCGCCCAGCCGGTTGAGCGCGTCGAGGTCCAGGCTGCACCAGGTCTTGGCGCGCGGCGCGGCCTCGACGATGGCGGCGACGAAGTCGCGCCGCTCGCCGTTGAAGCGCTCGATCAGCGCCTCGGGCTCGAGTTGGTACTGAAAGCGGTACTCGGCGAAGTAGGCGTAGCGCGGCGCGATCACCCCGCGCAGCTCGAGCTGCACCAGCAGCGTCTTGAGCGGCAGCGGGCGGATATTGCTGTGCTGCGAGAGGGCATTCAGGGTGAGCTCCCACTGGCCGTGGGGCGCCGCCTCGCGAATCACCTCCAGCACCCGCAGGATGCCGTCGCGCTCCGGGGTGTCGCCGTAGACGAAGTTCTCGAGTGCCGCCAGGGCGTCGCGACCGCCCAGCATCAGGCAGTCGGAGGGCTGGCCGTCGCGCCCGGCGCGACCGATCTCCTGGCTGTAGTTCTCGATCGACTTGGGCAGGTCGACGTGCACCACGTTGCGGATATTGGCCTTGTCGATGCCCATGCCGAAGGCGATGGTGGCAACGATGCAGTTGACCTCGCCGGCCATGAACGCCTGCTGCAGGGCGTCGCGGGCCTCGCTCTGCATGCCGGCGTGATAGGCGCGGGCGTCGATGCCGGCCTTGCTGAGGTAGGCGGCGAGCTGCTCGGCGCGTTTCTGCAGGGTGACGTAGACGATGCTCGGCTGCGGCGAGGGGCCTTCCAGGCGCGGGCGCAGCCAGTCGCGCAGGGCGCGGGCGCGCTGCTCGGCGGCCACCGGCTCGACCAGCAGGTTGAGATTGGGGCGATAGAAGCCGGTCAGGGTGACGTCCTCGGCGTCGATGGCGAAGCTGTTGCGCATGTCTTCGATGACCCGCGGCGTGGCGGTGGCGGTGAGCAGCAGCGCCTGGGGAATGCCGAACTCGCGCTGGTAGTCGGGCAGCTTGAGATAGTCGGGGCGGAAGTTGTGGCCCCATTCCGAGAGGCAGTGGGCCTCGTCGACCACCAGCAGCGACACCGGCACCTGGCGCAGGAAACCGCGGAAGCGCTCGTTCTTGAGGCGCTCTACCGAGATCATCAGCACGCGAATCTCGCCGCGGCGCACGCCTTCCATCACCGCGCTGGCCTCCTCGCGGCTCTGGCGCGAGTCGATGCTGGCGGCGGCGATGCCGTGGCGGGCCAGGAAGTCGAGCTGGTCCTGCATCAGTGCCAGCAGCGGCGACACCACCAGTGTCAGGTGCGGCAGGTGCAGCGCCGGCAGCTGATAGCACAGCGACTTGCCGGAGCCGGTGGGGAAGATCGCCGCCGCCGAGCGGCCCGCCACCAGCGCCTCGACCACCTGGCGCTGGCCGGGACGAAAGTCGTCGTAGCCGAAGACCTGCTTGAGCGTGGTGTCGAGTGAATCGCGGGGCATGGCGAGCCTCCCTGTCTGGCCAAAGCCACTATCCTACACCGCTGGGCGCCGCTCGGCTTTGCACAACTCGACTGGGTGTGGTGACCAGCCCGGGGCTGATCCGGCGACAGCTCTGCGAGGAGGCGCTGTAAACCGTCCCTGGGCGCTACCGATGCCATCCATGGCATCGACACCTCCTCTTCGAGCTGTCCCCGGCGCCCCTCATGTCGCAGGGAGTAGTTGCTTATGGGAATAGCGGCAGCGCCCGCGCTGGGCGAACCCCGTGTCGGCCTCTACCGTTTGGGTTTTCCATAATCGTCCATGACCCGGAGGGGCACTCCTTGGCATAATGGCGGCTTTGCCCTCAGGGAAGACCCATGACCGCCTGGAGCAAGCTACTCGTCGCCACCACGCGGCTAATCGACCTGCACGACAGCGGCCACGAGCCCGGCTCGCCGTTCGTGCAGGTCAGCCAGGAGAGCCGCCGCGGGCTGCGCGACGGCTACTGGCTGGACCTCGGCTGCCTGCTGCTCGACTACCTGCTCGATGTCGACTTCGCCACCAACAGCGCTTTCGTCTCGCAGAGCCGCTGCCTGGCGCAGCTGCGCGAGACCTACCCGGACCTGCCCCACGACGACCTCAGCTTCGTCATCAACCTGCTGGCCACTCCCAGCGAGCTGCACTTTCGCCAGCTAGGCGTCGAGGATAGCGCCGCGCGCGCCTCGCGCAGCACCAAGCGCACCGCGCTGATCGAAAAGCAGGGCCAGACCGGCCAGGTGCGGCTGACTGCCAGCGGCCGCCAGGCGGTGACCCTGGCCAGCCAGGTCGAGGACCTGCTGTACTCCGAATACGATGCCGCCAAGGTGCTGGCGGCGCTGGCCCGCGGTGATTTCGCCCGGGTGCCGGATATCACCAACCAGATCCTGCTGGCGATCCGCGGGCTGACCCAGGAGCTGCGCCGGGTGCGCGAGAATCCCACCCGCGAAGGCAAGCTGGCGGCACTGCTCGACAATCAGCGCCACTATCACAACGCGCTGTCGAGCATTCAGCGTACCCTGCTCGACGCCCGCGCCCAGCTCACCGCGCCGCGGCTGATGGAGCGCTTCGCCGAGTGGCGCGAGGCCGAGCAGGCGGCCAGCGGCGAGGAGTGGGACCTGCGCATGCTGTCCAGCGCCATCGGCCGGGTACTGACCGCCATAGAGAATCTCTCGCGGCGTCTCGCCGAGCTGCTCGCCGATATCGCCGAGGGGCGTATCCAGTCGATGGGCGTGGTCGACTTCGCCGATCTGGCCCGCGGACTGCTCAATAGCGCCCCGGCGGCGGCGCTACAGCAGGCGCTGGTGGCGCGGCTGATGCCGCTGCACGTGCAGGTCGCGGTGCCGCGCATGGCGCCGCTGATTCCGCTGCTGGAGTCACGCCGAGCCGAGACCAGCCACGCCGCCCTGGTGTTCGACGAGCAGCACGACGCGGCCCCCGAGGACCCGCTGCTGGCGCGCTTCCTCGAGGCCCGCGGCCCGGCGCTGCGCCAGCGCATCCAGCGTGAGCCGCTGTCACTGCCGGCGGCGCTGGCCGAGGGCTGGCACCGCTTCGAAGAGGGCGACTGCCTGGCTCAGCTGCTCAACACCTTCGTCGATACCCAACTGCTCGATGACCGCCTGGCGGTGGGCATCGACGCCACGCCGTTCGAGCTGACCCTCGCTGACGGCCGATGTGTCCGCGGCGCGGTGACCCCGTCACTGCGCCTCTCCGATCAGGATGATCCGAAATGAACATGAGTGAAATGGGCGAAGTGGTCGCCTACCTGCTGCGCTACCGCAGTGCCGAACGCGCCCCGGGCAGCGGACGCAAGCGGCGTGCCGCCCGCGAAGGGCAGCTCTCCGAGCGCGATGTCTGCGCGCTGATCGATGACGCCAGCGACCTCGAGCGCGAGGCGCTGCGCGACTTCCTGGCCGGCCAGGGCCTGCGCCTCAAGGCCTTCGAGTCCGGCGACTATCCGGGCATCGCGCCGGGCTCGCGCTACTACGCGCTGCTGCCCGACCCGGACCTCGAGCAGCCGCCGCTGTATACCCGCGAGCCGGTGTTCGAGGCCCTCAAGCTGCGCCAGGAGAGCCGCGCCGAGCTGGCCCAGTGGTACCTGCAGCTGTGGCTGTTGATGCACACCCTGCTCTACACCCGCTACAACCGCGCGCTGTCCGATGTCAGCCGCTACCAGGAGGCGACCTTCGCCAGCAACGAGCTGCTTGACCTGCTGCGCGAGCAGCTCGAGGCGCTGCGCAGCCTGGGCGAGGCGGCGCCGGAGGCCAGCCGCGCGCTGCTCGACGAGCGCGGCGAGGACCTCAACCGCCGGGTGCGTGCCTTCATCGACCTGCAGGCCCGCGCTGGGCTGCTCGAGTCGCCGCGGGAGACGCTGGCCGAGGAGGGCGATGAGGCCGGCGGCGATATCTGGCAGCAGACGCTGCTCGGCGCCCTGGAGAGCGAGCAGGTCGGCCTGCACCAGCTTGGCCACCTGCAGTCGCTGGCCGAGGGACGCCTGGCCGACGAGGCATCAGCGGAAAGGCCACAAGCCGCCCACCAGGAGGCCGACGCATGAGCGTGATCAATCGTATCGAGGTCGCCAACCTGCTCAACAAGCATGGCGACATCGCCTCGCCGTGGGACGCCAAAATGCGTCACCTGCTGCTCGACCTGCGCGGCCAGTCCAGCGCCATCAGCATGGAGAACGGCTTCGGCAAGACCACTCTCGCCGAAGCGCTGATCGGCCTGCTGTCGCGGGACCGCTCGCTGATCTCGCGCACGCGGCGCAAATGCTCGCCGTCGACCGTCGCCGGCCAGGGCCGCAGCTGGAGCCATCTGCGCGTCGAGTTTCGCTCGCGCAGCGGCGGCGAGCGCCAGGAGGACATGCTCGCCGCCGCCGGCGAAGAGGTCGCCGGCGAGACCTTCGTGTTCGGCTTCTATGGTTACAGCGACGGCAGCGGGCTGTCGTTCTACCACTACCCCGGGCGACTCGAGGACATCCCGGTCCACCACCTGACCGCCGACGGCATGCTGGCGCTGTACGCCAACAGCGACATCAAGACCGCCATGTCAAGCCGCAACGTGCGCCTGACCCACAACCGCGAGGAGTGGCTGGACGCGGTGGGTGCCCATGTGTCGCGCCGTGAGCTGGCGCAGCTGGCCGCCTTCCAAAAGGAGGGCGGCGCCGACAAGAGCCAGATCTTCAACGCCATCAAGCCGCGCGGCGGCGAGAAAGCCGACCAGGCGTTCTTCTTCGAGGTGCTGGCGCCGGAGATCCTCTCCGGCGCGACCCGCGGCGAGACCGACGAGAGCGAGGAGCTGATCGAGGAGGTGATCCTCAACTCCGGCACCCATATCACCGAGCTGCGCCATCGCCTCGACGAAGCCGAGAGCGACCAGCGCCGCACCGCCGACAAGGTGGCCAGTCTGGCGACGCTGAGCGCCGACGGCGCGGCGCTGCTCGAGGCCCGCGAGGCCCGCGAGCGTCTCGACGAGGGGCTGGCCAGCCTCGAGCGCCTGCTCGGCGGCCAGGCCCTGGCCGGCCTGCCGGGGCTGCCGCAGCAGCCCTCCGACGCCGACGTCGATGCGGCGACCCTGGCGGGCTTGGCCTGGGCGGTGGGCGACACCGGCCGGCCGCGGGTCTCGACCTGGCTGCTGGCACGGCTCAGCGGCGCTAGCGAGCGCAGCGTCCGCCAGGCGCTCTCCGAGCGCGGCGCGAGGGTCGATGCCCACCGCCGGCTTATTCACCTGCCCGACGCCGAGTGGCTGAGCGCTCGCGACCTGGGCCACGTGACCTTTGCCGCCGCCCGCGACTGGCTGGCAGAGACGCTGAGTTTCAACGACGACAGCGCGCGCCACCGTGCCCTGGAGGCGTTGGATAGTGCGGCCGACGCCTTCGAAGCGCTGGACGGTAACCGCTTCCGCGAAGAGGTGATCGCCGACCGCACTTACCTCGATGAGCTAGGCCATGACCTCGACGGCCTCGAGCAGCAGCTCGAGGGGCTCGAGCACGACCGTGAGCGCCTCGAGGGGCAGCAGCGCGAGTTCGTCGACAACCAGAGTTTCTATACCCAGGCGCTTGCCGATGGCCTGTTCAGCGAGGCCGAGCTGGAGGCGCCGGAACACACCGCCGAGGCCAGCCGCCGCGAGGCCGAGGAGGCGCGCCGCGCCCTCAACGCGCATCTGGGCCGCAGCGGCGAGCTCAAGCAGGTCGCCGCCTGGCACGCCGAGTTCCGCCAGCGTCACCCCCACGAAGTGCCCGCCGAGCGCCTGGCCGAGAAGCACGAGCGCGAGGCGCTGATCGAGGAGGCCCGCGAGGCCGCTGAGCAGCAGCGCCAACCGCTGCTCGAGCAGTGCCGCGAGCTGCGCGACGAGGCGGCCACCCTGCGCGACGAGCAGCAGCGCCTGGCCGGCGAGCAGGGCCTGCTCAGCCAGGGGCAAGGGCCGTGGCAGGCCTTCGTCGAGGGCTGGCCGGAGGAGGAGCCGCGCGGTTTCTGGTCGCGGCGCAAGACCCAGCTGGCCGAACTCGAGACCCGCTGCCGCGACGCCGAGCAGCGCCAGCAGGATGCCCGCCGCGAGCAGGCGCGGCTGGCGCCGCTGGCCGAGGCGGCACGGCGCTACGCCGAGCTGCATGGCGATGACGAACCGGTGCACCTGCGTAGCCGCCTGCGCGAGCGCGAGCGTGAACTGGCGGATGCCGAGCACCGCCTCGCCCAGCGCGAGGCCGAGCTGCGCGAGCTGCATCAGGCGCGGCTGAGCTTCGCCGAGCGCAGCGAACTGGCCCCGGCGGACTGGCTGCGCGATGCCCAGCGCCGCTATCCTCGACTGCTCAGCGAGGCGGAGTCGCTGGATAGCGTCATTGCCGAGCGCCAGCGCTACCTGGAGAGCCTGAGCGGCGACCCGCTCGAACGCCGTGCGGTGGAAGCCGAGGCCGAGCGCCTGCTGCAGCGCGAGGAGATCGCCTGGCAGCCGCTGCACGAAGTACTCAACGCCGCGCATTGGCCAGAAGCCCGGCGCCGCGAGTGGCTGGCCCAGGCCGCCGGGGTGCTGTTTGCGCCGGTGGTCGAGGGCGATGCCAATGCCGAAGACGTCGCCGGCCTGCTGGTCGACGCCGGCCTGGCGCTGCCGGTACTCGAATCCGGGGCCCTGGCGGCGCGGCTGGAGGCCGGCCGCTCGCCGCTTGGTGCGGTACAGGGCGTCGAGACGCTGGCGGTCAAGGCGGCCCTCGACCCGCGCTACCTGGACGAGTTGCGTCAGGCCACCGAGCGGCGCCTGGCCGCCGACCGCGAGCGCCAGGTGGCACTCGAAGTCGAATGCCGGCGTCTCGACCCCCACGGCGAGGCCTACGCCCTGGCGGTACGCGCCAGGCAGGCCGACGAAGCCGGGGTGGTCGATGCGCTGGAGGCGCTGGGTGCCGAGCAGTCTGCGTTGGCCGGGCGCCAGGCGGCGCTGGCGCCGCGCCTCAGCGACGCCGCGCTGAGCTGCATCGACGACTACCAGCGCTACCTGGAAGCCGGCGGTGAGCTGGCCCTGGAGGCCGCCGCCGAGGCGGCACTGGCGGCCGAGAGCGAACTGGCCGAGCAACGCCCGCAGCTGGTCGATGCTCAGCAGGCGCTGGAGCGCCACGGTGAGACCTGGCTGGCGGCGGAACAGTTTGCCAACGCTGGTGGCGCGGAGCGCCTCGAAGCGCTGGAGGCGCGTCTCGATGCCCTGGCCGAACGCCAGGCCGAGGTCGGCGAGCGACTGCATGACGCCGAGGCCCAGCGCGAGACCCTCGAGCGCCGTCTCAGCGAGCTCGACGCCGAGCAGCGCGGGCTGTTCGCCGACGGCGAACGTGACCGGCTGCGCGCCCTGGCCGAGTTCGAGGCCGAGGGCGGCGTGGCCTTTATCGAAACTGCCGCCGAGGTGCAGGAGCAGCTCGAGACGCAGCTGGCCACGGCCAACCGTCGCGCCGACTTCTCGTTCACGCGGATCCGCGCCTACCTCGACGTACGCGATGCCGGCGGCGGCGGGCAGAAACTCGAGCGTGAGATCGCCCGGGTCAAGCGCGAGCGCGGCGAGTGCCGTGAGCAGCTCAAGGCCAAACGCGACGAGCGTGACAGCGTCAGCGAGCGGCTGGGCGTCCAGCGCCGGGCCATGGAGTGGGTCGACCAGCTGGCCCTGGCATGGCTGGCGGTGGTCCGCGAGCTGCCCAGCGGCTGGAGGCAGCGGCTGGCAGAGGCCGAGCCGCAGAGCGCCTGGCCCCTCGACGACCCGGACCAGGCGACGCGTCAGGCAGCGCTTGACGACTGGTGGCGGCTGGCAGGCAGTGAGGCGGCGCTGCCCGATCCGGCGGCGCTGGAGGCCTGCCAGCAAACCCTGATCGATGCGCTTGATGATCTCAACCTGGGTGAACGAGCGCGCGACCGCGAGCGCCAGGATAAGGCGGTGCGTGCCCTCGAGCGGCGCCTGGCCGAGGCGCTGGAGGCAGCCGCCCAGAGCCGTGCCTTCAGCGATACCGAGCGCGCGCGGCTGGGGGCGTTGAAGGGCGTCAGCGCAGCGGCCTTGGCCGATCTGGCGGCGCTGCACGATCAGCTCGACGCTCAGCTCGGCGAGCATCGCCAGCGCGTCGAGCGGCTGCACGCCTCACGCGAGCAGATCGAAGGCACCCTGGTCGAGCGGCTGAGCTCGATCATCGCCGACGCCGCCGGCAACTTGGATATCCTCAAGCGCGTGGCGCGCAGCCACGGCGAGGGCGGCGCCTATTTCGAGGTCAAGGCGTCGCTGATCGACGGCGAGCCGCTGCGCGAGCTGATCACCACCCTGCTGGCGGATATCGACGAGCACCAGCTGGCGCAGAAGCGCCGCGCCGAGCGCGACGGCGGCATGCCCGACGGCGATGCGCGGCGCCGCGACGACGACCTGCTGCGCCAGATTCGCCGGCGCATCTACCGCGGGCTGTTCCACGACGTGGCGATTCGCCTCAAGCACGACGCCATCCGCCCCCACGGTCGGCTGTTCTCGCTCAACGAGGACATGTCCGAGGGCCAGCGCGAGGCGGTGTCGCTGATGTGGCTGGTCAAGCTCTCGGAGTTCGCCATCGAGCGCGAGCTGCGCGAACTGCCCGGTCACCACAAGCGGCGGGCGCGCAACAGCCGCGAGAGCGTGATCCTGCTCGACGGCCTGTTCTCCAAGCTCTCCCACCGGCGGCTGATCCAGGACTCGCTGGAGTCGCTGCGCAACACCCGCGGGCGCTTCCAGATGATCGGCCTGATCCACAATCCCAACTATGAGAACGACCCGGCAATCTTCCCCACCTACCTGGTGGGCAGCGTGATCGGCGGCGTTCAGGGCCAGGGCGGCCATGTCATGGTCCGCGACGGCCGCAGCGTCGAACCCGAGCAGCTCGGTCGCAGCACCGGCGAAGCCAGCCTGTTCGGCATCCACGTCAGCGAGCCGGTCGGCGAGGAGACGTAGGATGAGCGATACGGCGCGAATCTACGGCGTTGGCGACAGTACCCTGCAGGCGCTGGGCGGCGAAGCGGCGGTGGCCACACTCGTCGAGCGCTTCTATTCGGCGATGCAGCGGCTGCCCGAGGCGCAGCGGATTCGTGCCATGCATCCCGCCGATCTCGACGAGGCGCGGGACAAGCTGACCACCTTCCTGATTGGCTGGATGGGCGGTCCCAAGCGCTATCGCGAGCGTTTCGGGCCGATCAGCATCCCGGGGGCGCATCGTCACCTGGATATCGGCCCCGAGGAGCGCGACGCTTGGCTTCTGTGCATGGCAACGGCGCTCGACGAGCAGGGCGTGGATGCCGAGCTCAAGGCCTACCTGCTGGCTCAGCTGCGTCACCCGGCGGAGATGTGTCGGCGGCGCTGAAGGGGTGGGTCAGGGCTGACTCAGTACCTGATTGCGGCCCTGGTGCTTGGCGCGATAGAGCCGGCGGTCGGCGCGTTCGATAAAGGCCTCGCGGGGCTCGCCGAGGCGGTATTCGGCGATGCCGATGCTGGCCGTGACGCGCCCCGCGCCAAAGCCGAAGTCGTGGAGGGCAATCGCCTCGCGCAGGCGTTCGGCAAGCGGTAGGCAGTGCGATAGCGGCGTCAGCGGCAGGATCACGGCGAACTCCTCGCCGCCCAGCCGCGCCGGGATGTCCTCCTCGCGCAGCTGCAGCTCGCAGAGTCGCGCCAGGTCCTCGAGCACCTGGTCGCCCTGCAGGTGTCCCCAGGTGTCGTTGATACCCTTGAAGTGGTCGAGGTCGATCAGCATCAGCGATAGCGGCGAGCCGTGGCGACGTGCGGAGGAGATCTCCTCGTCCAGGCGGCACATCAACTTGCGGCGATTGGCCAGGCCGGTGAGCTCGTCGGTATCGGAGAGTTCGCGCAGGTGCGCCTCATGGGCGACCTGCTCGCTGACGTCCATCATCAGGCCGTGCCATAGCGTGCCGTCTCCGCGCCATTCGGGCTGGGCGCGCACCGAGATCCAGCGAATCTCGCCACACGGCTGATAGAGCCGGAACTGATTGGCCAACGGCGTCAGCGACTTGGCCGAGCGCTCGATGGCGGCCATCAGGCGTGGAAAATCCTCGGCGTGAATACGTGCGAAAGCGTAGCTGGCATCGTCGGCCAGCAGGCGGCGCTCACCTGCGCGGATCAGGGTGGCGTTGCCGGCCAGATAGGGGAAGCGCAGCTGGCCACTGGCGCTGCGAAAGAGTTGGAAGATCATGCCGGGGATACGTTCGGTCATGGCCTTGAGCTGCGCGAGACTCTCCATGGTCTCGGGCAGCACGCTATCATCGGCAGGCATGGATGGCCTCCTGGCTAGGCGTTCCGCTGCGTTGGTGTTTCTTGTTGTTCGTCGGGTGCTGGGCACCTCGTTATATAAGCAGGCAAATATACGCCTAAGCATGAGGAGGCGTCACCCTGCAAAGGATGTAAGCGATTGACTACAAGGTGTGACGCTTTGTCATGACCTGGTCAGCGCGGGGCGTCATAGCGTCCGGCACGCCCGCGCGAGAACACCAGCTGCCAGAGCTGCAGGTCGCGGGCGCGAAAGGCGCCGGCGCACACCGAGAGATAGTAGCGGAACATGCGCTTGATGCGCTCGCTGTAGGCGTCGGCGATCTGGTGCCAGTTGGCATCTATGTTGGCCAGCCAGGCCATCAGGGTGGGGTCGTAGTCGGCACCAAAATTCTGCCAGTCTTCGAGCAGCAGGTGCCCTTCGGCGGCCCGAGCGATATGCATCGCCGAGGGCAGTACGCCGTTGGGGAAGATGTACTTGTTGACCCAGGGGTCGGCGGTGATATCGGAGTTGTTGGAGCCGATGGTATGCAGCAGGAACAGGCCGTCGGCCTCGAGCAGGCGCTCCACGGTCGTGAAGTAGGTGGCATAGTTGCGGTGGCCGACGTGCTCGAACATGCCGATCGAGACGATGCGGTCGTAGCGGCCGTCGAGGTCGCGGTAGTCCTGCAGCAGGATCTCCACCGGCAAGCCCTGGCAGCGTTCGCGGGACAGCGCCGCCTGCTCGCGGGAGATGGTAATGCCGGTCACCTCGGCGCGGTAATGGTGGGCGGCGTATTCGGCAAAGCTGCCCCAGCCACAGCCGATGTCGAGCACCCGCATGCCGGGCTCTAGCTCGAGCTTGCGCGCCACCAGGTCGAGCTTGTCTAGCTGGGCCTGGTGTAGCGAGTTGGCGCGCTTCCAGTAGCCGCAGGAGTAGCACATGGTGGGGTCGAGCATGCACTCGAACAGGTCATTGCCGAGGTCATAGTGCGCTTCGCCGACGATATATGCCCGCGCCTTGCTCTGCAGATTGAAGAAACCGGTCTGCAGGCGGTACATCAGCCGTTCGGAAGGCGTATGGGCACGTTCACCGAGCCCATGCATCAGCAGCCGGCAGGCCATCTCGTCGATGCGTGGGCACTCCCACCAGCCGTCCATGTAAGCCTCGCCGAGCCCCAGGGTGCCCTGGTGGAGCACCCGCGAGAAGAGATCGGGATGATGCACCTGAATGTCCCAGTCGGCGCTGCCGTTGAGGGTCACACCGGAGCCTTCGAGGAGTTGCTCGACGACGCGACGGGCGCGGCTGTCTGGGAGGGGGACGGGGCCGATTCGGGGGTCGCTGGTCATGGCAGTCTCCTGTTCCGTTAGCTAGTGCTCTCCGGGCGTTGGCTAGGTTGACGGCAGGGGTGCGGCGACATCTTGTTATGCTTGCGACGTCGTGTTTAGTGAGCATAGACGATCGATAACTGGCGTGGTAACTCCGTCGGTGGCTAGTGAACCTTGCGCATGTCTCTTTCAGGCATGCCGATGCCTCACCTGAGACGTTCGACGGGGCTGGCTCGACTAGGCTGTAGGCGCCAATCACAGCATAAATGAAGGACGCCAGCCATGAGTCAAGCCAATCGCGGGGTGGTCTACATGGGCCCCGGCAAGGTCGAGGTCCAAGCCATCCCCTTTCCCGAACTGGCGCTGGGCAAGCGCAAGTGCGAGCACGGGGTGATTCTCAAGGTAGTCACCACCAATATCTGCGGCAGCGACCAGCATATGGTGCGCGGCCGCACCACCGCGCCGCAGGGACTGGTACTGGGCCATGAGATCACCGGCGAGGTAATCGAGTGTGGCCGTGACGTAGAGTTCGTCGCGGTCGGCGATATCGTCTCGGTGCCGTTCAATATTGCCTGCGGCCGTTGCCGCAACTGCAAGGAGGGCAAGACCGGCATCTGTCTCAACGTCAATCCGGCGCGCCCCGGGGCGGCCTACGGCTATGTCGACATGGGCGGCTGGGTCGGCGGCCAGACCGAGTACGTGATGGTGCCCTATGCCGACTTCAATCTGCTCAAGTTCCCCGATCGCGAACTCGCCATGGACAAGATCGGCGACTTGACGCTGCTTTCGGATATCTTCCCCACCGGTTTCCACGGCTGCGTTACCGCTGGAGTGGGGCCGGGCAGTACCGTCTATATTGCCGGTGCCGGCCCGGTAGGCTTGGCCGCGGCGGTCTCGGCGCAGCTGCTGGGGGCGGCCTGCGTGATCGTCGGCGACATGAACCCCGAGCGCCTGGCCCAGGCCGAAAGCTTCGGCTGCGAGACCCTCGATCTGCGCCAGGATACGCCGATGGCCGACATGCTCGAACCGATTCTCGGTGATCGCGAGGTCGACTGCGCGGTGGATGCGGTGGGCTTCGAGGCGCGCTGCCACGGCCACGATCACTCCCACGAGCAGCCTGCTGCGGTACTCAACGCCTGCATGGACATCACCCGTGCCGGCGGCCAGATCGGCATCCCCGGGCTCTACGTCACCGAGGACCCGGGTGCCGAGAGCGCCGATGCCCAGCATGGCAACCTGTCGATGCGCCTGGGCCTGGGCTGGGCCAAGTCGCACTCCTTCCACACCGGCCAGTGCCCGGTGATGAAGTATCATCGTCAGCTGATGCAGGCGATCCTGTTCGAGCGGGTGCATATCGCCCAGGCGGTCAACGTTCAGGTGATCTCGCTGGACGACGCGCCGCGCGGCTATGCCGACTTCGATGGCGGCGTGGCGAAGAAATTCGTCATCGACCCCCACGGCAGCGTAGCCGCCTGAGCGTGTCAGCCGCCGGGCGTGGCGTCCGGCGGCACCAGCCAGCTATCGCTGAGTGCCAGCAGGTGGTCGGTCAGGGCATCCAGCACCTGGCCGCCCTGGCGCCAGTGGTGCCAGTAGAGCGGCACGTCCACCGCCTGGTGGGGCGAGAGGTCGACCAGGCGGCCATCGGCGAGATGCCCGCTGGGGTCGATCTCCTCGAGCCGCCCGGCATCGAGTTCGCGCGCTGCCTGGCGCTCCGGCACCATCCCCCAGCCGAGACCCGCCAGGGCCAGGCCGACGAAGCCCTGCGACGACGGGCACAGGTGGTAGGGAAACGGCGGTTCGACGCCATACATCGCCAGGAAGCGATGCTGGAGCCGATCATCGGGCCCAAACACCAGCGCCGGGGCCCGCTTCAGGGCGCTCGGCGTCACACCATGGGGAAAGTAGCGGGCGATGAAGGCCGGGCTTGCCAGCGCTCGGTAGCGCATGCTGCCCAGCGCGTGGCTGCGTGCCCCCTGCACCGGACGCGCTGAGTCGCAGAGACACCCGGCGACCTCGCCGTCGCGCATGCGCTTGAGCGCGACCTCCTGATCTTCCACCACCAGTTCGAACAGCACCCGATGCCTGTCGCTGAAACGGCCCACGGCCTCCGGCCACCAGGTCGCCAGGCTATCGGCGTTGATGGCCAGGCGCAGCCGCGGCTCATCGCCGCTGCCCAGCGCAGGGACCTCATCGAGCAGGTCGTGCTCGAGCAGCCGCACCTGTTGCACATGGTTGAGCAGGCGCTGGCCAAGTGGCGTCGGCGCCAGGCGTGGGCTGCGCATCAGTACCGGCTGGCCGAGGCGGGCCTCGAGCAGCTTGATGCGCTGGGATACCGCCGACTGGGTCAGGCCGAGCTGGCGCGCGCCGCGCTCGAAGCCGGCCTGGTCGACCACCGCAGCCAGCGCCGCGAGCAGCTTATAGTCGAGCATCTTGGCGTGCCGTGGTGGTCGATTCACTCATCATTATTTCTAATCACTCAGTTGCTTTAGTAATTTCATTAATTTCAGCGCACAGCGTAGCCTGCTCGGCACGATCTTCCAATCGATGCTGCCAAAAGGAGCTGCGCGTGCTGATTTCCCTCACCCATGGACTACTGATCTGTGCCGGCCTGATCGTCGCCATCGGCGCCCAGAATGCCTTCGTGCTGCAGCAGGGGCTGCGTCGAGAGCATGCCTGGCTGGTGGCCGGTGTGTGTGCACTGTGCGACTGGCTATTGATTGGCCTGGGGGTGCTGGGGTTGGGGGCACTGATTGCCCAGCAGGCCCTGCTGATGGAAGTGGCGCGCTGGGCGGGAGCGGCGTTTCTTGCCTGGCAGGCGTGGCTGGCACTGCGTCGCGCGATGCTCAGCAATGCACTGGTGGCCGCCAGCGGCTCCCAAGGGTCCTGGCGTGCTGCGCTGGCGGCGACCCTGGCGGTAACCCTGCTCAACCCCCAGGTCTATCTGGAGACCCTGGTACTGCTGGGCGCCATTGGCGCGGTGCAGCCGAGCCCGCTGGGGTTCTTCATCGGCGCCGCGCTGGCCTCGTTCGGCTGGTTCTTTGGGCTGGTGGCTGCCGCAGGCTGGCTGGCACCGCGCCTGGCCAGCCCCCGCGTATGGCAGGTCATCGATACGCTGATCGCACTGATACTGGCCTGGGTGGCCTGGCGGCTCGCCAGCGGGGCGATGCTGCCGTGAGATGTAAGGTTTTCGTTACGGGGTGTCAGGGGTTTCGACCGCGGCGGCGGCGCACCATCACGGCTGACAGGGGCTGGCAAGGAATCGTTACGGCAGCCGGCGCTGCATTGCCAAAACACCCTCTCAGAGGCACGAAATAGCGCTGCTCGCGGTGCGGCCGGGGCTCTAGTCTGGGGGCACGACATAGGTCACGACCCACAACAACACCTCAAGGAGGTCCCCATGAACGCACCGGCACAGGTCGCTGCGCAGCAGAGCGCAAAAAACCCGATCGGCACCAACGGCTTCGAGTTCGTCGAGTACACCGCACCCAGCGCCGAAGGCCTGGAGGCGCTGCGCGCGCTATTTATCCAGATGGGCTTCACCGAGACCCGCAAGCACCGCTCCAAGCAGGTTTCGTTGTTCCAGCAGGAGGGCGTCAACTTCGTGCTCAACGCCGAGCCGAACAGCCACGCCGCCGAATTCGGCAAGATCCACGGCCCCAGCGCCTGCGCCATGGCCTGGAAGGTGGCCGACGCCAAGCAGGCCTTCGAGCATGCCGTGGCCAACGGCGCCGAGCCGGTGGAGAATCCGGTGGGGCCCGGTGAGGTCGGCATTCCGGCGGTACGCGGTATCGGCGGCTCGCTGCTCTACTTCGTCGATAACAAGGTCGACGGCCAGGGGCGCACCATCTACGACATCGACTTCGAGAAGATTCCCGGTAGCCAACCCAACGAGCGCAGCGTCGGCCTCAAGGTGCTCGACCACCTGACCCACAACGTCGACCGCGGCCAGATGGACAAGTGGGCCGATTTCTATACCGACATCGCCAACTTCCGCGAGAACCGCTACTTCGACATCAAGGGCAAGAAGACCGGGCTGCTGTCGCGGGCAATGACCGCGCCGTGCGGCAAGATGCACATCCCGATCAACGAGTCCGCCGACGACAGCTCGCAGATCGCCGAATTCCTGCGCGAATACAACGGCGAAGGCATCCAGCACTTGGCCATGGCCACCGACGACATCTATGCCACGGTGCGCGCCCTGCGTGCCAACGGCGTGACCTTCCTCTCCACCCCGGACACCTACTACGAGAAGGTCGATGCGCGGGTGCCCAACCATCAGGAGAACGTCGACGAGCTGCGCGAGCTGAGCCTGCTGGTCGACGGTGCCGAAGGCGAGGGCGTGCTGCTGCAGATCTTCACCGAAACGGTGATCGGCCCGATCTTCTTCGAGATCATCCAGCGCAAGGGCAACGACGGCTTCGGCGAGGGCAACTTCAAGGCGCTGTTCGAATCCATCGAGGAGGACCAGATCCGCCGCGGCGTGATCAAGGACGACTGAGCTCCTCGGCATACCGTTCCTGACGCCTTACCCCGCGGCCCGTGCCGCGGGTTTTTTGCCATAACTGGCTATCGCTCGCCCCTAGTGAGATTCACTCTCCCTGTCGTTTCCCCACTTCTCGAGTAGCAGGTCGATGAATAGCTGTGCCGTGCCCGACAGGCTATGCGAGTTGCTGGTCACCAGGCCGATGGTCCGTTGTATGTTGGGTGCCGGAAGTTGTCGTGAACAGAGGGTGTCGTGGTCGGCGCCGGGCATCGTCATACGCGGCAGGATCGCCACGCCCAACCCCGACTCGACCAGACCCAGCGAGGTGGATAAATGCTGCACCTCGTAGAAGCTGTTCAAGCGGATGCCATCGGCGGATAGGGCGTTGTCCAGCAGGGTACGGTTGCCGCTGTCGCGACTCACCGTGATCAAGCGCACGTCGTGAAGGTCGTCCCACTGGATATCGGTTTTATGCGCCAACGGATGGTCGGAGCGCAGTGCCAGTACGAAGGGGTCCTTCAGCAAGGGCGTGAAGTCCACCTCGGGGTTCTGCGCACTGATCATGTTGATGCCGAAATCAGCCTCCCCCCTTACCACCTTTTCCAGCCCCTCGTTGGCGCTGACGTCGAGAATGCGGATGCGTATGCCGGGCCAGGCTTCGCTGAACACCCGAATGACACTGGGTAGAAAGTAGAAGGCGGCCGTCGGTAGGCAGGCGATGGTCAGGGTGCCCTTCTTGTGGGTCGCCAGTTCCCTGATGCCGAAGATCGATGACTCGTACTCTTCGATGACCCGACGTGCTCTCGGCAGAAAGTCCACCCCGATCGCCGTCAGGCGTGTACGGCGGGTGGTGCGCTCGAGCAGCGACACCTCCAATACTTCTTCCAGCTTCTGAATGCGACGTGACAATGCCGGCTGCGAGAGGTGTAGCCGCTTGGCAGCCTCGTGAAAATTACCCAGCTCGGCGACCAGCACGAACGCCTGAAGATCCAGGAACTCGACCCTATGTAGCATTGCATGTCTCTTGCATCATTGTTTTCAACTAATAACGCTAGCACATTAATGTGCGTATCGCCATAATTGGCATGTATATTTGCATTTGAGGCATTAAAGGTGGAGTGACAAGCTCATATCATGTCAAACATGAGCCGAGATATGATTCATGAGCAATAGCATTCCCTGCATCATCATGAGGGGGGGCACCTCCAGGGGGCCCTTCTTGAGAATGAGGGATTTACCCGATTCCGAAGCGGCCAGGGCCGATTTGCTTCTGGGGCTGATGGGCTCGGGTCATCTGCTGCAGATCGATGGTATCGGTGGGGGAAATCCACTGACCAGCAAGGTGGCCATTGTCGAGCGATCCACCCATCCAGATGCCGATGTCGATTATCTATTTGCCCAGGTCGATGTGCTGAGGCGACATGTCGATTTCAATCCAAATTGCGGCAATATGCTCTCGGCGGTTGGCCCGTACGCCATTGAAACCGGCTTGGTCGAGGCTGACGAAGGTATCACCAGTGTTCGTGTCCGTAATCTCAATACGCAGCGCTTCATAGAGTGTCAGGTTTCCACGCCGAACAAGCAGGTCTGCTACGAAGGTGATGTCTCGATTAGCGGTGTACCAGGCAGTGCCGCAGGGATACGTCTGAGCTTTCTGGATGTCGTCGGCGCCAAGACCGGCCATCTGCTGCCCACCGGCAATACCGTCGATGTCATTGATGGGGTCGAGGTGAGCTGTATTGATGCGGCAACTCCCGTGGTGTTGGTGGAAGCCAGCGCACTGGGTGTGCAAGGCAGTGAAACGGCCGAGCAGCTGGATACCAAGCGTGACATGTTGGACCGCCTGGAAGAGATTAGACGCAAGGCGGGGCGGCTCATGGGCATGGGAGACGTGACGCAGAGCGTTCTGCCCAAGCCGATCATCGTCTCGTGTTCGGATACGCCGGCGTGTACTCTGCGTGCCCGATACTTCGTCCCACATAGCTGCCATAAGTCGATAGCCGTAACCGGGGCAATAGCACTTGCAAGTGCCATAAGCGTCGAGGGGACGCTGGCCAACCGTATGGCAGTCAAGGCAGGTCACCTTGAATCGGGCGATCTTCTGCAAAGTGTGACTATCGAGCACCCCCTCGGTGTCATGGAGCTCGATGTGTCACACGGCAGCGGAGGAAGTGGTGATGTATCGCGCGTCTCGATGATAAGAACAGCGCGCAAGATCATGAGTGGGGATATCTTTTATCCAGCGCTCAGCGCATGAGCTTGACTTTTTATAGGCCCTTTTGGCCACGAACGGCAGGCGCCTTGGCGCTTGGATGGTAAGCCTAGTATCGCATATATCCTATAAGTAGAAAGGAGTAACGCCATGAAACTGTTTCACCGCAAAGAAACTGGCTTGGCCCCCGGGCTTGGCAAGCTCGTTAAGGCTGGCGTAGTGAGTGCTGCGCTGCTGTTTGGAAGCTACGGTCATGCGGATAGCAATGTGCCGAGTAATGTCACCTTTACCGTCCCGTTTGGTGTGGGGGGAGGTACCGACGTTTGGGCACGATTCCTCGCTCCTTGGCTTACTGAATACCTGGAAAGTGCCCCCACTATCATGATCGACAATGTGCCTGGCGGCGGTTCGATCAATGGGGCCAACGTGTTCGCCAGACGGGCAAGCAGCGACGGCAGTCACATTCTTGCCACTTCTGCATCGACGCAGTTCCCGGCCATGCTGAACGAAGATCGCGTACGCTATGACTATGCCGACTGGCTGCCGGTCCTTGCCTCGCCGACCGGCGGTGTGGTGTATGCCAGCAGCGAACTGGGCGACGACCAGGACGCTGTCATGGCGGCGCTTCTCGATACCCCTGTGAAGTTTGCCGCGCAAACTCCTACCGGTCTCGAGATGCCGGTATTGATAGCGCTGGATATGCTGGATATGGATGTGACTGCGGTGTTCGGCATGCGCAGCCGTGGCGAAGGACGCCTGGCTTTCGAGCGCGGAGAGGCCAAGATCGATTTTCAGACTACCTCAGCCTATTTCAGCAGCGTTGAACCCTTGGTGGAAGCGGGGGACGCCGTCCCGTTATTCTCGCTGGGCATGCTGGATGAAGAGGGGAATCTGGTGCGCGACCCGGCGTTCCCCGATCTGCCTACCTTCAGCGAAGTCTATGCAGAAATCCACGGTGCCGCTCCCGAAGGTCCTGCCTACGATGCATTTCGTCAGTTCTTTGCCGCCGGCTTTGCGCTGCAGAAGCTGATCATGCTGCCTGCCGATACGCCTCAGGATGTCATCGATGACTACCGCAGCGCCGCTAGCGCATTCATCAATGACGAGCGCTTTCTAGAGGAGTCCGAGGCACAGCTGGGACCCTACAGCTTGGTAAGTGGAGACGTGGCAGAGCGTCATCTCAGCGATGTGATGACGCTCGATGATGATACTCGTGAATGGTTGGCCGAGTGGCTCGAAAGTCGCTTTGGTGCCTCAATCTGACGTGCACCTAGGCGCCGGGTTGTTCGCTTGAGCGGATGGCCCGGCACGCTGCCATTTATCACGAGATTCTTCCTATGTTTGATGTATTGCTATCTAGCTTAGGGCAAGTCTTCACCTTGCCCCATCTGCTCTACATGATGCTTGGTGTTTCCATCGGGCTAATCGTAGGCATTATTCCCGGGCTAGGCGGCATTGCCGGCATGTCGATACTGTTGCCATTCCTGTATGGCATGGATCCCGCGATTGCTTTGGGCATGTTGATGGGGTTAGTGGCGGTCATACCTACCGGGGACACCTTTGCATCGGTGTTGCTGGGGATTCCTGGCTCAAGCGCTTCACAAGCCACCGTGCTGGATGGGTTCAGCCTCGCCAAGAAGGGCCAGGCGGCACGCGCCTTGTCGAGTGCCTTTCTCTCGTCGATGATCGGCGGCCTGATAGGTGCCATTGTTCTTACTCTGTTCATCGTCGTTGCGCGGCCGGTGGTGCTCTCTTTCTCGTCCTCAGAGCTCTTCATGCTGACCTTGCTGGGGCTGTCGATGGTGGCCGTCCTGTCAGGGGGCGACATGTTCAAGGGCCTGGCGGCATGTGGCCTGGGGCTGCTGGTAGGCGGTATCGGCATGGCGCCGGCCACGGGTGAATTCAGGCTCAACCTCGATATCGACTATCTCTACGATGGCTTGCCGCTGGTGGTCGTCGGGCTAGGTATCTTCGCGTTGCCGGAAATCATCGACCTGTTGAAGGGGCGCGGGGCCATCGCCAATCAGACCTATGCCCTTGGCAAGGGCTGGCGGCAAGGCTTCGGGGACGTTGCAAGAGAGCGCGGCCTGGTGATGCGTTGCGCCGGGGCGGGGAGCCTGATCGGTACCATTCCCGGTCTGGCCGGTTCGGTGGTGGACTGGCTGACCTACGGCCATGCCGTGCAGAGTGCCAAGGACAAATCGCAGTTTGGTAAGGGCGACATTCGCGGGGTGATTGCTCCCGAGTCGGCCAACAATGCCACCGCCTGCGGTGCCATGGTGCCCACCTTGCTGTTCGGCATCCCCGGTTCGGGCACCGCCGCCGTCTTCCTCGGCGGGCTCTTGCTGCTGGGCCTTCAGCCCGGGATCGGAATGATCGAAACGCATCTCGACCTGACCTACACGATCATCTGGTCGTTGGCGCTGGCCAATATCCTGGGTGCGGCACTCTGCCTTGGCCTGGCGGGGCCCGTCGCCAGCCTGACCCGCGTCCGCTTTGTCATTCTGGCGCCCTTGATCACTACGCTGATCCTGTTCGCGGCCTATCAAGCGACGCGCTCCACCGGTGACCTGATAGCGCTGGGCCTGGTCGGCTTGCTGGGCGTGCTGATGAAGCGTGCCGGCTGGTCGCGTCCTGCCTTCCTGATCGGTTTCGTGCTCGCCGCCGGTGCTGAAACCTACTTCTACCAAGCGGTGCAGTTCCAAGGCAGCAGCGCCTTTGCACGGCCTGGTGTCGCTATCATCGCTGCCATGATTGGCATCTCGCTGTTTCTGCCGTTGTTGCAGCACTTCCGCCGTAAGCGCACGCAAGCCAATGAGCCCATCTCGCAGTTCAAGCACGATGGGGCAGGGGATTCGGAGGCTCAGGAGGGAGGCACGCTTCGCCTCAGCAACATCGATATCATCCTGTTCATCGGCCTGCTCGCACTGTCGCTGCTGACCTGGCATGAAACGCGTCAGATGTCGCTGCTCGGAAGTGTTTTCCCGCTGCTCGCCATGGCGATCATCCTGGCCTCCATGGCGGCCGAGGCGGTCAGGTTGACGCTCGCCAGTGCCGGTTGGACATGGCTGCCGCTGCGTGAAGAGATGCTCTGGATACTGGGGTTCTTCGCCCTCGTGGGCATGATTCTCAGCCTTGGACTGGTCTCGTCGGCAATTCTGTTCTGCCTGGGCTTCCTGCTGTTCATTGCCAGGCTCAAGCCTTGGGTTGCCGTGATTCTGGCGGCCGGCGCGGGTGTCTTCCTGGTCGCCATGGCCCACTTCATGAGCCTTACGTACCCGAGCGGGATCCTCGATGCGCTGTGGTTCCGCTGATGGCGTGCTGGTGCTAGGGGATGGCATGAGCTTGGTGCGGCTAGTCACCGGTTGCCAGCCAGCCGTTATGATCGACTGCCAGTGGCACCGGATCCAGTGAGTGGCCCTGGCCCAAACCGCTACCGCCTATTCCTGACGCCTTACCCCGCGGCCCGTGCCGCGGGTTTTTTGCTTGGGCGGTCGCCGAATTCACGATAGTTGCTGGGTGTCGGTGAGGGCGAATCCGTTGAGCCAAATGATCATTTTCTTCAGTAATCTTAGGTTACTCAAGCCTCGAAAATGCGGCCGTTCTAGGGCTTTCTAATTCGTTTACTTGATAAAATTAAGCTGATAATCTGGAATCTCGTTATTACTAAGAAGCATAAAGCAGCGGCGTGCAATTTCGTGCTTTCCGCTAGGATGATGGAGACGTGGCGTGGAAAAAGTACAATTCGGCAGTGGTGACATAGAGAACGCCTTAGCCAAGATGGATGAAAAGGCACTCGACGGGCTGGCGTTCGGTGCCATTCAGCTCGATGCAAGTGGCAAGATTCTGCAATACAACGCTGCCGAGGGTAGCATTACCGGACGCGATCCCAAGAGTGTAATCGGCAAGGACTTCTTCAAGGACGTCGCGCCTTGTACTCAGGGCAAAGAGTTTCAGGGGCGTTTCAAGGATGGCGTTAGCAAGGGCGACCTTAATACTATCTTTGAATACATCTTTGACTACAAAATGCAGCCGACCAAAGTGAAGATCCACATGAAGAAAGCCATTTCAGGCGATACCTACTGGATCTTTGTGAAGCGGCTGTAATCGCAAGGGTAAAAAGACCCAACCGCAAGGAATAGTGACGACAGGGACGTCGTATTTTTCTCCCCTGATACAAGGCACCCCACGATGTCTAGGTGGCTTGATACAACAACTGTCAAAGAGTTGTTGCATTCGCTTCTGCACGCTGAACTGAGTGCATATCGTGGTGCGCAGGTTTCACTTGCGCCTAACGGTTTGCAGATAGACTCACTCGAACGTCTCTACCTGGCCGCCAGTGTCAATGAGTTCTTCAACCTACATGAAACCGGTGTTGAAGACCGCTTGCTGATGACCGAGAGCCTGGAAGCATGGGCCGAGCTGATTGTCGAGGCCATGCCGTACACGTCGGGGCTCAGCTTTCGCACATCCGGCAGCAGCGGAGTTCCCAAGACGTGTCATCAACCCTGGCTTGCCATCGAGACGGAAGCCCGTGCTCTGCATCGCCGGTTACACGATAAAGTCTCTGCCACCCGGGTGGTAAGTTGGTTGCCGCTACACCATTTGTACGGGTTTATGCTGGGGATCGCATACCCCTTGGTCAACGGTCTGCCACGACTGGCCGCAGGCGATACGCTGCCTGCGCTGCATTCAGGGGATGTGATCGTTACCGTGCCTCCGCGTTGGGGGTACCTTGCCAGCTCACGCAAAAGCTGGCCTTCCGACGTGGTGGGTGTCACGTCCACAGGCCCATTGCCTCAACATGCAGCGCAGCTGCTGACGGCAAATGGCCTTCCCAATCTGCTGGAAATATACGGCAGTAGCGAGACAGGTGGGGTCGCCACTCGCTGGTTTCCAGCGGCTTCGTTCGAGCTCCTGGAGCATTGGCAGAGATCTTCGTGTGATGCCATTAGTGCCGTTCACTGTGGCGAGCGTGTGGGCCTGCCTGACCATATTGCCTGGCAAGATACCAGGCGCTTCACCCTCCAAGGCAGGCGTGATGATCTGGTGACGATAGGCGGCACAAACGTCAGTCCTCTTGAGGTTGCTGGCAAGATTGAGGCGTTGCCGGAGGTCAGCCACTGCGCCGTGCGCGCTTACATCGCCGGTGATGACCAAGTACGCCTCAAGGCGTATATCGTTCCCAGTGCCTCTGAGGAAGACGCATCGGCTGGTCTGGACGCGATGTTGCCAAGTCTGCCTGCGGCTCAACGTCCTGTCTCGATCACGTTCGGTCATGCGCTGCCCACCAATGCGCTGGGCAAGCTCTGCGACTGGTAATCTTTGGCTCCGTACAGGATAAACGATGCAGCAATTGACGCTGGAACATCTCGAGGCCGTCGCCCTTGGCCACGGTGATGTAAGACTGTCTGACAGCGATCTTGAGGCGGCCCGCAAAGCACATCGATTCCTGCTGCAGCGTATCGAGAGTCGGCAGCGAATCTACGGTGTCACTACCGGCTATGGCCCGTTGGCGAGCACATACGTGTCGCCTGAGCAGTCGGCACTACTACAGCAGAACCTGGTGTATCACCTGTGTAGTGGGGTAGGCGAGCCGCTTGCCCCGTCCCAGGTGCGCGCCCTGATGGTGGCGCGCCTGGCCAGCCTGCTGCGCGGCCATTCGGGGGTGAGCCCGCTGCTGCTAGAGCGACTGGTGCTATGGCTGAAAGAGGATGTCGTGGCGGAGATTCCCGCTCGCGGCACCGTGGGGGCCAGCGGAGATCTGACGCCGTTGGCGCATCTTGCCAGAGCGATGAGTGGTTCAGGCCGTGTCAGTCTGCAAGGCAGCGGCTGGATACCAAGTGAAGAGGCGCACCGTCGACTCGGTATCTCGCCACTGCAGCTCGAGCACAAGGATGCCATCTCACTGGTTAACGGCACCTCCGTTACCGTCGGCATCGCGGCGCTCAATGCCATGCAGGCACAGCGAGCGGTCAAGCTCAGTGCCCTGCTGGTATTACTCTACGCCGAGCTGCTGAATGGCCACCGCGAAGCCTTTCATCCCCGCATCGGCGCCATACGACCACACCCCGGCCAGCAGCAGCTGCATGGCTGGCTGTGGCGGCTGTCGGAAGACAGCGCGGCATTGAAGCCATGGCGAGCGCATTCGCTGCCCGACATGCCCTGCGGTCTGGCGCTCAATCGCGACCTGCCCCAGGATGCCTATACGCTGCGCTGCGCGCCCCAGGCGCTGGGGGCGGTATGGGACGTATGCCGACAGCACGCCGATACGGTGGCGTGCGAACTCGATGCGGTGAGCGACAACCCGCTGCTGTTCGCCGAAGACGAGATGATTCTTCATGGCGGCAACTTCTTTGGCCAGCACCTCGCCTTTGCCAGCGACCATCTGAACAATGCCGTGATCCAGATGGCGCTGTATAGCGAGCGCCGCATTGCGCGCATTACCGACCCGCAGAGAAACAACAACCTGCCCGCCTTCATGCAGCCACGCGATACCGGCCTGCACAGCGGCTTCATGGGCGCTCAGGTCAGTGCCACCGCGCTGGTGGCGGAGCTTCGCACCCACGCCATGCCAGCGTCGATTCAGTCGATCCCCACCAATGCCGACAATCAGGACATCGTTCCTCTGGGCACTGTAGCCGCTCGCCGCGCCAGTACTAGCCTGGAGCAGCTCTATCAGGTGCTGGCAATCGAAACGCTGGTACTGGCCCAGGCGGTGGATATCCGCGGAGACGCAACGCTGAGCGAGGCGTCTCGCAAACTCCATCGCTGGGCACGCGAGCATGCCGCTCCGCTGCTGGATGATCGGCCGCTTGCGGAAGAGATCGATACGCTGAGCCACGCACTCTCGCATCCCACCTCGGTCAAGCCTCTTATGGCGCTGTTCGACTAACGACCGGCTCAGCGCCTGCTGGCGTCGGGCTGCGCCGCTGGCGCGGCCTGCTCAAAGGCAGGCAGGGCACGGCAGTGGGCGACGATCTGCCTGATGCGCGGGTAGTCGCCGAGGTCGCAGTCGAAGCGTTCGGCGTTGAACACCTGCGGCACCAGGCAGGCGTCGGCAAGGGTCGGGCGGTCGCCGTGGCAGAAGTCGCCGCTGCCCGCTGCGCGGGAGAGCTGGGCCTCCAGCGCGCTGAAGCCCGCGGCGATCCAGTGGCGGTACCAGGCCAGCTTGGCCGCGTCGCTGGTGCCCAGCTCATCCACCAGGTACCTGAGCACGCGCAGGTTGTTGAGCGGATGCATCTCGCAGGCGATCAGCTGCGCCAGGGCGCGCACCCGCGCCCGCCCGGCGGCATCCCCGGGCAGCAGCGGCGGGGTAGGGTGACACTCCTCCAGGTACTCGCAGATCGCCAGCGACTGGGTCAGCTGGACCCCGTCATCGGTCTCGAGGGTTGGCACCAGCCCCTGCGGATGGCGGGCGAGATGTGCCGGGCTACGCTGCTCTCCGGCCACCAGGTCAACGGGGACCTGCTCAAAGGCCAGGCCCTTGAGGTTGAGGACGATGCGCACCCGGTAGGCCGCCGAGGAGCGGTAGTAACCGTATAGCGTGGTCATGGCTGGCTCCTGCGGCTATTGGCCGCTGTGGGGCTGGTACTTCACCACCTGCTGGTCGATGGCGCCGAAGATGCTGTGGCCCTGGCGGTCGAACATCTCGATGCGCACCCGGTCGCCGAAACGCATGAACGGCGTCTTGATCTCATCGAACAGGATCTTCTCGACCATGCGCACCTCGGCCAGGCAGCTGTAGCCCACGCCGCCTGCCTCGATTGGCTTGCCCGGCCCGCCGTCGGCATCCGGATTGGAGACGGTGCCCGAGCCGACGATGGCCCCGGCACCTAGATGACGCGTCCTGGCAGCGTGGGCCACCAGCTCGGGGAAGCCGAAGATCATGTCCGGCCCGGCCTCGGGCTCGCCGAACTTCTCGCCGTTGAGGTGCACGCTCAGCGGCAGGTGCACGCGGCCGTCCTGCCAGGCGTCGCCCAGCTCGTCGGGGGTCACGCACACCGGCGAGAAGCTCGAGGCCGGCTTGGCCTGGAAGAAGCCGAAGCCCTTGGCCAGCTCGGCGGGGATCAGGCCGCGCAGGCTGACGTCGTTGACCAGCATGATCAGCTTGATATGGCCGGCGGCTTGCTGCGGCGTCACCGCCATGGGCACGTCGTCGGTGATCACCGCGATCTCGCCCTCGAAGTCGATGCCGTGCTCCTCGCTGAGCGCTGCGATGTCCTCATGCGGGGCGAGGAAGGCGTCGCCGCCGCCCTGGTACATCAGCGGGTCGCTCCACAGGCTCTCGGGGAGTTCGGCGCCGCGCGCCTGGCGCACCAGCTTGACGTGGTTGAGATAGGCCGAGCCGTCGGCCCAGTGATAGCTGCGCGGCAGCGGAGAGTGCAGCTCGCGTGTGTCGAGGTCGAAGGCGCCCATGGCGCTGCCGGCGTTGAGTTCGGCGTAGCGCTGCTCGAGGCGGGGGCTGACGGCGTCCCAGTCCTCGAGGGCCTGCTGCAAGGTGTCGGCGATATCGCTGGCGCTGACGGCCTGGCGCAGATCGCGGGACACGATCACCAGTTCGCCGTCGCGGCGCTGCCTGGGGTCGAGCTTGAGGGTGGCGAGTTTCATGGTCGTGGAATCCTTGTCGTCAGGGGAATCAGGGCCGCTCGGCGTCGAAGTGCGAGCGCAGCGTCGACCAGACATCGACGTAGTCGCGCTGCCGGAAGTCGGCGTCGCGGGCGTCGGGCACGGTCTGGAACGGGTAGCGGCTCTCGAACATGAAGGCCAGGGTGGCGGCCTGGTAGTGGGGCTTGAGTTCGGCGCTGGAGGCCTTGTCGAAGGTTTCGGCGTCGGGGCCGTGGGGCGACATGCAGTTGTGCAGGCTGGCACCGCCGGGCACGAAGCCTTCGGCCTTGGCGTCGTACTCGCCGTGTATCAGGCCCATGAACTCGCTCATCAGGTTGCGATGGAAGTAGGGCGGGCGGAAGGTGTTCTCGGCCACCATCCAGCGCGGCGGAAAGATCACGAAGTCGAGGTTGGCCACGCCCGGGGTCTCCGAGGGCGAGGTCAGCACGGTAAAGATCGACGGATCGGGGTGGTCGAAGCTCACCGTGTTGATGGTGTTGAAGTGGGCCAGATCGTACTTGTAGGGCGCGTAGTTGCCGTGCCAGGCCACCACGTCGAGCGGTGAGTGGTCGAGCCGGGTCACCCACAGCCGCCCGGAGAAGCGCGCCAGCAGCTCGAACTCGCCTGACACGTCCTCATAGGCGGCGGCCGGGGACAGGAAGTCGCGGGGGTTAGCCAGGCCGTTGGCGCCGATCGGGCCAAGCCCGGGCAGCTCGAAGGGCGCCCCGTAGTTCTCGCACACATAGCCGCGCGCCGCCTCGCTGCCCTCGGCCAGGCGCACCTGGCACTTGATGCCGCGGGGGATCACCGCGATCTCGCCGCTGGCCACCTCGAGCACACCCATCTCGGTGCGCACCACCAGGTCGCCGAGCTGCGGCACTATCAGCAGCTCACCGTCGGCGTCGTAGAAAAAACGCTGCATGCTGCGATTGCAGGCGTAGACGTGCACGCCACAGCCGGCTTGGCCGGGAGCATCGCCGTTGATGCCGATGGTGGTCAGGCCGTCGATGAAATCAGTGGGCTCAGTGGGCAGCGGCAGCGGGTCCCAGCGCATCTGGTTGGGATCGGCCAGCGCCGAGGCGTTGGGGGCGGTCACCCAGCGCGGATGGTCTAGCGGGCGGTAGGCGCCTTGCACCACCGAGGGGCGAATACGGTACAGCCAGCTGCGCAGGTTGTGGCCGCGCGGCGCGGTGAAGGCCGAGCCTGTCAGCTGTTCGGCATACAGCCCGTAGGCGCAGCGCTGCGGCGAGTTCTGGCCCTCGGGGAGGGCGCCGGGCAGCGCCTCGCTCGAGACGTGATTGCGAAAGCCGCTGTGGTACGACGGCACGGCATGCTGGGATGGCATGGCGAATCTCCTGGCTAGATTTTTTTGTTTCATTTGAAACTAAATCTAGCCGGAGGCCTGGGGCGGGTCAAGCCTCGACCAGTTGATCCAGGCGCGCGTCGAGCTTGTTGAGCAGCCGGAACAGGTCGCGATATTCGGCGCCGCTGAGTGCGTCGACCAGTTCGCCCTCCCACGCCAGGGCCAGGGGGATCGCCTCGGCCATCAGTGCCTGCCCCGCCTCCGTGAGGCTCAGGCGCATGCTGCGCTGGTCGCGGTGGGTGCGCTGGCGGGCCAGCAGTTCACGCTCGCCCAGCGACTTGACGGCCCGCGAGACTCGCGCCTTGTCCATATCGGTGAGCTCGCAGATCTGACTGGCGGTTAGGCTGCTGCGCTGATGCAGCCAGGCCAGGATGCGCCACTCGGCGATGCTGAGTTCGAACTCTCGGGCGTAGATCTGCGCCAACGACTGGCTGATGCGCTCGGCGAGGTGGGCCAGGCGATAGGGCAGGAACTGCTCCAGCTGCAGCTCGGGCGGTGGCGAAGAAGGGGCGTGGCTCACGGCAAGTATCCTGTGTCGTGTCGTTCGAGTCGTGCCCCAGTGTAACCGAGGGAGCGCGTGATGGTGCTCGGGTGCAGGTGTCAGGATTTCGTGACGGTTTTCTGGCATGGCAAGGGTGACAGGCGGCGATCAGCGCTTGTCGGGGTCGCTTTGCCAAGCATATCGTTTCAAAAGAAACGTTATTTTATGCCGTTCATGACGTTTCCTATGGTCAATGACGATGATATCCGACGCTTAGGTAGCGAATCGCTCGGTGATCACCGACAATAACAAGCTTCCTCGAAAGGTTTGGCAATGACGACAAGACAACAACCCAAGAATCTCTGGCTCGGCCGCTGGGGGTTCGTGCTCGCCGCCACCGGCTCCGCGGTGGGCCTCGGCAATATCTGGAAATTCCCCTATATCACCGGCGAGTTCGGCGGTGGCGCCTTTGTGCTGGTGTATCTGGCCTGCATCCTGGCGGTGGGGGTGCCGATCATGATGGCCGAGATCGCCTTTGGCCGGCGCGGACGCGGTAGCCCCATCGACGCCATCCGGCGCGTCACCCGCGAGTCGGGACACGGGCGGCTGTGGTCGCTGGTGGGCTGGATGGCGATGCTGGCGGGGTTCATGATCCTCTCCTTCTACGTAGTGGTGGCCGGCTGGTCGTTCTCCTATCTATGGAAGATGCTCAGCGGCTCGCTGGGCGGGTCGAGCGTCGACGACATGATGGCGATCTTCGTCGCCAACAATGAGAACCCCTTCAACCTCGGCATGTGGAGCACGCTGGTGGTGGTGCTGACCATGCTGATCGTCGGCAAGGGGGTCCAGGCCGGCATCGAGCGCAGCGTCAGCTGGATGATGCCGGGCATGGTGATCATGCTGGCGATCCTGATCGGCTACGGCGTCTTCTCCGGCGGCTTCGGCGAGGCGGTCGCCTTCCTGTTCTCCTTCAACGCCGAAGGGCTATCCAGCGAGGGCATGCTGGCGGCCCTGGGTCACGCCTTCTTCACCCTGTCGCTGGCCTCCGGGGCGATCCTCACCTACGGTGCCTATCTGCCCGACCGCAGCTCGATTGCCCGCACCACCTTCAGCGTAGCGGCCGCCGATACCGTGGTGGCGCTGATGGCCGGCCTGGCGATCTTCCCGATCATCTTCGCCAACGGCATGGATCCCGGCGAGGGTCCGGGGTTGATCTTCATGAGCCTGCCGCTGGCCTTCCAGTCGATGCCGCTGGGCACGCTGTTCGGCATCCTGTTCTTCGTGATGTTGTCGATGGCGGCCCTGACCTCGTCGATCTCGATGATCGAGGCCAGCGTGGCCTGGCTCAACGAGAGCAAGGGGATCGCGCGCAAGCACGCCGCCTGGGGCGTGGGTATCGTGCTGTGGCTGGTCAGCAGCCTGGCGATGCTGTCGTTCAACTGGGGCGCCGACTGGACCCTGGCGGGGCGCAACGCCTTCGACTGGCTCGACTACCTGACCTCGCGCTGGATGATGCCGCTTGGCGGCCTGGCAATGGCGCTGATGGCGGGCTTCCTGCTGCGCCACGAGATCTTCAAGGCCGAGCTGGGTCTGTCCGACACCCAGCACGCGCTATGGCTGTTCATGATTCGCTACGTCAGCCCGCTGGGGATTGTGCTGATCTTCATCGATGCGCTAGGCATCGCGACCCTGCACCTGGCCTCGCAGTGGCCGTGGCTGCTGGCCCTGCTGGCGCTGGTGGTGGTCATCGGCGAGGTGGCAAGCCCGCGCCTGCGTCGTCCGCGCGACGCCTGACCCCATCTGCAACGCCATTCACTGCCTCGTCGGCCTTGGCCGGCGGGGCAGTATCGTGTGTGCAGCAGGCTGGCGGCGCCCGCCATGATGCTCTAAACTTCGGCATATCTAACGCTTCTTTTATTCTTTTTGGTTCTTTCAATGGCCGATTCCTCTCACCGCTCGCTAGCCGCCGACGTCGGCCTGGCCAATCGCCGTGACTTTCCACGCGGTCAGGTCGCTCTGGTGGGTGCCGGTCCGGGCGATCCCGAGCTGTTGACGCTTAAGGCGCTCAAGCGGCTGCAACTGGCCGAGGTAATCCTGCATGACCGGCTGGTCAGCGAGGAGATCCTGGCCATGGCCAACCCCCAGGCGCAGCGCTTCTATGTCGGCAAGGCCCGCTCCCACCACAGCGTGCCCCAGGAGGGTATCAACCAGGCGCTGGTGGACTGGGCGGACCAGGGCAAGCGCGTGGTGCGCCTCAAGGGCGGCGACCCGTTCATCTTCGGCCGCGGCGGCGAAGAACTCGAGACCCTGGCAGCAGCCGGCGTCGACTTCGAGGTAATCCCTGGAGTCACGGCAGCGGCGGGCTGTGGCGCCTATGCCGGCATTCCGCTGACGCACCGCGATCACGCCCAGTCGGTGCGCTTCATCACCGGCCATCTGCAGAACGGCAGCTGCGAGCTGGACTGGGCGACCCTGGCCCACCCCGGGCAGACCCTGGTGTTCTACATGGGCCTGGGGGGGCTGCCGATCATCAGCGCCGAGCTGCGCGCCCATGGCCTGGCCGACGACACCCCGCTGGCGCTGATCGAGCAGGGCACCACGGCGCGCCAGCGGGTGCATGTCGGCACCCTGCGGCACTTGCCCGCAGACGTCGCGGCGGGCACTATCAAGCCGCCGACCTTGATCATTGTCGGCCAGGTAGTGGCGCTGCATGCGCGCCTGGCGTGGTTCGACCCGCGCGGGGCCGGCAGCGGCGGCTGGCAGGAGGGTAAGCACCCCACCCCCGAGGCCAACGCCGACAGCGCCTGAGTGCGACTCTGTCAGAGGTAGGCCGCTCGACATGCATGGACTCCCCACGCCCCTTGCCGCCCGCGGGTCATTGCGGTCAATGGCACTATGCGCACTGCTGTCGCTGGCCGTGCTGCTCGCTGGCTGCGCCAGCCGCGAGGGAGCGCGCCAGTCCGGCGCCGGCGTGGCCAGCGAGGAGGGCATCGCCTCCTACTACGCCGATCGCTACCACGGTCGCCAGACCGCCAGCGGCGAGCGTTTCGATCAGCGGGCGCTGACCGCGGCGCATCCTAGCCTGCCGTTCGGTACCCGCGTACGCGTCACCCATCTCGACAACGGCCGCGAAACGGTGGTGCGAATCAACGACCGTGGCCCCTTCGTGCGCGGCCGTATCATCGACCTGTCGCGGCGCGCCGCCGAAGAGCTCGACATGCTACGCAGCGGTGTCGCGCCGGTCCGCGTCAGCGCCGAGTGAGGCCCCGTATGCGCACTACGCGTCCTGAATTCATCGCCGAAGTCGCCCGCTGGCGGCGCCGTGGCCGCAGCCGCCGTGGGCTCAAGCTGCGCAGCTTCCGGCTGCAGGTGATGCTGCTGGTGGGCGCGCTGCTGGCCGGCATGCTGCTTGCCCAGGGCGCCTATCTCAACCATCGCAAGGCCGAGATCATCGCCGACCAGATCGGCCAGCGGGCGCTGTCGGTGGCGCTTTCTGTCGCCAGCATCCCGGCCGTGATCGAGGCCTTCGACGACGACGATCCCAGCGCCACCATCCAGCCCATCGCCGAACGCATCCGCCGCGAGACCGGTGCGCGCTACGTGGTGGTCGGCAACGAGGAGGGCATTCGCTACTCCCACCCGCTGGAGGAGCGGCTCGGCCTGTCGATGGTCGGTGGCGACAACGACCGCGCGCTGATCCACGGCGAGTCCTATGTCTCCGAGGCCACCGGCTCGCTGGGCGAGGCGATGCGTGGCAAGACGCCGGTATTCGACGCCGAGGGCAATATCGTCGGCATCGTCTCGGTGGGCTTCATGCTCGATCGCGTGGAGCTGGATGTCGTCGAACATACCAGCTTCGGCTGGATGCTGGTGGCACTCATGATCGTGTTCGGTTTCGCTGGCGCCTACGGCCTGTCGCGCCATCTCAAACGCGTGATCCTGGGCCTGGAGCCTCACGAGATCGCACGCTTGGCGATGGAGAAGGAGGCCATCCTGCAGTCGATCCACGAGGGCATCCTGGCGGTCAACCACGAGGGCCAGATCACCCTGCTCAACCAGCAGGGGCGACGCTTTCTCGACCTGCCCAGCGAGCGTGAGGTACTCGGCCAGCCGGTCCAGGAGGTGGTGCCCAACTCGCGGCTGATGGAGGTGCTCGACAGCGGCGAACGTCAGTTCGACCAGGAGATGTGGCTGGGCGATCACCCGGTGGTGGTCAACCGCGTGCCGGTGATGCACGAGGGCGAGGTCGAAGGGGCGGTGGCGACCTTCCGCAGCCGGCGCGAGATCGTCGACCTGTCCCAGGCGCTTAGCGCGGTGACCCGCGACGTCGACATGCTGCGCGCCCAGGCCCATGAGTTCTCCAACAAGCTGTATACCATCTCCGGCCTGCTGCAGCTCGACCGGGTCAAGGAGGCGCTGGCGCTGATTCATCAGGAGAGCGAGCGGGCCCAGGCGCAGATGGCGTTTCTGATGGCCCACGTCGCCGACCCGGTCCTCAGTGGTACCCTGATGGGCAAACTGACCCGCGCCCGCGAGCTGGGCGTGCAGCTCGAGATCGACGAACAGAGCTCGCTCGGCGAGCCGCTGACGCTGCACGGTCAGGAGGTGCTGATGACGGTGATCGGCAATCTGCTCGACAACGCCTGCTATGCCGCAGTGCAGGGCATCGGCACGCCCAGCGCGGCGGGCCTCGACGCCGACGCTGGCCCGCGCCAGCCGCGGGTGCGGCTGTTCTTCACCGATCTCGGCGACCAGCTGCTGATCGAGGTCGAGGACAACGGCCCCGGGGTGCCGCCCGAGCAGGTCGAGTCGATCTTCAGCGAGGGCTTCTCGACCAAGCCCGGCAAGCATCGCGGTATCGGCCTGGCGCTGGTCAGCCGGCTATGCGAGGAGAACGGCGGCGCCATCACCCTGGAGGATAGCGAGCTGGGCGGTGCCGGTTTCACCGTGGTGCTCGACAAGACGCTGTGCCGTGCGACCAGCGCCAGCGACGCCTGAGCACGGCAACAACACGCCAGCAACGCATACAACAATAGGGAAACAGATGAGCGAACCCGTGTATGGGATCCTGATCGTCGAGGACGATTTTCGCATTGCCGACATCAACCGCGCCTTCATCGAGCAGAGCGATGGCTTCGAGGTGGTCGGCATGGCCAAGACCGGCGCCGAAGCGATGGCGCTCCTCGCCCGCGACGCGAGCAGCATTCATCTGGTACTGCTGGATGCCTATATCCCCGACGTCGAGGGTCTCGAACTGATGTGGGAGATGCGCCGCCGCTACGCGCATCTCGACATCGTGATGATCACCGCCGCCAAGGAGGTCGAGACCATCGCCGAAGCGCTGCGTGGCGGCGTCTTCGACTACCTGATCAAGCCCACCGAGGGTGCGCGCATGGCGCAGATGCTGCACCGTTTTCGCCAGGAGCGTGCCGCGCTGGACCACAAGGCCGAGATGAGCCAGGAGGAGCTCGACCGCACCCTGGGACGCATGCGCGCGAGTACCGAAAAGGCTCCCGCCGCCGGCCGCACGGCACTGCCCAAGGGTATCGACCGCCTGACGCTGGGGGCGGTAGTGGCTGCACTGCGCGAAGAGGCCGGCCCGCTAACCGCCATGCAGCTGGCTACCCTGATCGGTGCCAGTCGCTCCACGGCGCGGCGCTACCTGGAATTTCTGGTCTCGGTGGACGTGGCCCGCGCCGAACTGGGCTATGGTGATGTAGGCAGGCCGGAGCGCCGCTACCGGTTGGTGGGCAGTGCCGATGAGTGGCTGGGCGAGGGCGGATGATGGTCGGCACCTGTCCTGCGGTGCTTCAGCGTGAACATAATGAGCAAAATGCCGCTAATGCGCTTTTTATCGTTTATCGCCACAAGCTTGTCGGCCCGAATCACCTTGCACTAGGGTGCAAGGCGAGCAATATCGAGGCACCGCAAGCGTGCCGATAACAACCAAAGCAATTGTGGAGAACGCCATGACCGCCAAGCTTACCCGTCTATCCTTCCTGGCCCTGCCGCTGGCCGCCACCATGGCCTTCGGTGCCGCCACCGCCCAGGCCGACGACTGGCAGCCGACCAGCTCGGTAGAGTTCATCGCTCCGGCCAATCCGGGTGGCGGCTGGGATACCCTGGTACGCACCTCCTCGCGAGTGATCCAGGAAGAGGGCCTCGCCGAGCGCAACTTTGCCGCGATCAACACGCCTGGTGGCGGCGGTGCCGTGGCCTGGGCACAGATTGCCCGCGACGCAGGCAACCCGCACAAGATCTTCGCCACCAGCCCGCCGATCATCCTGGTCCCGCTGGCCGGCACCTCGCGCTACGATCACACCGACTTCACGCCGATCGCGCGTCTGATCACCGACTACTCCATCGTACTGGTGCCGGCCGACTCCGAGTACCAGAGTCTCAACGACCTGATGGAAGCGATGGCCGAGAACGCCAGCCTGAGCGTCGGCGGCGGTAGCGCCCCGGGTTCCATGGATCACATCTCCATCGCCGGCCTGGCTTCGGCCGCAGGTCTCAACGCCGCCGACGTCAACTACATCCCGTTCTCGGGCGGTGGCGAGGCCATGACCAACCTGATGGGCGGTCACGTCGAAGCGGTCATCACCGGCGCCGGCGAAGCCGCAGGCCAGCTGGGCGAGGGCAGCGATATCCGTGCGCTGGGCGTCTCTGCACCGGAGCGCCTGGGTGGTGCCCTGGCCGACATCCCGACCTACCTCGAACAGGACATCGACTACACCTTCGATATCTGGCGTGGCGTGATGGGCACCCCGGACATGCCGGAAGAGGCGGTGGCCTACTACGAGAACCTCTTCGCCGAGATGCTCGAGACCGACAGCTGGGCCGACGCCCGCGACCAGCTGGGCTGGCTCGATGCCTATCAGAACAGCGAAGAGTTCGGCGACTTCCTCGACGCGCAGAAAGAGCAGTTCAGCGAAGTACTGAGCGAGCTGGGCCTGCTCGGCGACTAAGTCGACCATCCAGCGCTGTTACGGCGTGGGCCTCGCTAGCGGGGCCCACGCATTCTCGAATGCGACACTTGAACCCGCCTTTGCAGGGTTCGGGGCAGACTCCTCATGACACGACTCAACGTAAACCAGATCCTGGCGCTGTGCCTGGCACTGGTAGCCGTAGGCTACTTGGCCATGGCCTGGCAGATCCCCAATTTCCCGCTGCCGCGCCCGGTCGACTCTGACCTGTTCCCCAAGGTGCTGGGCTTCACGCTGCTCGGCCTCTCGCTGCTGCTGTTCCTTGAAAAACCCAAGGCACAGGATATTCCCGACGAGCTCGACCCCAATGAACAGGCCCAGCCGCTGCTGCTGCGTCCCTGGTCGCGGGTGGTGATCACCTCGCTGGCCATCGTTCTCTACGCGCTGCTGCTGGCACCCATCGGGTTCGTTGTCGCTTCCACCACGCTCTCCTTCGGGCTGGCCTGGTACTACGGCTACCGTCGCCACGGGGTCAACATGGCGGTATCGCTTGGCGTCGTGCTGGCGCTGTATCTGACCATGACCAAGGTCATGGATGTCTATCTGCCGACGGGCATTCTGCCGCTCTGAGCCGACGTCAACGTCACGTGAGAGAGATACTTCCATGGAAGCCTTCAATAACCTGATGTACGGCTTCGGCATTGCGCTGGAGCCCATGAACATCGCCTACGTCTTCTTCGGGGTGTTTGCCGGTACCATCATCGGCATGCTGCCCGGCCTCGGGCCGATCAGTGCGCTGGCGCTGATGATCCCGATCACCTTCGCCATGGAGCCGTCATCGGGCCTGATCCTGATGGCCGGCGTCTACTATGGTGCGATCTTCGGCGGCTCGACGTCGTCGATCCTGCTCAACGCGCCGGGTGTGGCCGGTACCGTGGCCACCTCCTTCGACGGCTACCCGCTGGCCAAGCAGGGCATGGCCGGCAAGGCGCTGGCGATCGCGGCCTACTCCTCTTTCATCGGCGGCACGGTGTCGATCATCTTCCTGATGCTGGTGGCGCCGCTGCTCGGCAAGGTGGCGGTGAGCTTCGGTCCCGCCGAGTATTTCGCGCTGATGGTGCTGGGCCTCACCGCGGTGGTCTCGCTGTCCGACAAGTCGCTGGTCAAGGGCCTGATCGCCGCGGTGATCGGGGTGATGATCTCGATCATCGGCATCGACCTGCAGACCGGCACAGAGCGCTACACCTTCGGTGCCGCTCATCTCCTCGACGGCATCGACTTCCTGGTCGTGGCGCTGGGTATCTTCGCCCTGGCCGAGGTTTTCTACATGCTGCTGCGCGGCGGCGGGGGCAAGGAGCAGCCGCGCAATGCCATCGGCTCGCTCAAGCTCACCGGCCGCGAGTGCCGCGACATCGCCGCGCCGATCGGGCGCAGCTCGATCCTGGGCTTCTTCACCGGCGTGCTGCCGGGGGCCGGTGCCACCATCGGGTCGTTCCTGGGCTACAGCATGGAGAAGCGCCTGGCCAAGGACGGTGACACCTTCGGCAAGGGCAACATCAAGGGTGTGGCGGCGCCGGAGGCGGCCAACAACGCCGCCTGTACCGGCTCCTTCGTGCCGCTGCTGACCCTCGGCGTACCCGGTTCGGGCACCACCGCGGTACTGCTGGGTGCGCTGCTGGTAATGGGCGTGACCCCGGGGCCGGCGATGATCGAGAGCCGTCCGGATGTGTTCTGGGGCGTGATCGCCAGTATGTATATCGGCAATCTCTTCCTGCTGGTGCTCAACCTGCCGTTGATTCCGCTGATCGCCAAGATCCTCGATATGCCGCGTCCGCTGCTGCTGGCGCTGATCCTGATCTTCTGCATGATCGGCGTCTACGGGATGAGCTTCAGCGTCTTCGATCTGCTGCTGCTGCTGGGCTTCGGCCTGCTGGGTCTCGGCATGCGGCTGTTCGGCTTCCCTGCGGCACCGCTGATCCTGGCACTGATCCTGGGCGCAATCATGGAGGAGTCGATGCGCCGCGCGCTGCAGATCTCCGGCGGCGACTGGTCGATCTTCATCGACAAGCCGATCTCGATGTGGCTGCTGATCATCGCCGCGCTGTCGCTGATCCTGCCGCTGGTCAAGAAGGCCATTGCCGGGGCGCGCGCCCGCGCCTAAGAAAACGCTGCACAAATTGCCTGCGCGAGCGAATCACTGCGTTGCGCGGTGCGCGGAATCCTCACATATACCCCATATGCTCCGGTTCCTGTGCTCCGTGCGCCTTGCGCTTCATCTCGCTCGGCGACTTGTTCAGCGTTTCCCGTAAGACACAGTAGTAGATCCCTCGCGGGGGCGTCGGCACAGCCGGCGCCCCCGCGCTGCTATTAGCTGTCTACGCCCAAGGTCGCTATGACAGCGCGTGGGTGACTGGTCTAGAATTCAAGCAAGCGTTTGAATTTTTATGGTTGCCGCGATAGACGGTGGCCGCCGCCGACCAGGAGAGACACCATGGCCTTTTACCGGGCACCGCTGACCGACATGCGTTTCGTCCTCAACGAGGTGCTGGAAGCGCCCAAGCTGTGGGCGGCGATGCCGGCTACCGCCGAGTTTGGTGCCGAGCTCGCCGATGCCATCCTCGAGGAGGGCGCGCGGGTCACCGAGGCCGAACTGTTCCCGCTCAACCAGGCGGGGGATGCCGAGGGTTGCCATCTCAAGGACGGCGAGGTGACCACGCCTGCCGGGTTCAAGGCGGCCTGCAAGACCCTCGCCGAGGGCGGCTGGCTTGGACTTGGCGGCAATCCCGACTACGACGGTCAGGGCCTTCCCAAGATGCTCACGGTGGCCTTCGAGGAGATGCTCTACGCCACCAATGCCAGCTTCGCGCTCTATCCGGCGCTCAACAACGGCGCCACCCTGCTGCTCGACCAGTACGCCCCGGACCCCATCAAGCAGACCTACCTGCCGCCCATGCACCGCGGCGAGTGGCTGGGCACCATGTGCCTTACCGAGCCCCACTGCGGCACCGACCTGGGGCTGATCAAGACCCGTGCCGAACCGCTCGCAGACGACCGCTACGCGATTACCGGCAGCAAGATCTGGATCACCGGCGGCGAGCACGACATGGTCGACAACATCGTCCACCTGGTACTGGCCAAGCTGCCCGACGCACCCGCCGGCTCCCGGGGCATCTCGGTGTTCCTGGTGCCCAAGTTCAAGGTCAATGCCGACGGCACCCTCGGCGAGCGCAACGCGCTGAGCTGCGGCGGCCTCGAGCACAAGATGGGCATCAAGGGCAGTGCCACCTGCGTGATGAACTTCGACGGCGCCGAAGGCATCCTGATCGGCGAGCCGCACCAGGGCCTGGCGACCATGTTCACCATGATGAACTATGAACGCCTGTCGATCGGCATTCAGGGGCTCGGTCTCGGCGAAGTGGCCTACCAGAGCGCCATGGACTTCGCCCGTGAACGCCTGCAGAGCCGTGCCCCGAGCGGCCCGGCGGCTCCCGACAAGCCCGCGGACCCCATTTTGGTGCATCCCGACGTCCGCCGCATGGCGCTCAATACCCGCGCCTGGAACGAGGGCGGCCGGGCCTTCGCCGCCTTCGTCGGCAGCCAGCTCGACTGCGTCAAGTTTCACCCCGATGCCGAGGCACGTGAGCAGGCCGCCGACCTTGTGGCGCTGCTGACGCCAATAGCCAAGGCGTTTCTCACCGACCGCGGCTTCGCCGCCACCGTCGAGGCGCAGCAGCTCTACGGCGGCAACGGCTACTGCGTGGAGTGGGGCGCCGAGCAGTACGTGCGCGACGCACGCATCGCGATGATCTACGAGGGCACCAACGGTATCCAGGCCATGGACCTGGTGGGGCGTAAGCTGTCTCGCAACCGTGGCGCCTACGTCAAGCGCTTCGCCGAGGCGATGCGTGCCGACCTGGCCAGCGAGGCCAGCGATACCCTGGCGCCGTTCCAGCGTGCCTGTGAGCAGGAGCTGGCACGCCTCGAGACGGTCACTGCAGCGCTACTGAAGCGCGCTGATGGCCACCCCGAGGAGCTCGGCGCCGCCGCCCACGATTACCTGCAGCTGTTCGGCCACGTTACCTATGCCTGGATGTGGTGGAAGATGGCCCGTGCTGCCGAGCATGGCCTGCGCCAGGATGGTCCGGCCGGGGCGGCGTTCTATCGGGCCAAGCTCAGCGTGGGCCGCCACTTCATTGCCCGCATGCTGCCGCATACCCTGGCCCTCGAGCAGCAGATCCGTGCCGGCGCCGAGCCGCTGATGGCTCTCGACGAGGCCGCCTTCTATCCCGCCTGAGTATCGCCAGCCCAGATGCAAGCCGGCCGCCCAACGGGCGGCCGGCTTGTTTTACGCGCGCTGCACCGTGTGGGTGCGCAGGGTTTCCTCATTTTGGCGCATTGTGCTGGTGCGTGCTCCGTGTGTTGCACGCTAATGGTGCGCTTGGCGTCGGTGACGCCTCGGCCTATTATTCTCAACTGATTGAAATAGCTAAGAAACCAGGGCCCCTTGTCGGCGCTGGCATAACCCTTGCGATATCTCCTGTGCGATAGCCACGCGCGTTACCCGCTGCGGGCTGACGCGACGCTGGACACAACGCCGCAGCGCGGGCCAGGCGCCCGCGACGGCGTATAACAACCAGGTTCCGCAAGGAGAATCTCGTGAACGCACCCAAGGCATCCTTTACTCCCCGTCGTCTCATCGCCGCCATGCTGGCCGCTGGCACCCTGACCGGTGCCGGCCAGGCGCTGGCCGACGATCCGATCAAGGTCGGTATCCTTCACTCGCTGTCGGGCACCATGGCGATCAGCGAGACGGTGCTCAAGGACACCGTCGAAATGCTCATCGAGCAGCAAAACGAGCAGGGTGGCCTGCTGGGGCGTGAGCTCGAGGCAGTGGTGGTCGATCCCGCCTCCAACTGGCCGCTGTTCGCCGAGCGCGCTCGCGAACTGCTCGAGCAGCACGAGGTCGACGTGGTCTTCGGTAACTGGACGTCGGTGTCGCGCAAGGCGGTGCTGCCGGTTTTCGAAGAGCTCAACGGCCTGCTCTTCTACCCGGTGCAGTATGAAGGCGAAGAGTCCTCCGAGAACGTCTTCTACACCGGTGCGGCGCCCAACCAGCAGGCGATTCCGGCGGTGGAGTACCTGATCAACGAGGTTGGCATCGAGCGCTTTGCACTGATCGGCACCGATTATGTCTACCCGCGCACCACCAACCGCATCCTCGAAGCTTTCCTCAAGGAAGAGCACGGCGTGGCCGACGAGGACATCATGATCGAGTACACCCCGTTCGGGCACTCCGACTGGCAGAACATCGTCAGTGAGATTCGTCGCTTCGGCGAAGAGGGCAAGCGCACCGCGGTGGTCTCGACCATCAACGGCGACGCCAACGTGCCGTTCTACCGCGAGCTGGGCAACCAGGGCATCGACGCCGCCGATATTCCGGTCATCGCCTTCTCGGTGGGTGAGCAGGAGCTGTCCGGCATCGATACCGGCCCGCTGGTCGGCCATCTGGCCGCCTGGAACTACTTCATGAGCGTCGATACCGACGAGAACTACGACTTCATCGACGCCTGGATCGACTACACGGGCGACGAAGAGGCCGTCACCAACGACCCCATGGAAGCCCACTATATCGGCTTCAACATGTGGGCCGAGGCGGTGCGCAAGGCCGGCACCACCGACCCGGATGCCATCAAGGACGCGATCATCGGCGTGGCGGTGCCCAACCTTACCGGCGGCTATGCGGCGATGATGCCCAACCACCACATCACCAAGCCGGTGCTGATTGGCGAGGTGCAGGACAACGGCCAGTTCGACATCGTCTGGCAGACCCCGTCCACCGTGGCCGGCGACGCCTGGTCGGACTTCCTGCCGGGTTCGCGCGACCTGATGGCCGACTGGCAGGCGCCGATGCGCTGCGGCAACTACAACGTTGCCACCGGCTCCTGTGGCGGCAGCACCGCGGCCGAAGAAGCCGAAGAAGCGCTCGCCGAAGAGTGATAGTACCTAGCTCCGCCGCCGCACGGCGGCGGAGCGCACGCCTGCTCGACCTATTCTGCTACTCCCTACCGCAAAGGAAGAACCCATGAGGAGTCTCCTTTTATTTTGGCTGCTAGTGCTGTTGGTCATGCCGCTGACCGCGAACGCGCAGACCTCGGCAGACGACGAGGCGGCCATCGAACTGCTGGAAGCGCTGGACGTCGACAGCTTTCCCGCCAAGGGCGAGGCCATCAATGCCATCGTCGCCAGTGACGATGAGCGAGCCCGCGCCTGGCTGCAGGCGCTGCTCGACGGACGCCTGCAGCGCGCCGACGACGGCCGCTTCGTGGTGGTACTCGACAACACGGGCCGCGACTGGCCGGTGGAAGACGCCCTGAGCGGCGAGGCCCTGGGCGAGATGTCGCGTCGCGACCTCGACCGTATCGGTATCAACAATGCGCTGCGCAATCAGCTGCGCAGCGTGATCGCGGTGGTCGATCTCTACTCTCCCAACCTCGACCGGCGGCGCACCTCCGCTGAGCGGCTGCTGGGCGAGGTGGATGAGGAGCTCGCCGAGCCCATCGAAGCGCTGATCGAAGAGGAGGAGGATGCGCGAGTCCGCCAGCGCCTGACCCTGGCGCTGGCCATTCATCGCCTGGAGCAGGGCGATATCCTGGCCATCGAGCACCTCGACGGCAGCCTGCATCCGCGGGTGCGGGTGGCGCTCAACCAGGCCACCAACAGCGATGATGAAGAGATCGCCGCGGCTGCCGCCACGGCGCTGGGTAACATCGAGCAGAACCTGCGCCTCAATCGCGCCGCCGAAACCCTCTACTTCGGCCTCTCGATGGGCTCGGTGCTGGTATTGGCGGCCATCGGCCTGGCCATCACCTTCGGCGTGATGGGGGTGATCAACATGGCCCACGGCGAGTTGATCATGCTCGGCGCCTATACCACCTGGGCGATGCAGCAGCTGATTCCCGGGCAGCCGGGGCTGGCGCTGATTCTATCGATACCCGCCGGGTTCATGGTCGCGGCCCTGGCCGGCATTGCCATCGAGCGCGGCGTGATCCAGTTCCTCAAGGGGCGCCCGCTGGAGACACTGCTGGCGACCTTCGGCGTCAGCCTGATTCTCCAGCAGCTGGTGCGCACCGCGATCTCTCCCCAGAACCGCACCGTGGTTAGCCCGGAGTGGTTGAGCGGCTCGCTAGTGGTCAACGACGCCTTGTCGCTGACCCTCAACCGCATGTATGTGATCGGCTTTGCCCTGGTGGTATTCGCCGCCCTGATGCTGGTGATGCGCCGCACCCGGCTTGGCCTGGAGGTGCGCGCGGTGACCCAGAACCGTGCCATGGCGCGTTCCATGGGCATTCGCGCGACCCGCGTCGACATTCTCACCTTCGGCCTGGGGTCGGGCGTTGCCGGCCTCGCCGGGGTGGCGCTGTCGCAGCTCACCAACGTCGGCCCCAACCTGGGCCAGAACTACATCATCGACTCCTTCATGGTGGTGGTGTTCGGTGGCGTGGGTAACCTCTGGGGCACCCTGGTCGCTGGCCTGTCGCTGGGGGTGATCAACCAGGTGCTGGAGCCCTGGGCGGGCGCCGTACTGGCCAAGATCATAATGCTGGTGTTCATCATCCTGTTCATTCAGAAACGCCCCCGCGGACTCTTTCCGCAAAAGGGCCGCGCGGCGGAGGGCTGATCGCGATGTGGTTAATGCAACCGTTCAATGAGCGTTCGACCCAGCTATTCATCGGCGTACTGCTGGCGGCGATGACCCTGGTCACGCTGCTGCACGTGGTGGTGCCGGCGGGGCATCCGCTCCACGTCAACGCCTACACCGTCAACCTGTTCGGCAAGTACCTCAGCTATGCGCTGCTGGCCGTGGCGGTTGACCTGGTGTGGGGCTACCTGGGGATTCTCAGCCTCGGCCACGGCGCCTTCTTCGCCATCGGCGGCTATGCCATGGGCATGTATCTGATGCGCCAGATCGGCGACCGAGGCACCTACGGTGACCCGGTACTGCCCGATTTCATGGTGTTCCTGAGCTGGGAGTCGCTGCCCTGGTACTGGCTAGGCTTCGACATGGCCTGGTTCGCCTTCCTGATGGTGCTGCTGGCACCCGGTGCGCTGGCGCTGGTGTTTGGCTTCCTGGCGTTCCGTTCGCGGGTCACCGGGGTCTATCTGTCGATCATCACCCAGGCGCTGACCTTCGCCCTGATGCTGGCCTTCTATCGCAACGAGATGGGCTTCGGCGGCAGCGACGGCCTCACCGACTTCCGCGACATCCTTGGCTTCAACCTGCGCAGCAACGAGACCCGCCTGGGCCTGTTCCTGGCCACCGGGGTGGCGCTGGGTGCCGGCTACCTGCTGTGTCGCGCCATCGTCGGCAGCAAGCTGGGCCGGGTCTGCGTGGCAACTCGCGACGCCGAGGCGCGCACCCGCTTCCTCGGCTACCGGGTCGAGCGCTTCCAGCTGTTCGTGTTCGTGGTCTCGGCAATGCTTGCCGGGCTTGCCGGCGCGCTCTACGTGCCCCAGGTGGGCATCATCAACCCCAGCGAGTTCTCGCCGATCTTCTCCATCGAGATCGTGCTGTGGGTCGCGCTGGGCGGCCGTGCCACGCTGTACGGCGCGGTGATCGGCGCCATCCTGGTCAACTACGCCAAGACGGTATTCACCGGCGTCATGCCCGACGCCTGGCTGTTCGCCCTCGGCGCGATGTTCGTGCTGGTCACGGTGTTCCTGCCCAAGGGCGTGGCCGGACTGTTCGCCTACCGACTCAAACGGCGTCGCGACCATAGCGATGCTACCCCCGGCCAGGAGGTGACCTCATGAGCCTGATCAAGTCGCTGTCCCAGCGCGATCGCGTATTCGACTTCATGGCGCCCGCCGAATCGCCGGTGGACGTGCGCCACGGGCCAATCCTCTACATGGAGGACGTCACGGTCAGCTTCGATGGCTTCAAGGCCATCAACGATCTCAACCTGACCGTCGACGACGGCGAGCTGCGCTGCATCATCGGCCCCAACGGCGCCGGCAAGACCACCATGATGGATATCATTACCGGCAAGACCCGGCCCGACCAGGGCAAGGTGTGGTTCGGCGCACGCCATAATCTGCTCACCATGAACGAGCCAGATATCGCTGCGCTGGGTATTGGCCGCAAGTTCCAGAAGCCCACGGTGTTCGAGGCGCTGTCGGTATTCGAGAACCTGGAGCTGGCCATGACCGCCGACAAGCGGGTGCTGCCGACGCTGTTTGCGCGGCTGGAGGGCCCGGCCCGGGAGCGTATCGATGAGGTGCTGGAGATGACCGGCCTCGCCGAGCAGCGCCGCCGGCCGGCGGGCGTTCTCTCCCACGGCCAGAAGCAGTGGCTGGAGATCGGCATGCTGCTGATGCAGCGGCCGCGGCTGCTGCTGGTCGACGAACCGGTGGCGGGCATGACCGAGCAGGAGATGGAGCGCACCGCCGAACTGCTCACCGGCCTGGCCGGCAAGCAGTCGGTGGTGGTGGTGGAGCACGACATGGGCTTCGTGCGCTCGATTGCGCGCAAGGTCACGGTGTTGCACCAGGGCAGCGTGCTGGCCGAGGGCAGCATGGACCAGGTGCAGAATGACCCGCGGGTGATCGAGGTCTACCTCGGTGAAAGCGAGGAGGCCGCCTGATGCTCAAGGTCGACAAGCTCAATCAGTACTACGGCGAGAGCCATACCCTGTGGGACCTGAGCCTCGAGGTGCCGGCCGGTGAGTGCACCTGCGTGATGGGCCGCAACGGGGTGGGCAAGACCACCCTGCTCAAGTGCGTGATGGGCGAGGAGCGGGTGGCCGACGGCAGCTTGCGCTTCGCCGATGACATTGAGCTGACCCGCAAGCGGATCGAGGAGCGCTCGCGGCTGGGCATCGGCTACGTGCCACAGGGGCGGCAGATCTTTCCGCTGCTGACCGTGGAGGAGAACCTGCGCACCGGCCTCGCCGCGCGCAGCGACGGCAAGCGCAGCATTCCCGAACGCATCTATGAGCTGTTCCCGGTGCTCAAGGAGATGCGTCACCGCCGCGGCGGCGATCTCTCCGGCGGCCAGCAGCAGCAGCTGGCCATCGGCCGGGCGCTGGTCATCGAGCCAAGGATGTTGATCCTCGATGAGCCGGGGGAGGGCATTCAGCCCAATATCGTCGCCCAGATCGGCGAGGTGATCCGCACCCTGATCGATGAGGACGGTCTGACCGTGCTGCTGGTGGAGCAGAAGCTGCCCTTCGCCCGCAAGTACGCCGACCGCTTCGTGATCATGGATCGCGGCCGCCACGTGGCCAAGGGGCCCATCGCCGAACTCTCCGACGCGCTGATCAAGCAGCATCTGACGGTCTAGGTTCGGCAGCGCCCAGCCAAGGACGCCCGCCGCGGTCACGCCGCGGCGGGCTTTTTGCCCCTTGGTGGTGCGTGACGCCGCATGGCGCACTAACTAGGTGCAAGAATCTTTCGGTGCGGCGCTCCTGTGGTGCATCAGGGACGCGGTAACGCTCTTGTATACACTCTAGTGGGTTGTTTTCCCTGGGCGAAAGTGGCTTTTCACCAAAATGGTACGTTGCTTGCAGCATACTGCGTATCGCTCACCCATTTGATGGAACCCGCTAGATGACGGCTATCCCGCACGCCCTGCCAACGGCTCCCGACTCGGGGCATCGCTTCGATGCCGAGCGTCACTGGGCGGCCTCGCTGGCGCTGGGGTTCGAGCGCCGCGACGGGGTCACCCGTATGGTGCAGGCGCGCCATCAAGGCCCGCTACGCGTACAGCGACCCTTCTATCCGGAAGGTCGCGAGGGAGCCTGCCACGTCTATCTGCTGCACCCTCCCGGCGGCCTGGTCAGCGGCGATGCGCTGAATATCTCGGCACGCCTGGCGGGCGGCAGTCATGCACTGTTGACCACACCGGCCGCCAACAAACTCTACAAGGCCGATAGCCAAGGGGTGGCATGGTGCCAGCAGACCCGGCTTAGCGTCGATGACGGCGCCAGCCTTGAGTGGCTGCCCCAGGAGACCATCGCCTTCGATGGTTCTCGCGGCGCACAACTGACCGACATAGCCCTGCACGGCAATGCGCGCTGCCTGGGCTGGGAGGTGCTGGCGCTGGGCCGTCCGGCGAGCGACCTGCCCTATGTCTCCGGCCGCATCGATCAGCGCTTCCGCCTGACCCGGGACGGCAAGCCGCTGTGGCTGGAGCGCCAGCCCCTGGATCCGCTGCACCGGCGCTTTCGCGGCCGCTGGGGGCAGGGCGGTGCCAGCGTGCAGGCAACGCTGTGGGCGGTAGGGCTGAACGACAGCGACGCCGCAGCGGCCATAGAAGTGCTGCGCGAGGCACTGCCGGACAATACCCGCTGGGCAGTCACGTTGCGTCACGGCGTGCTGCTGCTGCGCTACCTCGGTCATGAGCGTAACGAGGCCTGGGCGATCTGCCAGCAGGCCTGGGAGCTGCTCAGGCCGGTGCTGCTGCAGCGCCAGGCGCATACGCCACGCATCTGGCTGACATGATGACGCAGGCCCAAGGGACATCATCCCGATGGGGGTTGTCTTGCCACGGCCGGGCGGCGCTGCGCGCTGCAATCGCGAATGAATTCGCTCCCACAGGAGAGTGGCGCCAAGGCAAATGTGGGAGTGACTTCAGTCACGATGAGGTTGGGTTGGCCGGCGGCGCTGCGCGCTGCAATCGCGAATGAATTCGCTCCCACAGGAGAGTGGCGCCAAGGCAAATGTGGGAGTGACTTCAGTCGCGATGGGGTTGGCTACCTCGGCAGCGCGAAGCGCTGCCAGCAAACATCAATGATATGAGGGACGCGCTATGGAACTGACGCCGAGAGACAAGGACAAGCTGCTGCTGTTCTCTGCCGCACAGCTTGCCGAACGCAGGAAGGCCCGTGGTCTCAAGCTCAACTACCCGGAGGCCGTGGCGCTGATCAGCTTCGAGATCATGGAGGGCGCTCGCGACGGGCGCAGCGTGGCCGAGCTGATGAGCTTCGGCCGCGAGATCCTCGGCCGTGACGACGTCATGGAGGGCGTGGCCGAGATGGTCGACGAGGTGCAGGTGGAAGCCACCTTCCCCGACGGCACCAAGCTTGTGACCGTCCACACCCCAATCGTTTAAAACTGGCTGCACTCGGCCATGCTGTGTTGGCTTCACGACAAAAAATGCTCATTTACTAAAGTGAACTCCGCCTTTTTGTCGCTCGCCGCCTTGCCTGGCCTTCGTTCGCTCAGTTTTAGCTGCCAGCGGTTAATACAGTGATGAGGGAAAGACCATGATTCCCGGTGAGTACCAATTGCAGGATGGTGAGATCGCGCTCTGCGAAGGGCGCGAACGTATCACCGTCGAGGTCGCCAATACCGGCGACCGGCCGATCCAGATCGGCTCCCACTATCACTTCGCCGAGGCCAACCCGGCGCTGACCTTCGACCGCGACCGTGCACGGGGCTATCGCCTCGACGTTGCCGCCGGCACGGCGATCCGCTTCGAGCCCGGCCAGACCCGCGAGGTAACGCTGATTCCCTACGCCGGCACGCGGCATATCTATGGCTTCCGCGGCGATGTCATGGGCGCGCTGCTCTCTACCGCGCCCGAAGCCGCGCGAAAGGCGCAGAAACCAGCTACCGCGCCCGAAGCCGCGCGAAAGGCGCATAAACCAGCTACCGCGCCCGAAGCCGCGCGGAAGGCGCAGAAACCAGACCAAGGAGGCCAGTCATGAAGATCTCGAGACAGGCCTACGCCGACATGTACGGCCCCACCGTGGGCGACCGGGTGCGCCTGGGCGACACCGAGCTGTGGATCGAGGTGGAAAAGGACGCCACCCACTACGGCGACGAGGTCAAGTTCGGCGGCGGCAAGGTGATCCGCGACGGCATGGGCCAGAGCCAGCGTGTCGACGATGCGGTGATGGACACCGTGATCACCAACGCCCTGATCCTCGACTGGTGGGGCATCGTCAAGGCCGATGTCGGCCTCAAGGAGGGGCGCATTGCGGCCATCGGCAAGGCCGGCAACCCCGATACCCAGCCCGATGTGGCGATCGTCATCGGCCCAGGCACCGAAATCATCGCCGGTGAGGGCAAGATCCTGACCGCCGGCGGCATCGATGCGCATATCCACTTCATCTGCCCCCAGCAGATCGAAGAAGCGCTGATGAGCGGCATCACCACCATGCTCGGCGGCGGCACCGGGCCGGCCACCGGCTCCAATGCCACCACCTGTACCCCGGGTGCCTGGCATATCGGCAAGATGCTGCAGTCGGTCGACGACATGCCGATGAACATCGGCTGGCTGGGCAAGGGCAATGCCAGCCTGCCGGAGGCGCTGGAGGCACAGCTCGAGGCCGGCGCCATGGGCCTCAAGCTGCACGAGGACTGGGGCACCACGCCGGCGTCTATCGACAACTGCCTGAGCGTGGCGGAAAAGTACGACGTGCAGGTGGCGATCCACACCGACACCCTCAACGAGTCGGGCTTCGTCGAGGACACCCTGGCCGCCTTCAAGGAGCGCGGCATCCACACCTACCACACTGAGGGTGCCGGCGGCGGCCACGCGCCGGATATCCTCACTGCCTGCTCCAAGGCCTACGTGCTGCCGTCGTCGACCAATCCGACCCGGCCCTATACGGTCAACACCATCGACGAGCATCTCGACATGCTGATGGTGTGCCACCACCTCGATCCCAATATTCCCGAGGACGTGGCCTTCGCCGATTCGCGCATCCGCCGCGAGACCATTGCCGCCGAGGACATCCTCCACGACCTGGGCGTGATCTCGATGATCGCCTCCGACTCGCAGGCCATGGGCCGGGTCGGCGAGGTGGTGTGCCGTACCTGGCAGACCGCCCACAAGATGAAGGTGCAGCGCGGCCTGCTGCCCGAGGACGAGACGCTGGGCGCCGACAACTTCCGCGCCAAGCGCTATATCGCCAAGTACACCATCAACCCGGCGATCACCCACGGCATCAGTCATGAAGTGGGCTCGGTGGAGGTTGGCAAGCTCGCCGATCTGGTGCTGTGGAAGCCGGCCTTCTTCGGTACCAAGCCGGCGCTGCTGATCAAGGGTGGCATGATCGCCGCGGCGCCCATGGGCGATCCCAACGCCTCGATTCCCACGCCGCAGCCGGTGCACTATCGCTACATGTTCGGCGCCTTCGGCCGTGCCGCCAGCCAGACCCGGCTCAGCTTCGTCAGCCAGGCGGCCATCGACGGCGGCATCAAGGCGCGGCTGGGGCTCAACAGCGCGCTTGCTGCGTGCAAGAACGTGCGCGGCGTGCGCAAGGGCGACATGAAGCTCAACGACGCCTGCCCCGAGCTGACGGTCGACCCCCAGACCTACGAGGTGCGCTGCGACGGCGAGCTGTTGACCTGCGAGCCGGCCACCGAGCTGCCGCTGGCGCAGCGCTATCATTTATTCTGAATCATGGCTGTCACTGACAGCGGCATAGTAAGCCAGCTTGTCATCGCGAAACCTCGCGTGGCCGCTGACATCCCGGGCGAGGCGACGCGGTCGATCTTCATGGATGAAGATCGAGGAAAGCCGGCACAGGGAGGTGCCGTCTTTCCGACCGCGAGAGCCGGTCCGGGGTGTCAGGGTTTCGGTCACGTGGTGTTGAGAGAGGGCAAGGCTGGCTTGCCTCGAGGAGTTTTGTACCAATGCTGAAACTGACCGAACGCCTGGGCCCCATCGAGCATGGCCAGGCCAGCGACACCCTGACGCTGCCCTTCGAGCCGCGCACCAAGGGCCGGCTCAAGGCGGTGAGCGATAGCGGCCGCGAACTGGGCCTGTTCCTCGACCGCGGCCCAGTGCTGCGCGCCGGTGACGGCCTGCGCGCCGAGAGCGGTGAGGTGATCCGCGTCGAGGCCGCCGACGAGCCGGTGGTCACCGCCCGTGTCGCCGCCGGGCTGCCGCTGGCGCGGCTCGCCTATCACCTCGGCAATCGCCACGTGCAGCTGGCGCTGGGCAGCGACGATGCACGGCCCGACCAGGGCTGGGTGCGCTTCCCGCCAGATCATGTGCTCGAAGAGTTGGCCGAGCTGCTGGGGGCGACCCTCGAGCATCACCAGGCGCCCTTCGACCCCGAGCCCGGCGCCTACCAGCAGACCGGCGGGCACTCGCATGGTCATTCACATGGCCACTCACATGAACATGGCCACGACCATGATCACCCCCATGCCCACTGAGTCGCCGGCACAGGGCGACGACCTGGCGCTGCTGGGCCTGCTGCAGCTGGTCAGCCCGGCGCTGCCGATCGGTGCCTTCGCCTGGTCGCAAGGCCTGGAGAGCGCCTTCGAGCTGGGCTGGGTGAGCGACGAGGCGAGCCTCGGTGAATGGCTCGAGGGCGTGCTCGATGATGGCCTGGCACACTGCGAGCTGCCGGCGCTGGCGTGCCTGCACACGGCCTGGCGTCAGGACGACGCTGATGGCGTGGCGGAGTGGGATGCCTGGCTTGCCGCCAACCGCGAGACCGCCGAGCTGGCCGCCGAAGACAGCCGCCTCGGTGCCTCGCTGGCGCGGCTGCTGGGCAGCCTCGAGCTGCTCCCCGAACAGCGCCTGCTGCCCGCTGGTGCCGGCTATGTCACGCTGTTCGCCTGGACCGCCCAGGTGCGTGGGGTGACGCAGCGCCAGGCACTGCTCGGCTTCGCCTGGGCGTGGCTCGAGAACCAGCTGGCAGTGGCCTGCAAGGCGCTGCCGCTGGGGCATACCGCCGCCCAGCGGCTGGTCGAACGGCTGCGCCCGGCGCTGGTCGAGGCCGTTGATCTGGCCCTGGGCCTGGACGACGACGAACTCGGCCCGGCGCTGCCCGGCCTGGCGCTGGCCAGCGGCCTGCATGAAACTCAGTATTCCAGACTCTTTAGAAGCTAGGAGACGATCCATGACCCATTGTTTACGCGTTGGCGTCGGCGGCCCGGTGGGCTCCGGCAAGACCGCGCTGCTCAAGCAGCTGTGCCTGGCGCTGCGCGATCACTACGATATCGCCGTGGTCACCAACGACATCTATACCCGCGAGGATGCCGACTTCCTGCTCAAGCACGATGCACTGCCGGCGGACCGCATTCTCGGCGTCGAGACCGGAGGCTGCCCGCATACCGCGATTCGTGAAGACGCCTCCATGAACCTGGCCGCCATCGACGACCTGCAGGCGCGTCATCCCGGCCTCGAGCTGGTGCTGGTGGAGTCGGGGGGCGACAACCTCTCGGCGACCTTCAGTCCCGAGCTCTCGGACCTCACCCTCTACGTGATCGACGTTTCCGCCGGCGACAAGATCCCGCGCAAGGGCGGGCCGGGCATTACCAAGTCGGACCTGCTGATCATCAACAAGATCGACATCGCCGAACAGGTGCACGCGTCGCTCGAGGTCATGGAGCGGGACTCCAAGAAGATGCGCGGCGAGCGGCCGTTCGTGTTCACCAACCTCTACGACGGGGTGGGGCTCGAGGAGATCATTCGCTTCATTCTCGACCGCGGCATGCTGCCGGAGCGCCGAGATCAGGCGGGAGCGGCTGCCGGCTGAGTGGAGCACAAAAAAGAGTGCCCTGATCGGCTATTGGCGCGATCAGGGCAAGGCAGGGGGTGTGAGCGGCATCCTGGCCGCAACGGGTCATCCGTGACCCCACGCCCTCACAGTGAACCTCTGGGGTGGCGGTTACCTTAACCCAGGTTATGCGATGCAAATTAGTTGAATTTGCATCGCCAGCTAGCAGCTGGTCGCGTAACCGGCGGCGCCGAAATAGCGATCACGGCCCTGGTGCTTGGCCTGATAGAGGCGTTCGTCGGCGCGCCTGACCAGGTCGTGCGGATCCTCGTCGCGCTCGTCGAGGCTGGCCACCCCCAGGCTCAGGCTATAGCAGATCGGGTCTGTGTCGCTGGCCACGCGATGGTCGCGGTTGGCCTGCCAGATACGCTTGGCGACCTGTAGCGCCTCGGCGTGGTCGGTGCCCGGCAGCAGCACAGCGAACTCTTCACCGCCGTAGCGGGCGAAGTGGTCGTCGGTACGCAGCAGCGGGCGGGTGATCTGGGCAATCTCCACCAGCACCTTGTCGCCGGCCAGGTGGCCATGGCAGTCGTTGACCTGCTTGAAGTGATCGACATCGAACAGGATCAGCGTCAGTGGCTGGTGATGGCGCCGGGCATGGGCCACACACTGCTGCAGGCGCTCTTCGAACAGCCGGCGGTTGTCGACGCCGGTCAGGCCATCCTTCTCGGCGAGCTCGCGTAGCGAATCTTCGGCTTTCTGGCGACGCGCCACCTCGCGGCGCAGCTGGCGGTTGATCATCAGCAGATAGCTGGCCAGGCCGATGACCAGCAGCAGCAGGATTCCACCACCCAGCGCCCAGCGCACCAGGCGCTTGAAGTCGGTGCTGGCGGGGGCCGGCGGTTGATAGAGGAACCCCTCCAGGTCGTAGTGCTCGATCATGTCGAGTTCCACATACACCTCGGCGATGCTCTCCCAACGGATGGGATTGATGTAGCCGATCTCGATCAACTCTGGCTGCATCAGGCCGCGCAGCTTCTCGGCCTCGTGGCGCAGGAAGTGAATGTCGTAGAGGGCGTTGCGCGTCGGGTAGTACTGAGTGATCAGCTCGGCCACCTCTTCGACGTTGTCCAGCGCATAGGCCCAGCCGCGAAGGGCTGCATCTCGGAACGCCTCGACGCGCTGCGGCCGCTCGTCGATCAGTGCCGCGCGGGTGAACAGCAGGTCACCGTAGAAGTCGATGCCATACGACTCGGGGGTGATCGTGATCGGCTCGGCACCGAATGCTTCGAGAAAGTAGGGGGCGTCGGTGAGGTAGCCGGGCATCAGCTGGGTGGTGCCGTCGAGCAAGTCATCCAGCGCCCAGCTCGGTGCACGGTTGTTGAGCCGCTCGAGGTCGAGGCCGGCACGGTGGAAGCTGGCCAGGGTCTCGGCGCTGAGTCGTGCATCGACGTCGGGCAGGGTGACGCTGATTGGCCGGTCGCCGATCTCCTCCAGCCGCGAGAAGCCGTGGCGCTCGAGGGTCAGGAACACCAGCGGCGAGCGCTGCATGATATTGGCCAGTACCACCACAGGCAGACCCTGGCTGTGGTAGAGCAGCAGGTCGGAACGCGATACGCCGAAGTCGGCGCGACCGAACATCACATCCTCCACCGGGTCGATGGGGCGGCCGTATTCGTCGTGCCCGCCGTGGCGAATCTCCACCTCGAAGCCAGCCTCACGAAAGTATCCCCGTTGCTTGGCGGCGTAGTAGCCGGCGGACTGGAACTGGTGATACCAGGCCAGCTGCAGGGTGACACGCTCTAGCTCAGGCTCATTCGCCGCGCTCAAGGGAGCGGTGAACAGTAGCGCACTGAGCAGCAGCCACCGCAGCGGCGAGCGGTGGCCCAGAAGGCTTGGCATGGGCGCATCCGAAGGGGAATTGTCGTCGATTAGAGACTAGCCCATCGGCCGGCAAAGTCGAGTTGGTGGTTTAAACGCTCAGCGTCGCGGCAGTGGTTCGATGGACGCGAACTTGCCCGCCTCAGTGAAGTGCAGTCGAAACACGCCGTCGATGCCGTCGCGGCCGACGATACGGGTCAGGGCAGCGGTGGGGAAGATCACCTTGCGGCCATCCAGGCTACGGGTGTGCACGTTCTGGGCGCGGCCCTCGTAGTGGGCCAGGCACTCGTCGCGGGTCAGGCGGATCACTACGTCGATGCTAGGCACAGCGCCCCTCCCTGTTCATGACGCTGATAGAGACCTGGCACCGATTATACGCGACACGTGATGAACGGCGACATGTCGATTCCGTTCGCCCCGGAACGATAAGTGACAGCGCCGCCATCCCGGCGGCGACTGTCGAGGAGCCGACCATGACCTACGTAGACGGATTCGTCGCCGCGGTGCCCACCGCCAACCGCGCCAAGTACATTCAGCATGCCAGCGATGCCGCGGTGGTGTTCAAGGAGCACGGTGCGCTGCAGATGGTGGAGTGCTGGGGCGACGAGGTACCCGATGGCAAGCTCACCTCCTTTCCCCTGGCGGTGAAGTGCCAGGCGGACGAGACGGTGATCTTCTCGTGGATCCTGTGGCCCTCCCGCGAGGTGCGCGACCGCGGGATGGCCAAGGTGATGGAAGATCCGCGCCTGCAGCCCGACGTCAATCCCATGCCGTTCGATGGTAAGCGACTGATCTACGGCGGCTTCGAGGTGGTGGTAGACGAGTAGTATTCAGGCGTCATGCTTTAGTTGTAATCGGTTCATCGCTCCTCAACCTCGTCCCCCTCCGGCCGATGACGTGTTGAATATCGCCATCGCAGGGGGGACGAGGCAGATGACACACTTATCCATAAAGTGGAGCCTGACCGCAGCGCTGGCCGCGCTGGTACTGATGATCGGCCTGATCAGCGGGCTGGGCTTCTATGCCAGCGCCACCAGCGAGGAGGCGCTGCATGAGCTCGCGGAAACCAACGTGGAGCTCTCCACGATGGCCAACCGCACCCAGGTCAACGTGCTGCGCGCGCAGATCATGCTGGACCGCTTTGCCAGCCTGAGCACTCAAGGTAACGCTGAACGTGGCCAGCAGAGCCAGCAACAGGCGCTGGAGGCCCTGGCCGGGGCCCATGAGCGTTTCGACGAGTTCCGCGCCGTACCCATCGACGCCGACGATTCGCGGGCACCCTACGTGGCGGCGATCATCGCGGCCTACGACGCCTACGTGGTGGAAGGGCTCGAGCCGTTGATGGACGCCGCACCTTTCCAGATTCAGCGTAGCCAGGATGAGATGGCCGAGCTGGGTGCCGAGCTCGACGCCGCTATGGAGGACTTCGTCGCCTACTCCGAACGGCGCGGCAACGCGGTGATCGATGAGGTCGGCCGGCTTGGCGACATGGTCGGCATGATCGCCATAACGCTGCTGGTCGTGGCGCTGCTCGCCGCGGTGGCGATCCGCCTGGCGATGATGCGGGTGGTGGTCACGCCGCTGCGCGAGGCCATCGATCACTTCGAGCGGATTGCCGATGGCGATCTCACCGAGCAGATCCGCGACCGCGGTCGCAACGAGATCGGCCAGCTTTACAGCGCTCTGGCGCGCATGCAGGACAAGCTCAAGACCCTGGTGGTGTCGCTGCGCAGCAGCAGCGACAGCGTCTTCACCGGCGCCGGTGAAATTGCCCTGGGCAGCCAGGATCTCTCGTCGCGCACCGAGCAGCAGGCCTCGGCGCTGCAGCAGACCGCCTCGAGCATGGAAGAGATGGCTGCCACCGTGAGCAAGAACACCGAGACCGCCCAGGAGGCCGACGGCCTCTCGGCGTCTGCCTCGCAGCGCGCCGAGGCCGGCGGCCAGGAGGTCGAGCACACCGTACAGCTGATGCGCGAGATCTCCACCAGCGCCAGTCGCGTCAACGACATCATCGGCGTGATCGACTCGATCGCCTTCCAGACCAATATTCTGGCGCTCAACGCCTCGGTAGAGGCGGCGCGCGCCGGCGAGCAGGGCCGCGGCTTCGCGGTGGTGGCAAGCGAAGTGCGCAATCTCGCCTCGCGCAGCGCCGAGTCTGCCAAGGAGATCCGCACGCTGATCGAAGAGACCACCGCCAAGATCGCCAGCGGCGCCGAACAGGCCGAACGCAGTGGCGCCACCATCGGCGAGACCGTCGAGTCGATCCGCCAGGTCACCGCGCTGATGGGCGAGATTTCCAGCGCTACCCGCGAGCAGAACAGCGGCATCGAGCAGATCAACAGCGCCATCACCGAGATGGACTCGGTCACCCAGCAGAACGCCTCGCTGGTGCAGCAGACCAGCGCCGCCGCTACTTCGTTGGAAGACCAGGCCAAGCATCTCGCCGCACTGATCGCCACCTTCCGCGTCGACGATCAGGCCGCGCCAGCTGAGTCGCACGCCACCCGGCTGACCCACCAGCAGGGTGAGCGCAGCCAACCGCCTGAGGCGCCGGCCAAGCCTGCTGCTGAAACGCCCAGGCAGTCCTACAAGAAACCCGCTGAAGCTGTCGAGGACTGGTCCGAATTCTAGGCACCGCCAATTCAGCCCGCGACAGCCGCTCCCTGGGGGCGGCTGTCGAATGTCTGCCTATCTGATCGATTGTCCTGGTAATGCTACAGCTACAGGAGAGTCGCCATGCATCCCGATATCCAGACGTATCATGCGCGCCAGGCACCGGCCGACCGTGAGATATGCGAGTATTTGGCCCAGGCGATCGAGCGCTATCTACCCGACGCAGAGGGCAAGCTATGGCATGCCCACCCGGTCTGGTTCCTGGATGGCAATCCCATCGTCGGCTACAGCAAGCTCAAGCACTGCGTGCGGCTGCTGTTCTGGAGCGGACAATCCTTCGATGAGAGCGGGCTGCGCGACGAGGGCAGCTTCAAGGCCGCCGAGGCCCGCTATACCGCGGTGGAGCAGATCGACGCAGAGGCGCTACGCCGCTGGCTCGGCAAGGCGCGGGATATCCAGTGGGACTACAAGAACATCGTGCGCCGCAAGGGGCACCTGGAACGACTAAAGTGACCTGGCAGCCGCGCGCAGCGCTGCTGGGCCAGGCCACAACCATCATCTGCTTCGGCGCCACCTCCGGTGTGGTAGCACATTCATTTGCGATTGCAGCGCGCAGCGCTGCTGGGTCAGGCCACAACCATCATCTGCTTCGGCGCCACCTCCGGTGTGGTAGCACACTCATTCGCGATTGCAGCGCGCAGCGCTGCTGGGCCAGGCCACAACCATCATCTGCTTCGGCGCCACCTTCAGTGTGGGAAATGGGATGGACCCGTCCCCCCTTGTGCCAAGATGAGTTTGCAACGCCATCTTGGGTGCATGGGGCACCACACGGCATCTC
>NZ_JARWAM010000012.1:0-141014 GCF_031451695.1 Franzmannia qiaohouensis
GGTTTTTTCATATCCAGACGCCCCAGTCTCGAGAGAGATCGGGGCTTCGCTATTACCAGAACCCCAGCTTCGAAAGAGGCTGGGGTTTCGTTGTTTTTGGGTCAGCCTCCTTGAGGCGGGCCTGGCGGCCGGATAGACTGCCTGCCTTCAACAGGAGGTGATCGTGATTCCCCAGCACTTGTTGCTCTACTGTCGTCCCGGCTTCGAGTCGGATCTGTGCGCCGAGATCCAGGACAAGGCGGGGCAGGCGGGCTGGGACGGCCACGCCGAGGCCGAAGCGGATAGCGGCTATGTGTGCTTCGTGGTGGCCGGTGACGAGGCCGTCAATGGCCTGCATCGCGATGTACCGCTGGCCTCGCTGGTATTTGCTCGTCAAAGCCTGGTGGCGCTGCCTCCACTCATGGGGATGGCGCGTGAGGATCGTCTGACGCCGATCGTCGAGCAGGTCGTGGCCAGCGGCTGGAACTTCGAGTCGCTGTGGCAGGAGACCCCGGACACCAATGACGGCAAGGCGCTGAGCGGATTGGCCAAGGCATTGGCGCGGCCACTTGAATCGGCGCTGAAGAAGCGTGGGGCGCTGCGTCGCAAGGCCGGTGGCAGGCGCCTGCACCTGTGGTGGACGGCCGGCGATAGCGTGCAGCTGGGGATGAGCTTTCCCAACAACCGCAGTGAGCATCCCGGCGGTATCCTGCGCTTGCGCTCCCCCCGAGAGGCGCCCAGCCGTTCGACACTGAAGCTCGAGGAGGCATGGCACGTCTTCGTGCCTCGCGACGAATGGGAGGCGCGCCTCAATGACAGCATGCAGGCGGCTGACCTCGGTGCGGCACCGGGTGGCTGGACCTATCAGCTGGTGCGCAAGGGCATGTACGTCTACGCCATCGACAACGGCCCGATGGACAAGGGGCTGATGGCCACCGGCCAGGTCGATCATCTGCGCGAGGATGGGTTCGTGTGGGAGCCGCCCAACCGTCTCGACTGGCTGGTCTGCGACATCGTCGACAAGCCGGTAAGGGTGACCGAGATGATCGAGCGCTGGCTGGTGCGACGCTGGTGTCGCGAAGCGGTGTTCAATCTCAAACTGCCGATGAAGCAGCGCTGGGCGGAAGTGCAGCGCTGCCTGGGGCGTTTGGCGGCCTCACTCGAGGAGGCCAACGTGACAGCTGAGATTCGCTGCCGACAGCTGTATCATGACCGGGAAGAGGTCACGGTGCATGTGCGGCTGCTGAACTGAGTCACTCAGCGATGCTCGTAGACGCGGATATGCTCCTCGTCGGCGAGTAACGGCTTAACGCGCTGCATGACGCGCTCACGCTCACTGCTATGCAACCAGTCTTTCCAGGCGCTGAGGTCGCGCCACTGGGTGATCAGCAGGCGCCGCTCGGGATGATGGCGTTCGCAGAGGCTTTCACCAGCGATGAAGCCGCGCGCACTGACCGATGCGCGCATGGCCTCCCGGGCCGCTTGCTCGTACTCCTCTTCGAGGCCGGGCATGATACGGCGCTCGATGACGATCTTGATCATGTAACTGCTCCATTCACCTGCTGACTCATCTACCCGAGAGGATACGAGAACGACCATGGCCGACCAAGTCGACGACCTGCCCAGCCACGACGTAGAACTGGATACCACCGGCCTGTATTGCCCCGAGCCGATCATGATGATGCATAACCGCGTGCGTGATATGCAGGCTGGGCAGGTCCTCAAGGTAATTGCCAGCGACCCCGCCACGACCCGCGACATTCCCAAGTTCTGTAGCTTCCTGGGGCATGAGCTGCTGGTTCAGCGTGAAGTGAGCGATGGCGATTTCCTCTATTACGTGCGGCTCGGTTAAGCGTCAGCACCAGGCGCTGCCGCCGGTTAGCGTGCCACCATCAGGGCCAAGGCCTCGAGGGTCGTGGGATCCTCGTCCTTGATGCGATTGGCAATGACGCGCTGAAAGAAATACACCATCCGATGTCGGCTATGCCCGGGGTATAGACAGGCATCGCCGGGCAGCACAGGGGTCGACTCGACCTTGTTCTCGTCGACCAGCAACGCCTCGACCTGACCGTCGCTATAGAGGCGCCAGCCGAATACCTGCTTGAGCTGCCACGGCTGGCCGTCTTCATCCATGCACAGCGCATGGGTGCCCTGGGTGTCCGGCAGCTGCTGAATCAGCGTCGAGGCATCGGTTTCTTCGTAGTCGAAGTAGGCCGCGGCATGCTCGAGCTCGTACTGCTTGTGCTCGGGTGGATGGGTGAAAATCTCTTCGGTTTCGGGATCGCGAAATCCGACGAAGTGCCCATATTCGGGGTCGTCCAGCTGATGGCAGGGCGTCAGCGCCTCCATCCACGGTACCAGTCCTACGACCTCGCCATCGTCTCGCAGGCCCCAGGCCAGCAGCGGCATGCCATACAGCGTGTCCGGATCGGAGGCGAGATGATAGAGCATCTCGAGGCCATCCAGTTCGGGCGCCAGGCGCACCAGGCGACGCTTGGCGTGCAGCCGTTGTCGCATGACCTCCAGGTCGATGACCTGGGCAGGACGGGGGGACAGTGGGATTCCCATGATTACCCTCCTTGAGCGCGTTATAACGGCAGTGGAACGGCCTGAATTCACTATTAGCACAGTCCTGTGCGTAAAGTTAACCCCGCGTGCCATCTTCCTGACGTTGCTGGGTCAACGCACACTGCGCCGACCAGCGCTCGAGCAGTGCTCGATGAGTCGCCAGTGCATGAGTATAACGCGGCCAGGGGGGCGTATCGTTACCATTGGCGGCGACGTCTGCAAGCCATGCCTCGCGGTAATGTTCGAGGGCCGGGCGCGATACGGGATGGATATCGAACAGGGCGTTGACCGCCGTCAACCAGCGCTCCGCCACGTCATCCAAGCGAGTCAGGTAGTCGCTGACGTCACTGCGCAGCGCGCTGCCGTGGAAGTCGTCGAGCTGGCGGCAGGTTGTCGGGTTCTCGAGGGCATCGGCGAGCAGGCGATTGCTCTCCTCGAGGCGCTGACTGGTGAGCATCAGGCTGCGCAGCACGCGGGCGGTGAGCGGTTCTCGGCTGAGTACCTGCAAGTGGTCGGCGAGCGTCGAGCCACTGGGCTGCCAGTCGGGGTCGAACTGGTGCTGGACCGACTCATGCAGATAGTCGAGGGCCGCCAGGTGGGCGTCGATATCGATCTCTGGCGTGACTGGCAGTGGGCGGCTGGCGCGCGAAAAGTTGCCGACCCATTCACTGGAGCCAAACAGGGCGTTCCAGGTGGCCCAGGGCAGATGCTCGGTCTTGGTCTCGGTGAGGCGGATCAGGCGCTCGCGGTCGGCCTCGGCGAGGTTGTCCGCCACCTCCGAGCCCGAGCAGGCATGCAGCAGACGCCATAGTTCCAGCTCATACAGCCAGCGCTGGCTGGGGACGGCGACCCGGCCCAGCTGATTGTTGCGCTCGGCGACCAGCGAGGTGATCTGACACTCACGCAGCGCGTAGACGTTGAGCAGGCTCTCGCGCAGGTCAGGGATGTCGAACAGACGTTGATCCTGGTCGGGGAAGGCACCGATATTGGCCGGCGGCTGCGGCTCGGGGGGCTCGACCTCGAGGGCCTCTGCCAGCCGCTGCTGATAGTCGCCGAGCAGGTCGTCGGCGTCGCTGCTGCCGCAGCCGGCAAGCATGATGCCGAGCCCTGCGATGAGTGCTCCTCGTCGCGCAAGGGGCAGGGCGTCAGCTGCGAGGAATCTGCCATCGTCCATCTTTCACCGCCTTGCTGATCCGATCCAGGCGCAGCCCCAGTAGCACTGCCGCCATCGTGAGGCCCAGCACCAACCCGATCCAGTAGCCGTAGATTCCCAGCGGATCGAGCCAGGCGCCGAGGCCGCGGGTACCCAGCCAGTGGCCACCCAGCAGGCCCACCAGCCAATATGACACCAGGGTGATGGCCATGATGATGCGGGTATCCTTGTAGCCGCGCAGCGCGCCGGCCATGTTGATCTGTAGCGCATCGGAGACCTGGTAGATCATCGCCAGCACGATCAGCGACAGCGCCAACTGCTGGACCTCGACATTGTGAGTGTAAAGCGCGATCACCGGTTCCGAGGCGAACCACAGAATCAGGTTATTGATACCGGCGATCAGTACGCACACCACGATACCGTTCCAGGCCACGAAGCGGGTCAGCTCTGGCTTGCCGGCGCCGAGGGTATTGCCGACCCGCACCGTCAGTGCCATGCCCAGCGAGAGTGGTAGCATGAACAGGATCGAGGTGAAGTTGAGTGCCACCTGGTGGCCGGCCACCACCACCTCGCCGAAGCTGGCGATGAACAGTGCGATCAGCGTGAACAGGGTGACCTCGACGAAGATCGCCACGCCGATCGGCACTCCGACGTAGAGTAGCTCGCCGATCATGGCACGGCGCGGCGGTGTTGGAGAGTGCCATAGCGTGACCGGCGCATAGGCCCGCGAACGCCGTGTATACAGCAGCATGGCCAGGCTCATCACCCACATCGACAGCCCGGTAGCGATGCCGCAGCCCAAGGCACCGAGAGCCGGGAAGCCGGCAAGCGGCCCCGCCAGGTTCGGGCCGAACAGCGACACCAGGCCATCGCCGCCGTAGATCAGCAGGTAGTTGGCGGGCACGTTGACGGCCAGGCCAACCAGGCTGATCCACAGCGAAGGGCGGGTATGGTTCATGCCATCGGAGAAGGCCCGCAGCGCCTGGAATAGCGCCACCCCGGGCATGCCGAAGGCGACTGCCGACAGGTAGGCGGCAGACAGCTCGGCGACGTTCTCGGGGACGTTCATCAGCCGGAAGATCGGCATCACCGTGAACCACAGCAGCAGCCCAGCCACCAGGCCGAGGGCCAGGGCCACCCACAGCGCCTGATGGACGTTGGGGCGAATGCGCTCGACGTTACCGCCGCCCAGCAGTTGGGCGACGATCGGCGTCAGCCCCATCAGGGTGCCGGTCATGAACAGCATCAGCGGCAACCACAGGCTTGATCCCACCGATACCGCCGCCAGGTCGGCGGCGCTCAGGCGACCGGTCATCATCACGTCGGTGACGCCCATGCCGGCCTGGGCCAGTTGGGCGCCGCAGATCGGTAGCGCCAGGCGCATCAGCAGGCGGGTTTCGGTGCGCGAGCGTGCCAGCAGCGAAGAGCGGGACTGCACCAAGGGGAAATACTCCTTCTCTAAGGTACCGGGCACCCGATCCCGGTGCCCGAATAAGGCCCAGGGCTATCGCAGATGGCAAGCACCGCTCGGGACTGATCCGTCGACAGGCCTGCGACCACCCTGGCGTGAGATCTGACTGCTTGGTCAGATTTGTCCGGGCCTGATAGTCTAGCAAGGCATAGGGATTTCCGCCCGCCTGCCGGAGCTTTATACTGCGCAACGTGAATAACCGAGCGGAGACCCTCGTGACCCACCGGTTGGACGATATCATTGCGCTGTTCGACGGGCTGTTCATGCCCGACTATCGTACTCGCCTGGTGCGTGGCGGCGACGAGCCGCTCTATCTGCCGGCGGATGAGCGCTGCGACTACCATCGGGTCATCTTTGCGCGCGGTTTTTATGCCAGTGCGCTGCATGAGATCAGCCACTGGTGCATTGCCGGGGCGCGGCGTCGCCGGCTGGAGGATTACGGCTACTGGTACCTGCCAGACGGCCGCGATGCCGACCAGCAGCAAGCCTTCGAGAATGCCGAGGTGGCGCCCCAGGCGCTGGAGCTGCTGTTGGCCGAGGCCTGTGGGCACCCTTTCAACGTCAGCGTCGACAACCTGGGCGAGCTGGAGGTGGACCGTGATGCCTTCCAGCGCCGTGTCGAGGCGCGCGCCGCGCGCTACCGCGAGGAGGGGTTGCCGTCACGAGCGGCTGCGCTGGTGGCTGCGTTGAGGGCCTATTATCACCACGGCTACTCGCTTGAGGCGGCCATCGATTTGGGTCTCACATCTGCGCCACTCCCTGTGTAGGAGCGACTTCAGTCGCGATGCAGCGCGCAGCGCTGCCGGGGTAGAGCAACCCCATCGTGACTAAAGTCACTCCCACATTGGCCTTGGCGCCACCTTCCTTTGTAGGAGCGACTTCAGTCGCGATGCAGCGCGCAGCGCTGCCATGCCGGAGCCACCCAACCCCAATCGTGACTGACGTCACGCCTACCTTAACTCTCTTCCGCCAGACGCTGATGCAGTGCCAGCATTACCTGCACCTCCTGCTCGGGGCGCATCGGCTCCATGCCCAGCTCGCCGAATAGCTCGCTGCGCGCGCGCGCCCACTCGCCGGGGCCGAGATCGACATACAGCGACTCGGCGGGGGCCAGCTCGACGAAGGGGTCGAGGCCGAAGACATCGAACAGACGCGACAGCGCGGCTTCGTCGTCGCTGACGCCGGCGGTGTAGAGGGTGGCGCTGAAGTGGTCGTTCTCCAGCTCGCGGATCACGTCCAGCGGGCTTACGCCGAGGTTTTCGAGCTCCTCGAGGCTGTAGTCGCCGAGCGAGATCAGCTCGTCGTTGAGCCAGTCGTCGTCGGGCTGGATCAGGGTGTGCTTGACCTGTCCATCGGCCAGGGCCCAGGCAATGGCCAGCGGCAGGCCGCCATCCTCACCGGTCTCGACGGCAATGAAGCCGGGAAAGTCGTCCATGTCAGGTCTCCTCGTGGAGCGCGTTAAGGCCAAAGAAACGTCGAGCCGTACTGCTGGTGGCTGCGGCCAGGCTGGCCTCGTCGTCGCCGCGCCAGTGAGCGATCTCGGCGGCAATCCAGGGTAGCAGAGCAGGCTCGTGGCGCCGTCCCTTGAGTTTGGCAGGTAAATGGCGCGGCAGCAGGTAGGGGCAGTCGGTTTCCAGCATCAGCCGGTTGGCGGGAATCTCGCCGACCAGCTCGCGCAGGTGGTGGCCGCGGCGCTCGTCGCAGATCCAGCCGGTCAGGCCGATATGCAGGTCGAGGTCCAGGTAGCCATAGAGCGTCGCGCGCTCGCCGGTGAAGCAGTGTACGACTGCCTGAGAAATATCGTCACGCCAGGCCTTGAGGATCTCCAGCATGCGGCTGCCGGCATCGCGCTCGTGGATGAACAGCGGCAGGCCGCTCTCCACGGCCAGGCCCAGCTGGGCCTCGAAGGCATGCTCCTGTTCGGCGGGGGTGGAGAAATTGCGGTTGAAGTCGAGGCCACATTCGCCCACCGCGACCACCTCGGGCTGACGGTGCAGCTCGCGCATGTCGGCCTCCAGGGCGCTGTCCCACTGGCTGGCATCGTGGGGGTGCACGCCGGCGGTAGCGTACAGGCTGGGCGCGCGGCCAAGGTGGCGACGGGCCAGCTCGACCGCCTGTATGGCGTGCTCGCGGTCGGTGCCGGTGAGAATCAGCTCGCCCACATTGGCCGCCCGGGCACGCCGCAGCACGGCGTCGAGGTCGTGGCTGAAGCTCGCATGAGTGAGGTTGGCGCCGATATCCACCAGCGGAGCGGGGCTGACCCGCTGCAGCGCCTCGGGCAGAACGTCGTCGAAGGTGTCGGTTGGCTCGGACACGCCAGGCTCCCTTGGTAAATCGAGGGCGCATTGTACCTGCAAGGCAGTAGTGGCGACCACGCCGAGGCGGGCATGCGTTACACTAGCCCCCTTAGCGCATGTAAACGAGGTGGTAAACGCGTGACCCTGCTACGACTGGAACAGCTGCAACTCGCCTATGGCAACCACGTACTGCTCGACGGCGCCGACCTGGTCCTGGAGAAAGGCGAGCGACTGGCGCTGGTAGGCCGCAACGGCACCGGCAAGTCGACCCTGCTCAAGCTGATCAACGGCGAGATCCAGGCCGACGGCGGCAGCATCTGGCGTGCGCCGGGGCTCAAGATCGGCGTGCTGGCCCAGGATCTGCCGAACGCTTCCGGCGAGACGATCTTCGATGTGGTCGCCCAGGGCCTGCCTGAGGCGGGTGGGCTGCTCGCCGAGTATCACCACCTGGTCGAGGACCCGGATCCCGACATGAAGCGCATGGCGACGCTACAGACCCAGCTCGAGGCGATCGACGGATGGTCCTTCCATCAGCGCATCGATACCGTGCTGACGCGTCTGGGGCTACCCGCCGACAGCCCGATGGAGGCGCTCTCCGGCGGCTGGCGGCGGCGCGTGGCGCTGGCCCGGGCGCTGGTCGCCGAGCCCGACCTGCTGCTGCTCGACGAGCCCACCAACCATCTCGACCTCGACACCATCGCCTGGCTCGAGGAGCAGCTCCTCGCCTTCGGCGGTGCGGTGCTGTTCATTACCCACGACCGTACCTTCCTGTCACGCTTGGCCACGGCGATCCTCGAACTCGACCGCGGCCGCCTGGGGCGCTATCCCGGCAACTATGCCGAGTACCAGGCACGCAAGCAGCACGAACTGGAGATCGAAGCGCGCGAAAACGCCGAGTTCGACAAGAAACTGGCCCAGGAAGAGTCGTGGATTCGCCAGGGGATCAAGGCACGACGCACCCGCAACGAGGGCCGGGTGCGGGCGCTGGAGCAGATGCGCCGCGAGCGCAGCCAGCGCCGCGAGCGCCAGGGCAACGCCTCGCTGACGGTGGACAGCGGCGAGCGCAGCGGCAAGCGGGTGGTCGAGCTCAAGGGCGTCAGCCAGCACTTCGGCGACGACTGGGTGATCCAGGATCTCAGCCTGGAGATCCAGCGCGGCGACCGCATCGGCCTGATCGGCCGCAACGGCGCCGGCAAGACCACGCTGCTCAAGATCTTGCTCGGTGAGCTTGCGCCCAGCCAGGGCGAGGTCAAGATGGGTACCAACATCAAGGTCGCCTATTTCGACCAGCTGCGCGCCGGGCTCGAGCCGAACAAGAGCGTCTACGACAACGTCGCCCAGGGTAGCGACCGGGTCAGCGTCGGCGGCAAGGACAAGCACGTCATCAGCTATCTGCAGGACTTCCTGTTCACCCCCGAGCGCGCTCGCCAGCCGGTCAAGGCGCTGTCCGGCGGCGAGTCCAACCGGCTGCTGCTGGCCAAGCTGTTCACACAGCCGGCCAACGTGCTGGTGCTCGACGAGCCGACCAACGACCTCGACGTCGAGACCCTCGAGCTGCTCGAGGAGCTGCTGCTCGACTTCGACGGCACCCTGCTGCTGGTCTCCCACGACCGGACCTTCATGGACAACGTGGTGACCGGAGTGCTGGCCTTCGAGGGTAACGGCATCGTGCGTGAATACGTCGGCGGCTACAGTGACTGGGTGCGCCAGGGCGGCAAGCTGCCGCCGGCGCCGTGGGATTTCGACGCTGCCAAGGGTAGCCATGAGGCCAAGCGCGAGGTTCAGGCGCCTGCCGCCGACGTGTCGCCGAGTCCTGCTTCCGGCAAGGCGGTCAAGCTCTCCTACAAGCTGCAGCGTGAGCTGGACAATCTTCCGGCCGAGATCGAGCGGCTGGAAGATGCCGTGGCGGCCTTCGAGGCCAAGGTGGGGGATCCGGCTTTCTACCAGGGCGAGGCCGCCGATGTCACTGCCACCCTGGAGGCGTTGGCGGCAACCCAGAATGAGCTGGATGCCGCCATGGAGCGGTGGATGGAGTTGGAGGCGATGGCGGCGGGGGAGTAAGCGGCGATCAACCTATCATCGCTCGTTACGCGTACTCTCAGCGTCCCCAATCGCTGAGTCGAGAGACATGCTGGTTCACTCGTCGGTTTCGCCATCCTTGCCGACGCGCACGGCCAGCACGTCGCACTTGGCGCCGTGCAGCACGCCGGTGGAGGTGGAGCCGAGCAGCAGCGCGAAGCCGTGACGACCGTGGGAGCCGACCACGATCAGGTCGACGTTGTGCTCCTCGGCGAAGCGATGGATCTCGGTATCCGGCATGCCCACCACCACGTGCTGGTTCTCGGCCGGCACGTTATGCGGGTCGGCGATTTCGGCCAGGCGATGCTTGGCGTGATCGTCGAGCTGGTCCTGAATGCTGGTCAGGTCCATGGGGATATCACCGCCATAGGCGAAACCCAGCGGTTCCAGGGTATGCATGATCGATAGCTTGGCGCCATTGCGCTCGGCGATGGGCAGCGCTCGTTCGAGCACCTTGTGGGAATCCTTGGTAAGGTCGACGGCGACCAGCACGTGACGATATTCGTTGCTCATGGGGCACCTCCCGTGGCGAGGTTGGTGGAATGCTCTGAAGTGGCAGAGTGACTTGTCATGCCTCCCACTCTAGGCCGGCTGGCGGCGTCTCACAACGATCTATATCAACGTTTTAGCATCTTTTGCAGGGGATGGGCGGCAGGCATGAACTGGTTGTTGATCGCGTTTATCGTGGCACTGATCGTATCGCCGGTGATGTGGCTCAAACCGAGCCCCAGACAGAAGCGGGTGGCGCGGCTGCGCGAGCATGCCCGTAAGGCCGGCGTCAGGGTCAAGCTGGCCGCGCCACCGCTGCACGCCGCCGGCAAGCAGATGCCCAGCTATCGCTGGGGGTATCCCAAGGAGCAGCCTGGGCCGCGCTTCGTGGCGGTGCGCGAGAGCGCCTCCAGCGGCGTGCTAAAGCCGGTGTGTCACGGCTGGCGCTGGCGAATCGAGCCGCTGCGCCCGCTGCCGGATGAGGTGTTCCAGCGGCTTGAGGCGCTGCTTACGCGCCTGCCCCAGGATGCCCTGGTGCTGGAGTCGGACGTGCACGGAGTGACGCTGTGGTGGTATGAGTCGCAGGGGCCCGAGCGCTTCGATAGCTATCTCGGCGACATGGCCGCACTGCGCGATAGCCTGGCGGGCCGGCCGGACAGGCCGAGCACCCTCAAGCCGCTGGTGTAGTGATCCGCCACGGCTGGAGTGAGCCGCGAGCGGTGGTTCAATCGTCGCTTTCGCGGGTCTGGATCGCCAGGCCGTTCTCCTCGATGCGGGTCAGGTAGTCGTCCAGGCGAGCGATGTCGCCGTCGCTGAGACCTGCCAGCATCTCCTCGCGGGCTTCCTTCACCACCGTATCGATCTGCTGCAGCAGCGGCATGGCAGCGGGTGTCAAGTGGATGCGCTTGGTGCGGCGATCCTGGTCGCAGGGGCAGCGCTCGACCAGCCCCTGCTCGGCGAGCTGGTCGAGGGTGCGCACCAGCGACGGCGCCTCGACGCCGATCACCCGCGCCAGGTCGCACTGCGGCTGGCCGTCGCCAAGGCGCCATAGGTGATAGAGCGTGATCCAGCGAGTCTGGGTCAGCTCGAGCGGGGCCAAGCGCTTGTCGATGATCGCGCGCCATAGGCGCGGCACGCGATTCAACTTGGTGCCGATGTTCTGGTGTAGAGAAAGATTGGACATAGTCAGGCCGGTTCGCAGGCGAATCAATGAATTGTCCGAACCGCGCGCCTGCAATGCAAGCCTTATGCGCTTCTGTGCTTATTCATTTCATCGTTAATACGCTTTTGCTTGGACCACTACCCGCCGGGCACCAGTCGGCGGAGGTCGAGTCCCGGGATACCCGGCGGCGACGTGATCTGCCCATCGGCCATGTCTGCACTTGCAGGTGAGTCGCTGACCGTGAAGCGCAGCACGCCAAGACGCTGGCCTGACGCGGTGACGATATCGATTCGCCAGCGGCCCTCGGCCTCGACGGGAAAGTTCTGCTTGCGGCTCCAGGCGCGGTAACCCTGCTGGCGGCCGCCGTGAATGGTCAACGGGATGCGGTCGATCAGTTCGCCGTCATGGCGCCATTCATGAAAGATCTCCTCCTGCAGCCCGCGCGGCGCGCGTATCGCGGTATAGGCGTACAGGCCGCTGATGGACAGCGCGTTGCGGGTCAATGCCACGCTGCCGCGGGGAGTCCGCGACTCGACGTCGAGACTCGGCGACAGCGCGCTGCCGGTCAGCCACAGGTTGACCGGCGGAACCCAGGCACGCCCCGCCCAGCCGGCGCCGGCCAACAGCAGTGCCAGGCCGAACAACGCCAGCCAGCTGCGCAGCCGCTTGGGCTGCACCAGATGCATCAGGCTGGGCAGGCTGAATATCACCATCAGTGCCAATGCATAGAACAGGCTCTCGCTGGTGGTGAGCTGCAGCATGAGCGGCAGGGTCACCAGCACCACCACGAATACGCACTGGGCATGAAAGGCGAAATAGACCCAGCGATAGCGCTCGGCGAGCTTGAAATAAAGCGGATCGAGGATGGAGAGTAAGGCCAGTCCCAGGATCAGCAGCGTGAACAGCGCCTGGCCGCTGGCCCAGACCGTCGTGGCAAGCAGGAACGGCAGGCTGAAGAACAGTGTCTCCTGGTGGATCAACTGGGCGATGAAGGTGGTCGCCCCGCGCGGCAGGGTGGGATAGCCGCGCCGCGACAGCGCGCGGCCGATCACGCTCTCCGAGAGCAGCAGTAGCCAGGCCAGCAGCATGCCCAGCGCCAGGGCGGCGCCCAGCCACTGCTGGCGGTCGACCAGGAAGAAGCTCGCCACGCCGGCGCAGAAGGCGATCGGCGGCCATATCCATAGATAGGGGCGAACGCGCTCGATCAGCCGCTCTACGCGGCGTTGGACACGGGCCAGGCGTGCCGCACGGGCCGGATTGCGTGGCGCTGACGTGCCGGGATCGGGCGTTTCGCAGGGTGTGGTCATGCCGTTGGCAATCTCCGGGAAAAGCGTAGAGGCTAGCAGCGTCACTATGACAGACGGAGTCGAGAAACGGCGACACCCGACGCATCAGGCACGACTTTGGTGGAGGGCGGCCGCCGCGGGCTTGACGCCGGCGCCAAGCTGGACCAAGCTGTCTGGCAATCAAACGGCCGTATGAAATCGTGGAGTTTCGCGGATGATCTACCAAGGCAATGCCATTACGGTGGCCAGCAACGGCGATAACATCGCCACTCTGACCTTCGACCTGAAGGACGAGTCCATCAACAAGCTCTCCAGCGCCGTGGTCACGGAGCTGGGCGAGGCGGTCCAGGCGCTGCAAGGCGCCAGCGACATCAAGGGCCTGGTCATTGCCAGCGCCAAGGACGTCTTCATCGTCGGTGCCGATATCACCGAGTTTCACGGCATGTTTGCCAAGGGCGAAGGCCAGATTGCCGAGATGCTCGAGCAGGTGCACGGCATCTTCAACGCCATCGAGGACCTGCCGTTCCCCACCGTCACCGCCATCAATGGCCTGGCGCTGGGCGGCGGCTGTGAGGTCACCCTGACCACCGACTTCCGGGTGATGGGCGACAAGGCCAAGATCGGCCTGCCCGAGACCAAGCTGGGCATCCTGCCAGGCTGGGGTGGCTGCGTGCGCCTGCCGCGTATCGTGGGTGCCGACAACGCCATCGAGTGGATCGCCGGCGGCACCGAGAACCGTGCCGATGCCGCGCTCAAGATAGGCGCGGTGGATGCCGTAGTATCCAACGAGCAGCTGCAAGCGGCGGCGCTGGACATCCTGGCCCGTGCAAACCGTGGCGAACTCGACTACCAGGCGCGCCGCGACGAGAAAACCGGCCCGCTCAAGCTCAACCCCATCGAGCAGATGATGGTCTTCGAGACCGCCAAGGGCTATGTCGCCGGCAAGGCGGGGCCGCACTATCCGGCGCCCATCGAGGCGATCAAGGTGATCCAGAAGGGCGCCGGCGAGGAGCGCGGCCGCGCCCAGGCGATCGAGGCCAAGGCCTTCGCCAAGCTGGCGCTGACCGATGTCTGCTACAACCTGGTGGGGCTGTTCCTCAACGATCAGGTGGTCAAGAAGAAGGCCGGCAAGTACGAAAAGCAGGCCCAGCCGGTCAAGCAGACCGCGGTGCTGGGGGCCGGCATCATGGGCGGCGGCATCGCCTACCAGAGCGCCTCCAAGGGCACGCCGATCCTGATGAAGGACATCAAGGAGGATGCCATCGAGCTGGGCCTCAAGGAGGCACGCAAGCTGTTCGGCAAGCAGGTCGAGCGCAACAAGCTGACCTCCGAGCAGATGGCCGAGAAGCTCTCCAATATCCGCCCGACACTCTCCTACGGCGATTTCGGCCACGTCGACCTGGTGGTCGAGGCGGTGGTCGAGAACCCCAAGGTCAAGGACGCGGTGCTCACCGAAGTCGAGGGGCTGGTGGACGACAAGGCGATCCTCACCTCCAACACCTCGACCATCTCGATCAACCGTCTGGCCGAGAACCTCAAGCGTCCCGAGAACTTCTGCGGCATGCACTTCTTCAACCCGGTGCATCGCATGCCGCTGGTCGAGGTGATCCGCGGCGAGAAGACGAGTGACGCCGCCGTGGCCGCCACCGTGGCCTACGCCCGTGCCATGGGCAAGACGCCGATCGTGGTCAACGACTGCCCGGGCTTCCTGGTCAACCGCGTGCTGTTCCCCTATTTCGGCGGCTTCAGCATGCTGGTCGAGCAGGGCGCCGACTTCCAGCACGTCGACAAGGTGATGGAGAAGTTCGGCTGGCCGATGGGCCCCGCCTACCTGCTCGACGTGGTCGGCATGGATACCGCGGTGCACGCCAACGAGGTGATGGCCGAGGGCTTCCCGGATCGCATGGCTCGCGATGCCAAGACCGCCATTCAGGTGATGTACGAGAATGAGCGCCTGGGCCAGAAGAACGACAAGGGCTTCTACGCCTACGAAGAGGACAAGAAGGGCAAGCCGAAGAAGGTCAGCGACGACGCGGCCTACGCCCTGGTCAAGCAAGTGGTGAAGGAAGACAAGGCGTTCAGCGACGAGGAGATCATCGCGCGCATGATGGTGCCGCTGTGCCTGGAGACGGTGCGCTGCCTGGAGGACGACATCGTCGCCACCCCGGCCGAGGCCGACATGGCGCTGATCTACGGCATCGGCTTCCCGCCGTTCCGCGGTGGCGCGCTGCGCTATATCGACGCCATGGGCGTGGCGGCCTTCGTCGAGCTGGCCGATGGCCTGGCCGCGGAGCTCGGCCCGCTCTACGCGCCCACCGATAAGCTGCGCGAGATGGCCAAGTCCGGCGACACCTTCTACGACAAGAGCGCCTGAGCTCACCACGAACAGGAGTAGTGAAAGATGAGTTTGAATCCGAGAGACATCGTGGTGGTCGACGGCGTACGCACCGCCATGGCCAAGGCCAAGAACGGCGCCTTCCGTCACGTGCGCGCCGAAAACCTGTCTGCCGCGGTGATGCAGGCGCTGTTCGATCGCAACGCCAACCTCGACCCGTCGGAAGTCGACGACGTGATCTGGGGCTGCGTCAACCAGACCCTCGAGCAGTCGATGAACATCGCCCGCAACGCGGCGATCATGACCGGCATCCCGCGTACGGTGCCGGCCCAGACCGTCAATCGCCTGTGTGGCTCATCGATGACCGCACTGCATATCGCGGCGGCCAATATCAAGGCCGGCATGGGTGACTTCTATCTCATCGGCGGCGTCGAGCATATGGAGCACGTGCCCATGGCCCACGGCGTCGACGTCAACCCGGCGGCCAGCAAGTATGCCGCCAAGGCGGCGATGATGATGGGCCTGACCGCCGAGCTGCTGGGCAAGATGCACGGCATCAGCCGCGAGGAGCAGGACAAGTTCGGCGTACGCTCCCACCAGCGCGCCCAGGCGGCGCTGGATGACGGCCGCTTCGACAACGAGATCATCGGCGTCGAGGGGCATGACGGCAACGGCTTCCGGGTGCGGGTCGACCGCGACGAAGTGATTCGCGCCGATGCCAGCCTCGAGTCGATGGCCGGCTTGAAGCCGGTCTTCGATCCGCGCAACGGTACCGTCACCGCGGGCACCTCCTCGGCGCTCTCGGTGGGTGCTTCGGCGATGGCAGTGATGAGCTATGAGCGCGCCCAGGCGCTGGGCCTCGAGCCGATCGCCAAGGTGCTCTCCACCGGCGTGGCCGGCTGCGACGCCTCGATCATGGGCTACGGCCCGGTGCCGGCCTCGCAGAAGGCGCTCAAGGCCGCCGGCCTGACCGCCGACGACATCCAGACCGTCGAGCTCAATGAGGCCTTCGCTGCTCAGGGCCTGCCGGTACTCAAGGACCTCGGTTTCCTCGATGCCATGGACGACAAGGTCAACCTCAACGGCGGCGCCATTGCCCTTGGCCATCCGCTGGGCTGCTCGGGGTCGCGGATCTGCACCACGCTGCTCAACGTCATGCAGCAGCAGCAGACCAGCCTCGGCCTGGCCACCATGTGTATCGGCATGGGGCAGGGCGTGGCGACGGTGTTTGAACGCCTACGCTAAGCGTAACCCACAATAAGCGCTTGAAACGGCACCCTACGGGGTGCCGTTTTGCGTGATGTGTCAGACGCTTGCGTGCTCAGTCTGCGGTGTTGTTGTCAGATTCAGCCTCGTCTTCATCCGCGATCCAGCCCTGCTCGCGGTAGTATCGCAGGGCGCCGTCGTGCAGTGGCGCGGAGAGTCCTTCGCTGATCATTTGCTCCGGGGTCAGTTCGTCAAAGGCTGGGTGATACGCCTTGAGCGTTTCGAGGTCATCGAACACAGCAGCCACCAACTGATAGATCAGCTCATTCTCTGTATTCGCTGAGGCGACCAGGGTGGCGCGCACGCCAAAGGTATGTATTTCCGGTTGATCATCGGCGTAGACCCCCGCTGCAATGGCGGCCGGCGTAAAGTAGGGAAGCGCATCGACCAGCCGATCGATCTCCTCGCCTTCGACATCGACCAGCATCGCATCACACAGGCGGATGGCCTGCGCCACCGAGTCGTTGGGGTGACCCACGGTGTACACCATGGCGTCGACGTTGCCATGGCATAGCTCCAACGACTGCTGGTCGGCCGGTAAGTCGTTGGCCAGGCTGAAGTCATCCAGCGACCAGCCCTTGGCCTCCAGTAGGGTCATCATGGTGCCGCGCTGACCGGAGCCTGGGTTCCCGACGTTGACAGCCCGCTGGTATAGATCGTCGAAGTGTTGGATACCGCTGTCTCTTCGGACGACTAGCGTAAAGGGCTCGCCGTGGAGCGAGAACAGTGAACGCAAGCTGTCATCGGCGCCGATCTCGGCAAAGCCCTGCTCGCCGGTAACGGCATAGTGCTGAAGGTCGGACTGGGCCAGTGCGACGTTGACGACACCCTCGCGCACGTTAGCGAGATTCTCGGCTGAGCCGTCGCTCGTCTGGGCGTCACACGGATTCGTCAGCATGCGGCACAGCGTGCGTCCGGCGAGGTGGTAGACGCCCGCTGGGCTGGCGGTGCCGATGGTGATTCGTGTCTCCTCGGCCTGGGCCACCGGGGGGAGGAGCGTAAAGGCGACCATGCTGGCAGCGATGCAACAGGAGGGTTTCCAGCGCGATGAGCATTTGTCATTCGATGGGCTCAGGACGATAGGCATGGTGAACTCCTGGAGCGGCCATCGGCCTGCCGATAGGCTAGGCGGGTCGAGGGCGAAGTCTTGACATCGTTGGCTGGCGAAGCGAGCGTCTATTCAGAGCATAGTGGGCTCTCGGCGTTTGGGGAAACGCCGTGTCGGCAGTGGTTGGGCTCACAGAATACCGGCATCGAGTCCGGCGGCCAGGCTCATGGCCAGTTCCTCGACCTGCTCGAGGAACGCCTCCTGCCACTCGCCGTGCAGGATCAGCGGCGCCTGCACCCATTTCCAGCCCATGCCGCCGACGATGCCCTCCACCGCGCGGTGGGTGCCGGTGCCGTCGAGGCCGGCGCGCACATAGAGGGCGCAGGGCAGGCCCCGCTTCTCCTCGAGTAGCGGGTAGTAGCTGCGGTCGAAGAAGTCCTTCAGCGCGCCGCTCATGTAGCCGAGGTTCTCGGTGGTGCCGAGCAAGATGGCATCGCAGGCCAGCACGTCCTCGGGACCTGCCTCCAGCGGCGGCTTGACCACGACCTCAACGGCCTCGATCTCGGGGTGGCGTGCACCGCGTTCGGCGGCCTCGCGCAACGCCAGGGTATTGGCGGAGGGGGTATGGGCGACGATCAGCAGGGTTTTCATCCCGCTAGCCTAGCAGCCACGCGGGAATGGCAAAACGCCACGGCGGTTTGCCGTGGCGTTGCGGGCCTGGGGGGCGCGACTCAGCGCTTGGGCCAGGCCTTGGGGTCGACCTTGTCGGCCAGCTTGGGGAAGCGGCTGGGATCGAACACCGGCTCCAGGCCGGCGCTGAGCTGGCGATCGTAGTCGCGCAGCAGGGCGAAGGCGATCGGCGATAGCAGCAGGATCGCTACCAGGTTGATCAGCGCCATCATGCCCATGGACAGGTCGGCGAAATTCCAGATCGCGCCGAGGCTCGCCACCGAGCCCACCATCACCATGGCCAGCACCGCCAGGCGGTAGATCAGCACCGCCAGCGGGGCGCGGCGCCCGGCCAGATACTCGATGTTGGACTCACCGTAGGAGTAGTTGGCGATCACCGAGGTGAAGGCGAACAGCAGGATCGCCACGGCAATGAACATGCTGCCCCACTCGCCGACGTGGCTAGACAGTGCGATCTGGGTCAGCTGGATGCCGTTGGCCTCGTCGCTGGCCATGACGTCCGGTCCGGCCATGATGATGATCGCCGCGGTGGCGGTGCAGATCACCAGGGTGTCGAGAAACACCCCGAGCATCTGGATGAAGCCCTGGGCGGCGGGGTGATTGGGCTTGGTGGTGGCGGTGGCCGCAGCGTTGGGCGCCGAGCCCATGCCCGCCTCGTTGGAGAACAGGCCGCGCTGGATGCCGTTGATGATCGCCTGTGAGACCGCATAGCCGATGGCGCCCCCGGCGGCTTGCTCGAGGCCGAAGGCGCTCCTGATGATGGTCATGAACGCCGCTGGCAGGTCGCTGACGTTGAGCGCCACCACCACCAGTGCCAGCAACAAATAGAGCAGCGCCATCAGCGGCACCACCAGCTCGGCGACGCGGGCGATCGATTTCAGGCCGCCGAAGATAATCGGCGCCACCACCGCCATCAGCATCAGGCCCATGGCCCAGGTCGGAATCGAGAAGGCTTGTTCCATGGCCTGGGCGATGGAGTTGGCCTGGACGCTGTTGAAGGCCAGGCCAAAGGCGATGATCAGGCACACCGAGAAGGCCACCGCCAGCCAGCGCAGCCCCAGGCCGCGCTCGATGTAGCGCGCCGGGCCCCCGCGGAAGGTATTGTCGCCGTGGTCGGTCTTGTAGGCCTGGGCCAGGGTCGACTCGACGAAGCTGGTGGCCATGCCGACCATTGCCGTCATCCACATCCAGAAGATCGCACCGGGACCGCCGAAGTAGATCGCCACCGCCACGCCGGCCAGGTTACCGGTGCCGACCCGCGCCGCCAGGCTGGTGGAGAGCGCCTGAAACGACGAGATACCGCCGCTGGCTTCGCGGGAGTGACGCAGCAGCTTGAACATATGGCCGAAGTAGCGGATCTGGATGCCGCGGGTCATGACCGTGAAATAGAGGCCGGTGCCGATCAGCAGATAGATCAGCACGCTGCCCCATAGCAGGCCATTGCCGGCGTCGACCCATCCGCTGAGAAACCCGGGTAGCGTGAAATTCATGACGCTCGCCTTCCTTTGCTAATGAATGAAAGGGCGACATTCTTCATGCTAGGCAAAAAATCGCAATAGCGTTGGTCTTGATGAGAAACATGAATTTTTTTACGAGGCGTCGCTCGTCACGTACTCCACGCACTCCAGCGACTCGGTGGCAGTGACGATCTGCTCCAGCTCGTCGCAGAAGGCGCTCAATGCTTCACTGGCATGGCCCGGTGTGCGGTGCAGCTCGATGTCGACATGCCCGAGTTCCGGCAGCCCTTCGTCGGCGCCGACGATACGACACCCGTGTGGCACGCTGCGCGGGGTCTTCACCGTCAGCGCCAGGCCGGCCTGCACCGGCAGGTTGATGCCAGTGGGGGACTGGCTCGAGTAGCGCACGTCCCAGCGGCGGTCCTCGCGGCCCAGGGCGGCGAAGGCGTGGGCGCGGAAGATGCAGCCCTCGGGGTTGAGCGCCAGGGGGAGCGTCTCCCAGGCATCGAGCCGCGTGTGCTCGGCGACCACCCACACCAGCGGCTCGCGGCCGAGCAGTTGGCCCGACTGGGTCGGCATATGGCGGATCGCCAATACCACGTCCAGCAGCCCCTCCTGAAAGGCGTGCACCTGGGCGGCGCTGATGTCGCACACCACCTCCAGGCGCACGTCCGGATAGCGCGCGGCGAAACGCGGCAATAGCTCCGGCAGGTAGGTGCTGGCCTGCTCCTCCGAGGTGCCCAGGCGTATCAGCTCGCCCTTGCGCTCGGCGCCCATTACCTGGATCGCTTCATCCTGCAGCTTGAGTATGTGCCGTGCATAGGGCAGCAGGCGGCCGCCGGCCGGGGTCAGGATCACGCTACGGCTGGTGCGCTCGAACAGCGCCTCGCCCATGCGGTCCTCGAGGCGCTTGATCTGCAGGCTTACCGCCGACTGGGTGCGGTGCAGCACCTTGCCGGCGGCACTGAATCCCTCGCATTCGGCGACGGTGACGAAGGCGCGCAGCAGGTCGGTGTCCATGATCTATGAGCTCCTGAAATGCGTTTTATCTTAACCATTCATTTCTATTATCGAACCTGCCTCTCTACCCTGTCCAATACGCTAGCCAATGGCAGGAGTCATCAACATGCACGCCACCGCCCCCCGCAACGACGACAGTTCATTTAACGGCCTCGACGGGCTGATCGACTTGGTCCGCTACCCCATCGAGGACCTCGACAGCGCTGCCGGCAAGGCATTGATCGAGGAGTGCCGCGCCCAGCTCGCCGACGATGGCTGCGTGGTACTCAAGAATTTTGTGCCCGCCGCGGCCCTGGAACGGCTCGAGCGTGAGACCGAACGGCTGTCGCCGGAGGCCCACTACAACCAGACCGAGACCAACCCCTACAACAGCGATGGCGACCCCGAGCTGCCGGCCACGCACCCCAAGAATCGCTTTGACGATCGCACCAACGGCTTCGTCGCCGGCGACCGCATCGGCAGCGAGACCATCATTCGCCAGGTCTACGAGCACGCCGGTTTCCAGCGCTTCATTGCCAGCGTGGTCGGCATGCAGGAGATCCATGAGTACGCCGATCCGCTCGCCGGCCTGGTGATCAACGTGCTGCGCGAGGGTTGCCAGCACCCCTGGCACTACGACACCAACGAATTCATCGTCACCATGATGACTCGTCAGTCCCACGGCGGCGGGCGCTTCGAATACGCGCCCGGCATTCGCAGCCCCGAGGGCGAGAACTTCGCCGCCGTCGAGCGAGTGCTCGACGGCGACCGCGCTCGGCTCACCTCGCTGGCGCTGGAGCCCGGCGACCTGCAGATCTTCTTCGGCCGCTACTCGCTGCACCGCGTGACCCCGGTGGAGGGCGACAAGGAGCGCCATACGGTGATCTTCGCCTATGCCAAGGAGCCCGGTTTCATCGGCCGCCCCGAGCGTGCCCAGCGTATCTTCGGGCGCATGGCGCCGATCCACGAACAGCTCCTGCGCGAAGGCATGACGCGCACCGACAACCTGGCCGATTGAACCCTCGTTTCGAGCCGATCGCACCGCATAGAGAGATTCCATGAGCATAGTAGAATTCGAGAACCTGTCCGATAACGAGCCCGACAAGATCCCGGTGGTGCCTTCGGCGCCGATGGCCAACGGCGACAGCATCCCCACCGCCTTCGACCCCAAGCGGCTGCGCGCCGGGCGCCTGGCGCGCCTGCGCGGCATGATGGCCGAGCAGGGCTATGCCGCGGTGGTGCTGTTCGACCCCTACAATCAGCGCTATGCCACCGGCTCGCGCAACATGTTCGGCTATTTCCTGCGCAACTCCTCGCGCTATATCTACGTGCCGCTGGACGGGCCGATCATCCTCTTCGAATATCCCGGCAGCGCCCACGTCTCCACCTGGCTCGAGACCATCGACGAGGCGCGCACCTCCAAGGTGGTGTGGTCGGCGGTCAACCAGCGCGACAACCTCTCCAGTGACCCCTTCGGCGTCGAGATCGCCGAGCTGATCGAGGCCCATGGTGGCGGCAACAAGAAGATCGGGCTCGACCGCTGCGCGCTCAACCTGGCGCGCTCGCTGGAGGCCCAGGGGCTCGACGTCTACGACTGCATGCAGGACACCCTGCACTGTCGGCGCATCAAGACGCCGGAGGAGATCGCCTGCCTGGCTCAGTCGATGGCCGGCAGCGAGGCCGCGGTGGCCGAGGTGGAAGCCGCCATCAAGCCGGGTATGCGCGAGAACGATCTGTTCGCGATCCTCTACGGCGAGGTAATCCGCCAGGGTGGCGAGTTCATCGAGACCCGGCTGCTGTCCTCGGGGCCGCGCACCAACCCCTGGTTCAATGAAGCCAGCGACCGGGTGATCCGCGCCGGCGAACTGGTCGCGCTGGACACCGACACCATCGGCTGCCACGGCTACTACTCGGACTTCTCGCGCACCTTCCACGTCGGCCCCGGCAGGCCCAGCGGCTATCAGCAGAGCCTCTACCAGATGGCCCATGAGCAGGTGCACCACAACATGGCGATCCTCAAGCCGGGCATGAGCTATCGCGAGATCGCCGAGAAAGCCTGGAAGATCCCCGAGCGCTTCCTCGACCGCCGCTACCCGTCGATCATCCACGGCGTGGGCATGCATGGCGAGACGCCGCTGGTTGCCCACCACATGGATTTCGACCGTTTCTCCAAGGACGGTATCCTCGAGCCCGGCATGGTGGTCTCGGTGGAGAGCTATATCGGTGAGGTCGACGCCGCCGACGGCGTCAAGCTTGAGGAGGAGGTGCTGGTCACCGAGACCGGCATCGAAAAGCTCAGCGGTTATCCCTTCGATGATGTGCTGCTCGGCCGCCACTTTTAATCAGGATTGACCGTTTCATGACTGCTGAATTGCCCGTTGTACCCCACCATATCGGCGGCGAAGCGCTCACCGGCGAGCGACTCATCGACGTGACCAATCCCGCCAGCGGGGCCGCCATTCGCCGTCTGAGCCTGGGGGACGCGACGCTGGTTGCCCGAGCCATCGACGCCGCGCGTGCCGCCCACCCGGCCTGGCGCGACACGCCGCCGGCCAAGCGCGCCCAGGTCATGTTCCGCTTCAAGATGCTGCTCGAACGCGATGCAGAGGCGATCTGCCGACTGATCAGCGAAGAGCACGGCAAGGTGCCGGAAGACGCCATGGGCGAGCTCAAGCGCGGCATCGAGAACGTCGACTACGCCTGCGGCGTGGCGGAGCTGCTCAAGGGCGAGTACTCCCACAATGCCGGGCCGGAGATCGATACCTGGTCGAACCACCAGCCGCTGGGTATCGTTGCTGGCATCACGCCGTTCAACTTCCCGGCCATGGTGCCGCTGTGGATGTATCCCATGGCTATTGCCTGTGGCAACGCCTTTATCCTCAAGCCCTCCGAGCAGGTGCCTTCGGCGGCGATCAAGATGGCCGAGCTGCTCGAGGAGGCCGGCCTGCCGGCGGGGATCTTCAACGTAGTCCATGGTGATCGGGAAGCCGTGGAGGCCCTGATCGATGCCCCGGAGGTGCGCGCGCTGTCGTTCGTCGGTTCTACCCCGGTGGCCAGGGCCATCTATCGCCGCGGCGCCGAGCAGGGCAAGCGCGTCCAGGCGCTGGGCGGTGCCAAGAACCACGCCGTGGTGCTGCCCGACGCCGACCTCGACAACGCCGCCAATACCCTGGTCGGCGCCGCCTTCGGCAGTGCCGGTGAGCGCTGCATGGCGATCTCGGTGGCGGTGTGCGTGGGCGATGCCACCGCCGATGCGCTGGTCGAGAAGCTCGCCGGCCAGGCTCGCGAGCTGAGAATCGGCACGGGCACCGAGCATGGCCTGGACATGGGCGCGCTGATCAACGCCAGCCACCGCGACAAGGTCGCCGGCTATCTCGAGCAGGGCGTAGCGTCTGGCGCCGAACTGCTGGTGGATGGCCGCGAGCATCCGCTGGTGGCAGCCTCGCCAGGCTATTTCCTGGGTGCCAGCCTGTTCGACCGGGTAACGCCGGAGATGAGCATCTACCGCGACGAGATCTTTGGCCCGGTGCTCTGCGTGGTGCGGGTAACGAGCTTCGACGACGCCATCGCGCTGATCAATGCCCATCAGTACGGCAACGGCACCTGCCTGTTCACCGGCGATGGTGAAGCCGCCCGGCGCTTTGCCGATAGCATCGAAGTGGGCATGGTCGGCATCAATGTGCCGCTGCCGGTACCAGTGGCGTTTCACAGCTTCGGCGGTTGGAAGGAGTCGCTGTTCGGCGACCTCCACGCCTACGGCCCCGACGCGGTGCGCTTCTACACTCGCCGCAAGGCGATCTCCCAGCGCTGGCCAAGGCCCCTGCAGCGTGACGGCGCCGATTTCTCCTTTCCCTCGAATTGACTGCTCGCCCCGTACGCTGACAAGCGTGCGGGGCGAACAGCGCCTTACCGATGGCGAGAGTTCCGGACAAGACGTTTCACACGCCGCGTGTTAGCTTTCGGTGTTCCACTGATTTGCCGGCAGGATGCTCATGTCCCTGGAAAGCGCGCTGTTCTATCTCTTTGCCATCTTCGTCTTCGCCGTGACCCCGGGACCCGGGATCTTCGCCTTGCTGGCGCGGGGAATGGCGTCTGGTGCGCGCTCCTGCGTCTCCCTGGCCCTGGGCATGACAGTGAGTGACCTGATCTACCTGCTGCTGGCCTTCTACGGCCTGGCCGCCATCGCCGAGAACTGGAGCGAGGCGTTTACGCTGGTCCGCTATCTCGGCGCTGCCTACCTGTTCTATCTGGGCTGGAAGATGTGGACCGCCCCGGTAAAGGCCGAACCGCTGGCCCCGGAACAGCGGCGCGTGGATGTCGTTAAAGGCTTCCTGCAGGGCTTTCTGATCTCTGCCTCCAATCCCAAGGTGATCCTCTTCTATATCGCTTTTCTGCCTACCTTTATCGATCTTACCGTGCTGGGCAGCGCCGACATGGGGCTGGTGGTCGGCCTCACCTTCATCGGGCTGATGACAGGGCTGATGCTGGTGGCGTCCGGCGCCTCCAGTGCACGCCGCTTTCTGCAGACCGAGCGCGCCATGAAAGGCGCCAATCGCTCCGCCGGCTCGCTGATGGTCGCCGCCGGGGCATTCCTGGTCGCCAAGGGCTGAGGTGGCTTACGCTTGCGTGATCCTTCCGGTGTTGACGAAAATGTGGGTTCAAGCGGATGCCTCACCAGAGGAGCAGCCATGGACGTTGACGAAGATAAGTTTGATGAGGCCGTACTGGCGCTACTGTACTTGACGTTGCACGATCCGGGACGTGCCTGGGAATCCTTCGATTGGGATGCGATGGGAAGGCTGCATGAGAAAAGACTGATCGAAAGCCCGGTAGGTAAAGCAAAGTCTGTGCTGCTCACCGATGAGGGCTTGAAGGAATCCGAACGTTTGTTTCACAAGCTATTCTCAAAAGATGCTTGAGCCTGAGCGTTTTAATGATTAGCGCCCACTGAGCACTCGTTCTTGGCTCGATACGTGCGCTCTACGATCTACCACTACGACATCTTGGTACAGGTACCTGACACGGTATGTGCTGCTAACCGGAAGGATAAGGCTGATATGAGCGACAAGGCGGTCACCGACCCTGCGCTGGTAGCCGAGCTTCGAGAGCTGATAGATGGTGCGCGCCAGCGTGCGGCGGTGGCAATCAATGCCGAGTTGACTCTGCTGTACTGGCAGTTAGGCAGCCGTATTTATCGCGAAATCCTGTGCCAGCAGCGGGCAGATTATGGCGAGGAAAGAGTCTCTGCGCTGCGGAGACAGTTGAGCTGGACCCATATCAAGATCCTGGTCTACCTGGAGGATCCGCTCAAGCGTGAGTTCTATCTGGAGCTGGCTCAGCTCGAGGGCTGGTCGTCTCGGCAGCTTCAGGAGCGTATCCAGTCGATGCTTTTCGAGCGTAGTGCCATCTCGAAGAAGCCCGAAGCGACTATCCGCCGAGAGCTCACTACCTTGCGGGAGGAAGGGCAGGCTTCGCCTGCGTTGCTGCTCAAGGACCCCTATTTGCTTGACTTCCTCGGCCTTAATGACCGCTATCTTGAACGCGATCTAGAAGATGCCATCCTGCGCGAGATCGAACAGTTCCTGCTGGAGTTAGGTGCCGGCTTCACTTTCGTAGGGCGCCAGCAGCGCATCCAGATCGACGACGAAGATTTTTACATCGACCTACTGTTCTACAACCGTAAGCTGAAGCGGTTAGTGGCCATCGATCTCAAGCTCGGGCGCTTCAAGGCCGAGTACAAGGGCCAGATGGAACTCTACCTGCGCTGGTTGGCCCGCCATGAACAGGAGGTCGGCGAGAACCCGCCGCTGGGAATCATTCTCTGTGCTGGCAAGCAGCGCGAGCAAATCGAACTATTGGAACTGGACAAGAGCGGCATCCATGTAGCCGAATACTTAACAGTACTGCCGTCTAGAGAGATCCTGGAGGCCAAACTGCATCAATCCATGGTCGCTGCCAGGGCGCGGCTGCTGGGAAGCGAGGGCGAACCAAGGAATTGACCTGGCAAATTGAGCAGTACCCACAATCTTTCTGCGAGTATTCTGTTGGGAGCAAAGAGTTGGATGATGCATGACCTTGGCGCCAGAAAGGTCTTACTCTGAGGATTACGAACCAGGGTTAAGAGCACCACGCCGTTTCACTGAGCGTGAGAGCCGCTGACGCACTCTCCTTCCGCCTGTACCTCCTCGATCCACGCCAGCCAGGCCTCAGTCAGTCGCTGGCCGAGTCTTAGTGTGTGCCAGGGCGCGCGCTCGGCTGGTGTTAGCCCCTGTGGGTCGCTGAACCACTCCTGTTCGATGGCCGCATAGGCCTGCATACGTTCTTCAAGCTGTTCCTGCAGAGCGACGAGCTCCTGCTGGCGGGCGTCGGCCGGCCAGGCGTCCCAGGCGAAGAACTTGGCGAACAGTGGCTGGCGTACGGGGCTGGGGCCGAGGGGGACAGCCAGCCAGGCATCGAGTTCGGCGCGCCCGCTGGCGGTGATGCAGTAGACCTTGCGGTCGGGGCGCTCGGCCTGGGGCACGGTCTCGCAGTCGAGCAGCCCTGCGCCGCGCATCTTGTCGAGTTCACGGTAGATCTGCTGGTGGCTGGCCTGCCAGACGTGGGCGAGGCCGGCCTTGAAGCGCTGCAGTACGTCGTAACCGGTTCCGGGTTCGCGTTGCAGGGTGATCAACAGAACGGCGCGTAGTGACATGCTTGCCTCTGGTTCGGCTTGATATGTGCATAGTTGCATATCAGGTCGGCGTTGACTAGCATTATGCAACTAGTTGCATTTATGCGGGCGGTCCGGAGGCAACATGACGCTGACGCTGCATCTCACTTCTTCTCTGCTTGCGCTGGGGGTGGGCGCCCTGGTGCTATGTCTGCGCAAGGGCACGCCGTGGCATCGTTCGTTGGGCGTGGTATGGGTCGCTGCCATGGCGCTATCAGCGCTCAGTTCATTCTGGCTGGGCGGTGGAGTGCTACCGCTGGTGGGGCACTTGGGGCCGATACACCTGCTCTCGGCATGGGTGCTGGTGGCGCTGACGGTGGCCGTCGCGACAATCGTTCGCGGCCAAGTGCAACGGCACCGCGAGTGGATGCTGGGCGCCTACCTGGGGCTGCTGGGTGCCTTCGCCGGCACCCTGATGCCTGGGCGATGGCTGTCGACGCAGTTGGGGCTGTGGTGATGGCATGCAGGCTTAACCTGGATTATCGAAGCGAGTTACCCATGTCGTGATAGCCTGACGGCAGTGCCTCAGTGCCGGCTATTCTCGCCGGCAGTGGTATGGATGGAGTCTCCCAATGAGCGATGCCTTTACCCTCGGTTGCCCCCACTGCCTGGCGATCAATCGCGTCAGTCCCGCCCGCCTGAGCGATGCGCCCAAGTGCGGCAAATGCAAGCAGCTGTTGCTGAGTCGCGAGCCGCTGGCGCTCACGGCGGCAAGCTTCTCGGCACTGGTCGAGCGCAGCAGCCTGCCGGTGGTCGTCGACTTCTGGGCCAGCTGGTGCGCCCCATGCAAGATGATGGAGCCGATTTTCGCCGAGGTTGCTCGCGACCTGACAGCCCACATACGCTTTGCCAAGCTGAATACCGAACAGGAGCGCTCGCTGGCCGGTCGCTTCGGCATCCGCAGCATTCCCACGCTGATCGTGTTCCGCGATGGCTACGAAGTGGCCCGTCAGCCTGGGCTGCTGAATGGTGCGCAGCTGCGTGAGTGGCTGCAGCCCCACCTGGTATGACGGCTGCCCCACGGGCATCGAGCAGGGAGAATATCGTGTCGCCAACAGGCTCGCTCAAGGTCTATTACGATGGCGTCTGCCCCGGTTGCCGCCGCGACCGAGCTCGCTATGAACGCTGGGCTGGTGAGGCGGGCGAGCAGGTCACCTGGTGCGATGTGACCACCTATCAGCAGACGCTGCGCGACAAGGGCATCGATCCCCAGGCGGCGCTGCTGTCGCTGCACGTGGAGGACCATACGGGGCGCATCGTCGACGGCATCGATGCCTATGTGCTGCTGATGCAGCGCGTGCCGCGCCTCAAACCGCTGGCCTGGTTGATGGGTCTGCCGGGCGTCAAGGCGCCGCTGACCTGGTGTTACGACCGCTGGGTGCGCAGACGCCTGGCCCGTGAGGGGCGACTGCCGGATTGATCGCGAAGCGCTTCGCACAGATACCCAACCCCGTGCTCATGCCGCGTTGTCAGATGCGGTATCCTGAGGGCTCTCGCTGCGGCGGGAGACGGCAATCACCAGGAGCACGAGCGTGAGCAAGACATTACGGATGATCGGGGCGTCGCTGCTGTTGGCGGGCCTGAGTGCCTGCGGTGGCGAGCAGGATGGCGAAACCCGAAACGCCACCGAGCAGCCCGACCTGAGCCGCGACTATGCGGCACTCGTGGGCGAATGGCGGCTGGTGGACTTCCATCAACCCGGCGTCAGTGCCATGAGCGAGGAACAGGCCGACAGCTGGCTGGGGGCCCGGCTGCGCATCAGCGACGACTGGTTCGCCCTCGGCGAGCACTACTGTGAGTCGCTGACCCATATCGGCGAGGTGCTGCCGGTCAACCAGGTTCGCGATGACTTCCGCCTCCAGGCGGGCGACCTGGCGCCTTTCGAAGGGCGGGAGCAGGTGGCGCGGCATCGCCTCGACTGTGAGGACGGCGAGTGGCCGACCCTGGGCGGCACGCTGCTGATGCTAGATGACACGCGTGCACTCGCTCCCTGGGATGGCGTGTTCTTCGAGCTGGAGCGTGACGACGGCTTCCGCGCCACCGGTACCGAGCCTGCCTGGAACCTGGCCATCAGCGCAGAGGGCATGCGTCTCTCGGTGCCGTTCGACGACCGCGATGTGCGCACTGCGCTGCCCGAGCCGGAGGACGGACCCCAAGAGGGATCGCGGGTCTATCACGCCACTACCGAGGGCAACTATCTGCGCGTCGTGATCAGCCCCGAGGCGTGTCGCGACAGCATGAGCGGCGCACCCTTCGAGACGTCGGTGCGGGTGACCCGCGATGGCGAGGTGTTCCGGGGCTGTGGCGGTGCCATGCCGACGCTGTCACCGTGAGGGTCAGCGTAGCGTCTCGAGGGTCTGGTGCAGCGAGCGAGGCAGGATGCCAAGGTCTTCGCAGCGCCCGGTGTCGGCGCCAACCACGTTGTCCTGCTGCATCAGCAGCACCTGGTCGCGGGTCAGCGGTGGATTGGGTAGCCAGCCGGTCACCGCGGCCAGCAGCCGCCAGGCGACGAAGGGGAGCGGTAGCAGCGTTCGATGCCGCCCCTGGCAGTGCATCACCCGCTCGAGGATCTCGCGGTAGCTGAGTACCTCGGGGCCGCCCAGCTCGAACAGCCGCCGCGCCGGTGGGGAGGATGAGAACAGCCGCCCCACGGCGCGGGCCAGATCGTCGACATGCAGCGGCTGCAGGCGTGTCTCGCCGCGGCCGAACAGGGGAATCAGCGGCAGTCGCGTCAGGCCCTGCAGGGCGGTGAGGAAGGCGTCATCCGGCCCGAACAGCACGCTGGGGCGCAGGATCGTCGCCTTGGGGAAGTGCTCGAGTACGGCATGCTCGCCGGCGGCGCGAGCGCGGACATAGGCCGAGGGGGAGTCGAGGCTGGCGCCGATCCCGGAGAGCTGCACCAGGGTGCTGATACCGCTCTGCTGCGCCAGGCATGCGAGTCGCGCCGCACCTTCGACATGTACCGACTGAAAGCTTGCGCCGCGGGATTCCACATAGCAGCTCACCGCATTTACTACACCCCTGGCACCCTCCAGCGCTGCGGCGAGGCTCACCTCATCGTGGATATCGGCGTGCACCAGCCCAAGCGGATCGCTCGCGTCGTGCCACTCGGGCAGCGCGGGGTGGCGCGCGGCAAGGCGGACGCGATGCCCGCGCTCGACCAGCTCGCGGACGATGGCGCGGCCGACAAAGCCGGTCCCGCCGAGCACGAGGATCGGACGCGGCGCCATGCTCAGCGCTGCTGGGCCAGGTCCAGCAGGCGCTCCACCGCCAGCAGCAGCTGTCGGCGCGGCTGGGCGCCTTCCAGGATGCCGGCGTGTTCGCCGTTCAAGGCGAAACGCAGGCCGGGCACCCCCTGAATCCCGAGCTCCCCTGCGGCATGCTGATCGTCGAGCACCTGTTGGCGATAGCGCCCCTCGTCCAGCGCCTGGCGCAGGCCGTCGCTATCGAGTCCCAGCGAACCGGCGGTTGCGCAGAGTGCTTCGCCATCGGCCAGGTCGAGGCTGTCTTCGAAGAAGCCGCGAAACAGCGCGTGGCGCAGCGTGGCGGCGGCCTCGCGCGACTGGTCGGCTGCCCAGGCGCTGGCTTCATGCGCCAGCCGCGAGCGCGGTTGCAGGCGCGGCAGGCGCAGCGTCATGCCACGCTCCTTGGCCATGGGGTAGACGGCGCGCGACCAGATATCGTGCAGGTAGTCGCCGTCGGGGTCGAGGGTCGGCGCCGGCGCGGGGCGCAGCTCGAAGGCGCGCCAGCGGATCGTCAACTGGTCGCCGAAGCGGGCGCTCAGGGCGTCGAGCTCGGGCTCTTCCAGGTAACAGAAGGGGCACACATAGTCGCTGAAGACATCAAGGGTAAGCGGTGTTGCGGTCATGACGGGCTCACACGAAAACGAGCCGCCGGCAGTACCGGGGCTCGAGGGGATGAACAGGCGTTGGGCGGGTCAGGCGATGGTGTTGATCAAGGTGCCGATGTGCCCTTCGCTGGCCAGCTGGGGGTCTGCCGAGGCCGACTCCATCAGCGCGGTGACCTGCTGCTGCTGTGTATCCAGAGCCTCACGAAACACCTGCATCTGCGCGTGCTGGGCGGCCTGGGCCTGCTGCAGCACCAGCGACTCGCTTACGACGCTATTGACGGCGGGATCCATCCGCTTACCTCCCATGCAATGAATATGCGTCCAACCTAGCAGCCCCGCCAGCCGCTTGCAAAGGCGGCAGTGGAGCCTTGCCCCTCGGCGGTGTAGGCTTGCGGGCTTTTGCCATCCCTATCATCAGGAGCCCGCATGAGCGATCTGCCCAACTGTCCGGCCTGTGCGTCGGAGTTTTCCTACCATGACGGCATCCAGTACGTGTGCCCCGAGTGCGGCCATGAATGGATGCCTGGCGATGACGCGGCGGCAGGCCAGGACGATGCGCTGGAAGCCCGCGATGCCCATGGCAATCCGCTGGCCGACGGCGACAGCGTGACGGTGATCAAGGACCTCAAGGTCAAGGGCTCCTCCTCGGTGATCAAGGTCGGCACCAAGGTCAAGAGCATCCGCCTGATCGAGGGTGACGCCGAGGGCGGCCACAACCTCGACTGCAAGGTAGAGGGGATCGGGGCGCTGAAGCTCACCTCGAAGTTCGTCAAGAAGGCCTGAACGGTCTGGCTACTCGCCCTGCAGCGTGGCGATGAGGCGCCGTGGCCCGCCCTGGTCACGGTGCTCGCCGAGCCAGATGCCCTGCCAGGTGCCGGTGGCCAGGCGCCCGCCGCGCACCGCCAGGGTCAGCTGGGTGCCGAACAGGCTGGCGGCAACGTGGGCGGGCATGTCGTCGGGGCCTTCGAGCGTATGCCGAAAGTAGGGCAGGTCGCCGGGCACCAGGCGCCGCAGGAAAGCGTCCATGTCGTGACGCACGTCGGGGTCGGCGTTCTCGTTGAGCGTCAAGGACGCCGAGGTGTGCAGCAGTTGCAGGTGCAGCAGCCCAACCTCGCAATCGCCCAGTGCCGGGATAGCGGCGACCACCTCGTCGCTGATCAGATGAAAGCCGCGAGCGCGTGGGTCCAGGCGAATCTCCGTTTGTTGCCACATGCTGGTTTCCTCCTGGGTGGGATGGAGCCTATGGTAATAGCACAGGCAACATCGCGTCAGGAGGACACCGATGGCAATGACGCCGATTCACCATGAAGTGGGCCACGCTGATTCCCTCGCCGAACGGATTCTGGTTGAGGCCCTCGAGATGGCCGAAGAGAAGGGCTGGGAGGGCGTCGAGCTGACCCGCGTGGCGGCAGCGCTGGAGATACCGGCCGCCGCAGTGCTCGACCACTACCGCGATCTCGACGCCGTGGCCGACGCCTGGTTCCTGGGCGGCTGGCGCGCCATGCTCGCCGAGAAGCCCGACGGGTTTGCCGATTGGGCGGCCCGCGAGCGTATCGAGCACTGCCTGCTGGCCTGGTTCGATGCACTGGCGGCGCATCGCCGCGTCAGCGTCGAGATGCTGCGCAGCAAGGCACACCCGCCACACCTGCATACCTGGGTGCCGATGGTTTTCGATCTCTCGCGAACCGTACAGTGGCTGCGCGAGGCGGCGATGCTCGAGGCGCCGTACGGTTCGCGCCGCGCCCAGGTCGAGGAGATCGGCCTGACGGCGCTGTTGGTTGCCACGCTGCGGATCTGGGCCAATGACGAGACGCCGGGCCAGCAGGAGACCCGCGACTACCTCGACAGGCGCCTGCGGCGCGCCGAGAGCGTGCTGCTGCGGTGCTGGGGTGTGTCCGCCAGCCGCCCCTCTGAGCGTTGACAGTCATCTAGGCTTCTTCGATGCTGAACCCCCATGATATTGATGCGATAGCAAGGAGGACGACCACGATGGCATTTGCACCCTCGACCATGCAGTTAGAGAGTTCGGCCTTTACCCATCATGGCAAGATTCCCAGCAAGTACACGGGTGAGAGCGACAACGTCTCGCCGGCACTGAGTTGGTCAGGCGCGCCGCAGGGCACACGGGGCTATGCGCTGATCTGCCACGATCCGGATGCGCCGCTGGTGAAGGAGGGGCAGTACGGCTTCGTGCACTGGGTGCTGTATAACCTGCCGGCCTCGGTGACCTCGCTGGAGGAAGCCACCGACAGCGGTACTGTCGGGGTCAACGACGGTGGGGGCGACGGCTACATGGGGCCGATGCCCCCGGAAGGGCATGGCCTGCATCTCTACTATTTCTGGGTGCTGGCGCTGGACGCCGAGCTCGAGCTGCCCGCCGGGCTGACGCTCAGCCAGCTGCTCGAGAAGGTCGAGCCGCACCTGCTGGGCATGAACCGCCTGGTCGGCACTTACCAGCGCGACTGAGTCATTTAGCCCCGGCCTCCCGGGCCGCTAGCTCCTGGGGCAGCAGCGCGGCGTGGATCACCCGGTTGACCGGGGTGGCCACGTCGAGCTCGATCCCCAGGCGCACCACCGCCCCGTTCTGCGACTCCAGCTCTGACGGCCGCCCGTCGACGATGTCGCGCTGCATGGAGGCGGTGCTCTTCTCTGGCAGGGCATCGATGAATTTCATCGCCCGCGCCACGGCGTCGTCGGGCAGCGCGACGCCCTTGGCCACTCCCACTCGATAGATCTCCTCGAGCACCGACTCGATCAGCGCGCGGCTGTCGGGCAGGCGGCGGGTCACGCCGATCGGTGCCCGGCTGATGCTGCCGATGCCGCTCATGGCACAGATGAACAGGAACTTGCTCCAGATCGCCACCTGGATGTCCTCGGCAACCTCGGCGGTGATGCCTTCCGCACCTGCCAGGCACTCGCGGATGGCGGCCACCCGCTCGCTCTTGCGGTTGTCGAGTTCGCCGAGGCGAATGAAGGGCTCGATGCCGGCGTGGCGGATCACCCCGGGGGCCTCGCGCCAGGCAAGGATGCCGCAGAGGCCGCCGATGACTCTATCGGCGCCAACCTCGCGGGCCAGATGGTCGGCGGCCTCGACGCCGTTCTCGAGGGGCAGCACGCAGGTATCCGGGCCGAGCAGCGGTGCCATGGCGGCTGCGGCGTCGGCCACCTGCCAGGCCTTTACGGCAACGATCACCAGGTCGACCGGTCCGACGCTCGCCGGATCTTCGCTGGCCTGGGCCGGGACGACGTGGAAATCGCCGTGGATACTGTGCACCTTGAGGCCATCACGCTGGATGGCGGCCAGATGCTCACCGCGGGCGATGAAGGTAACGTCTTCGCCTGCGGCGGCCAGGCGGCCGCCGAAGTAGCCGCCAACGCCGCCGGTGCCGTAGATCGCGATGCGCATGGGGGTCTCCTGAGTGGTGCGGCCGCTCGTCGGTGGCCGCGGGTGGTAGGGGTCAGTCGTTGAAACGGGTAAGCGCCTGCTCGGCGTCGTCCTGCCAGCGGCTGGGCAGGCTGGCGGCCTGCTGCAGCGCCCGATGCGCTTCGCTGCGCTGGCCGAGTCCCTCCAGGGTCAGCCCCAGGTTGAGCCAGGCCACGGCCAGGTCCGGCTGGCGCTCGGTGGCATGCTGGAAAGCATCGGCAGCGTCCTCCGGGCGGCCGGCGCCATACTCGGCATTGCCCAGCGCAAACCAGGCCATGGCGTCCTGTGGCCAGCGCTCGGTTACCGAGCGCCAGGCAGGCAGCGCCGCCTCGGCGTCGTTGGCCTGCTCGAACGAGGCGATGGCATCCATGGCGCGGCGCGGCCCTACGCTGACCGGCAGTTCACCGGGGGGCAGGGCGACCATCGCCCAGCGCTCGCTGCGCGCCCAGGTAGCATCGAAGCGGCGGAACGACTCCAGCCGGTTGGCTTCCTCGCCGCTGTGCAGCGTCAGCAGCTGTTCGTCGAGGTCGTAGCCGATTGCCACCGCGTAGTGCCACATCGGCCAAAGCGGCAGCGACAGGTTCTGCATTACCACCACCGGATGGCCAGCATCGAGCTCCTCGAGCAGTGACGTGAAGTTGCCGTCGAGCACGAAGCTTACGCGGTCGTAGCGGCGCACCGTCGACTGCATCTCGGGCTGCACGCTGCCGTCGCGATTGGGCAGGAAGACCTGGGGAATCAGGGTGTCGACGCTGACATCGACGTCGGAATAATTGAGCACCATGGCCAGTGACGCGGGGCCGCACTGATAGTCGCGCTGGGCGTGGAAGGGCACGCCATCGATATAGGTGTGCTCGGCGACCCCCATTTCGACGGGGCTGGCCAGGCGCGGCCCGGTGGCGCAGCCGCTGAGCAGCAGGAAGGCAGCCATCAACAGCAGAACGCCCGCAGTGCGGGCGTTCCATGCTTGCCGTTCCGACTGCTGTCGCGGCGCTTGCCGTTCAAGCAGATGAGACATGCGGCTGCCTCAGCGAGTGAACGGGAAGACGTTGGTCAGGCCGAGCAGATCGGTGACCAGCAGCAGTACGAAGATGAAGACCAGCGCTCCAACCACGCTGGCACCGGCCGGCAGGTCGTCGAGCTGTTCGGCCATCTGGCGCACTTCGGCGTCGGACAGGGCAGCCACGCGGGCTTCGACGTCGGCTGGATCGACTCCCTGGGCGACCAGCTGATCCTGCACATCCTGGCGGGAGAGCATTTCGTTGATGCGTTCGCGGTCAGCGCTGACCTGATCGGCGCTCAGGGCATCCTGAGTGGTGACCAGTGAGTTGGCCGGCGCGGCCTGCGGCGCAGCCGCAACCGGCAGGCTGCCGAGGACCAGGAAGGCGATCAACAGCGGGCTGAGGACTCGAGAGAGCTTCTTCATCATGGGTAGGTTCCTTTCTTTTGGGAGTGGCTTCCGGCTTCTTGATGATCCTTGAGTCTTGCGTCTATCCAAACGGCGATGCCGTATCAGTATAGGGTTAGATGCCGATGATTTTCATGCCTTTTTTGTCAACTCTTTGTCAAGCAGACGGCGAATCAGCGGGGTGTCGGCGTCACGGTGAGTAGGCAGCTCGAAGCGCGCCTCGGCAATCGCGCGCCGCGACAGCCGCGCCTGGAGCAAGGTGTCGCCGTCATCGGCCGCGGCAAGCGTCTCGCCGCGCGGGCCGAGAATCCGCGAACCGCCCCAGAAGCGGCTGCCCGCCTCGCAGCCGATGCGGTTGGCCATGACCACCGGGGTGCCATAGGTCATGGCGTAGAAATGCAGGTTGGTGGCCCAGTTGTGCTCGTTGGAGAATGCCTGGCTGACGATGCCGCTGGCCGAGTTGATCGGCGCACAGAGCACCTCCGGGCGCGCCAGCAGGGCGGCGTGCACCAGCGCCGGATTCCACAGGTCGGCGCAGATCAGCGTGCTGGCCGACCAGCCCCGGTCCAGCGCAATCTGGGTCACGTCGCTTCCGGGGGTGAACCACTTGCCCTCCTCGAGACCGCCGTAGCTGGGCAGGTTGATCTTGCGATGCACGGCCTTGACTTCACCGTGCTGGAGCAGCGCCATGGCGTTGTAGCACTCACCGGGACTGGCCTCCTCGACGAACCCTACCAGCGTACGCATGCTGCCACAGGCCCGGGCCAGCTCCGCCAGGCGCGGGTCGCCGGCGGGCATGGCCACGTCGAGCACGCGGCGGCCGAGACCGTAGCCGGTCAGCGATAGCTCGGGAAACACCAGCAAGTCGCAGCCGGCGTCACGTGCCGCCTCGATCAGCGGGCGGTGGTCGGCGAGGTTGGCGTCGATATCACCCAGCTGGCAGTCGAGCTGGGCGGCGGCGACGTGCAGATGATCGGCATCGGGCATGTGAGTTACGGCGGCCTCTCGAAGCGTAGGCTGGTGGCAGTGTGCCAGCCAGGGATGCCGAGCTGAAGAGTTACAGCAGGTCGTGCTCTTCAAGAAACGACTCGGCGACGCGCTCGATGGTCTCGCGCTCGACGTCGACGCGGGCGTTGAGCTCGGCCATGGTGGCATCGTCGAGCAGCGCCGACAGGGCGTTGAGCTGCTCCTCGAGCTCGGGGAACTCCTCGAGGGTCTCCGCGCGGATCACCGGCGTCAGGGCATAGGCCGGGAAGTACTCGAGATCATCTTCCAGCACGCGCAGGTCGAAGGCCGGGATGCGGCCGTCGGTGGCAAACACCACCGAGACATCGACTTGGCCATCGCGCAGCGCCGGATAGGTGAGGCCGGTATCCATGCGGCTGACGTTGCGGCGGCCGAACTCGAACTCATACATCTCCTGCAGCGGGCGCAGACCGTCGTCGCGGGCATAGAATTCGGCGTTGGAGGCCAGTGTCAGCTCCTCGCCGTCGTTGATCGCCTCGGCCAGGTCGGAGATGGTCGCGATGCCGCGCTCCTCGGCATCATCCTCGCGCATCGCCAGGGCATAGGTATTGTTGGCAGCAGATGGCTCGAGCCACACCAGGCCGACCTCGGCATCGAGCTCCTTGACCCGGGCGTAGGTTTCCTCGGGATCGAGGCGCTCGCTGATGTCGTTGTAGGTAATCAGCGAGGTGCCGGTGTACTCCCAGTAGAGGTCGATCTGGCCGTTCTCCTGGGCCTGGCGCAGCACCGCGGAGCCCATGCCGGCGCGGTTGTCGACGTCGTAGCCGAGCGCCTCCAGGTACTGGGTGGTCATGCTGGCGATGATCTGCTGCTCGGTGAAGTTCTTGCCACCCACCACCAGGTCGGCGCTGGCGGTGGTGCTCGCAGCAGTAAGGACGCCGGCCAGGGCTAGGCTAGTGAGTGCTGAGGTGAGATGTTTCATGGTCATTCTCCTTGCATCAGGGATGTTGTCGTTGGTGGTGATGTTGTCGTAGGCGACGTCGTCACTGGCGTGCCGGGTTGACACCCCGCGGGACGACGAAGAAGGCGATGGCGGCGATCAGCGCATCGACGAGAATCGCCAGCAGTGCCGTAGGAATGGCCCCGGCCAGCATCATGACCGGATCGTAGAGATCGATACCGGTGAAGATCAGCTCGCCGAGCCCGCCGGCACCAATCAGGAAGGCCAGCGGTACGGTGCCGATATTGATGGCGAGTGCCGTGCGGATACCGGCGAAGATCACGTACAGGGCGTTGGGCAGCTCGACCCGAAATAGCCGCTGGGCAGGCGACATGCCGATGCCCGCGGCTGCCTCCATCAACGCCGGCGAGACGCCCTTGAGCCCGGCGTAGGTATTGCGTGCGATGGGCAGCAGTGTGGCGACGAACAGCCCGAATATTGCCGGCACGGTGCCGATGCCCAGAAAGCTCATCGACAGGGCCAGCACCGCCAGGGTGGGGATGGTGGTGCCGACATTGAGCACCTGCATCAGGCTTTCTGCCCAGCGTGCCATCGACGGACGCGATAGCAGGATGCCCAGCGGAATCGCCACGCAGATCGCCAGGCTGCCGGACACGGCGGTCAGCCACAGGTGGCCAACCGCCAGGTACTGGACGTCGGGCAGGTGCCACAGGAAGTCATCGATGATGCCACTGGCGTGGCTCCATACCCCGGCGGCGAAGACCGCCAGCAGCAGCAGCGCGCGCAGCGCCCCTTTCATGCTCTGAATGGGCATCGGCTCACTCCTTCGCTGCGGCGTCGGCGGAACCCATGGCGGCCTGGTGGGCGCGATAGCGTGAGCCCAGGTGGCTGGTGATGGCACGCTGGGTGATCTGTCCGCATACCCGGCCGTCGTCATCCACGCAGGGCAGCCAGGTGATGTCGTGGGCGAACATCAGCGAGGCGACCTTGCGCAAGTCGTCGTCGAGATGCACCGCCGCAGGCACGTTCTGAAAGTGATCGCGGCAGTAGCCCTTGGTGGTGCGCGCCACCGAACGGCTGACGATGCCGGCGGGCTGGCGCTTGTCGTTGACCATCAGGATGGCGTTGGAGTAGCCGAAGTCGTCGATCCGCGCCAGGGCGGTTTCCAGGGTGTCGCCGGGGGTCACGCTGCCGATTTCATCGGAGACGATCTCGCGCACCTTGACCAGATTGAGACGCTTCAGCGCGCGGTCCTCGCCGAGGAAGGATTCGACGAAGGCGTCCTTGGGGGCAGTCAGCAGGTCATCCGGCGTGTCGTATTGCACCAGCCGGCCTTCACGGAAGATCGCGATGCGGTCGCCCATCTTGATCGCTTCGTCTATGTCGTGGCTGACGAACATGATGGTCTTGTTGAGTGCCTGCTGCATCTTGAGGAACTCGTCCTGAATCACCGCCCGGTTGATCGGGTCGATGGCCCCGAAGGGCTCGTCCATCAGCATCACCGGCGGGTCGGCGGCAAGTGCCCGGGCCACACCGATGCGTTGCTGCTGGCCGCCGGAAAGCTCGCTGGGGTAGCGTTTGAGGAAGGCGTCGGGCTCCATGGCGATCATCGCCATCAGCTCGCGGGCGCGCTCGCGATACTTGGCCTTGTCCCAGCCCAGCAGGCGCGGCACGGCGGTGATGTTCTCCTCGATGGTCATGTTGGGAAACAGCCCGATCTGCTGGATCACATAGCCGATGCCGCGGCGCAGGGTCTGGGTATCCATGCCGGTGGTGTCGTCGCCGTTGATGAACACCTTGCCCGAGGTCGGCCGCACGATGCGGTTGATCATCTTCAGGGTGGTGGTCTTTCCGCAGCCGGAAGGGCCGAGCAGCACGCAGATCTCGCCGGAGGGTACCTCCATGCTGATATGGTCGGCGGCGACCACCGCCCCCTTGGGCGTGTCGAAGACCTTGGTCAGGCTGTCGAGTCGAATCATGCGGTAATCCTTGTCTGGTGGCAGTGGCGCTGTGGGCTCAGGCGGTGGACGCGGCGCGTTCCATCCCCTTCGGCGTCAGGCGCTTCTGCAGCGCCAGCAGGGCGTAGTCGACGATGATCGCCAGCAGGCTCACGGCAATCGCGCCGACGATCAGCTGGCGCGGGTCGGACTGAGAGATGCCGCGGCTGATGAAGGTGCCGAGGCCACCGGCGCCGATGTAGGCGGCAATCGCCATCACGCCGATATTGAGAACCACGGCGGTGCGCACGCCGGCCATGATCACCGGCACTGCCAGCGGGATCTCGACCATGCGCAGGCGCTGGTTGGGACTCATGCCGATGCCGCGGGCGGCCTCACGCAGCGCCGGATTGACATTGTTGATGGCGGTGTAGGTGTTGCGGATGATCGGCAGCTGCGAGTAGAGCAGCACGGCGATTACTGCCGGCACGTAGCCGATGCCGTGACCGATCAGCGACAGGATCGGGATCATGATGCCGAACAGCGCAATGGACGGGATGGTGATGATGATCGAGGCCGCGTAGAGCACGCTGCGCGCCAGACGCTCGTTGCGAGTGATGGCGATGCCGATCGGCACCCCGGTCAGGGTGGCCAGGCCCACGGCTACGCCGACCAGAGCGATATGCTCGAGGCTACGACTGGCCAGCAGGTCGATATTGTCGAGCGCGTATTGAATCAGCTCCACGCGGCGATTCCTCCGTGTAGGTGCGATGCTGGTCGCTGGCAGTGCACGACCCGGACGACAGCGCACGCAATACGGGCAGCGGCGCGTGGACGAGTCGTTGAACTCGAGGTAGGGCGGGTCGCGTTGGAACGACCTTAGTCTAGCAAAGGCGGGTATCTATTTGTTTTGAAAATGAATAACGATTTCAAATTGCAATCATGAATAATGCTGCTAGACCGTTGGGGTGGGCGGAGGCGAGAGCGGTGCAGGGCCAGCCAGCAGGCGAGCAAAGGCGTCGGCCGGCAGCGGACGGCTGATCAGGTAGCCCTGTATCTCATCGCAGCCCTCGGCGGACATGAAGCCGAGCTGCTCGGGGGTCTCGACGCCCTCGGCGGTCACCGTCAGTCCCAGGCTGTGGCCGAGGGCGATGATCGCGCGGGCGATGGCGGCATCGTTGGCGCCGCCGGGGATGTCGCGGACGAAGCAGCGGTCTATCTTGAGCTTGTGAATCGGCAGCTGCTTGAGGTGGCTGAGCGACGAATAGCCGGTGCCGAAGTCGTCGATTGCCAGGCTGATGCCCTTCTCCTTGAGCAGGTCGAGGGCCTCGATGGCACGCTTGGCGTGCTGCATGATAAAGGTCTCGGTGACCTCGAGTTCTAGCTTATCTGGGCTGAGTCCGCTGACCTTCAGCGCATGCTCGATCGAGGCCACCAGCTCGCCGCCATCGATCTGGGCACCGGCCAGGTTGACCGCCAGTCGCTCCAGGGACAGGCCCTGGTCGAGCCAGTAGGCGACCTGGGTGCAGGCCCGTTCCAGCACCCACTGGCTGATTTCGCCAATCAGGCCGCCACTCTCGGCGGCATCCAGGAACAGCCCCGGGGCGACAAGGCCGCGAACAGGGTGCTGCCAGCGCACCAGCGCCTCGGCACCAGTGATGTGTCCACTGGCGGTGGCCACGATCGGCTGGTAGTGAACCACGAACTCGCCGCGCTCCAGGGCGTAGCGCAGCTCGGTCTCGAGTAACAGCTGGGCCTGGGCGGCCGCGGTCAATTCGGTGGTATAGAAGTCGTAGCAGTTGCGGCCGCGGGCCTTGGCGCGGTACATCGCGGCCTCGGCGTATTCGAGCAGCTCGACGATATCGTCTGCGTCGCTGGGGTAGACGCTGATACCCAGGCTGGTGGTGACGAAGAGTGGCTGGTCGCCAAGCATGAAGGGCTGCTTGAAGTGCTCGAGCAGCTTGCCTGCAATGATCATGGCGTCCTGGGGAATCATCAGATCCTCGAGCAGGATCACGAACTCGTCGCCGCCCAAGCGGGCCACGGTATCGACGGCACGAAGGCCATGCAGCAGGCGCTGGCTGACTTGGCGCAGCAGCTCATCGCCTAGCCGGTGGCCGAGGGTCTCGTTGATGACCTTGAAGCGGTCGAGGTCGAGCAGCAGCACCGCCAGGTTGCGGCCGAAGCGCTTGGCACGGCGCTGGGCGTGGCGCGCACGCTCCACGAACAGGGTGCGATTGGCCAGGCCTGTCAGGGCGTCGTAGTAGGCCAGCTCGTTGAGTTGCCGGCGCACGCGGTGGGTGGCCATGCTGGCGCCGAGCACGTCGCCGACCATCTGCAGGGCGTCGAGCTCGATGCCCGACCACTCGCGCTCTTCATCGGTATCGTCGAAGCCAATAAAGCCCCACAGGATGTCATCCACCTGGATCGGCATTACCGCCAGCGACAGGATGCCCTGGGGTGAGAGAAAGTCTTGCTCCAGCGCCGGCATGTCGCGAACCCGCCCGGTGATCGCCATGCCTCGCTCGAGCTGCCGCGTCCAGCGGCCGTTGCCAATTGCGTCGAGGGGCATGTGCTGAAGACTAGGGTTATCGATCTGAGCGATGACGCCGGCCCGCACCCACTCCAGCCGCTGGCTGGCCAGCAAGCCGCGATGTTCATCACGGTATAGCTGGAAGACGTACACCCGGCTGACGTCCATGGTCTCGCCGAGGCGGGCCAACACCGCTTGCTGAGCGTCGCTATCGTCACCGGCGCGCAGCAGCCGGGTGGCGGCAAAGTGCATCGCCTGGATGATCCTGCCACGTCGTGTGACTTCCTGATCCGTTGCGTTAGCGCTCATCGACGCCGGCTCTCCCTGCTCTGTTATTTTCGCTATTGCCCAAGTTTATGAGCGTTTCGTTATTTCAACAGTAGCAGTTTTGTCACCGGCCGAGGTTCAACCGGCCGTCGCCGGTTGGGCGTGGCGCCCACGGCGGCGCAGCACCCATTTCTCGCCCTCGACGATCAGGAACAGCGCCACGCTGGCGGCTACGATCATCAGCCAGTGGTTCACGCCCAGCGCGGCGCTGGCGAAGATGACTTGCATGAACGGCAGGTAGGTCCAGGCCAGCTGCAGCAGCATCACCAGGCCGATGGCGATCCATACCGGCCGGCTGCCGAAGACGCCTTGCCAGGACAGCGAGCTGTTGATCAGGTAGCGGCTGTTGATCAAGTAGGCGGCGCTGCCGGTAACCAGCATGTTTACCGCGCCGCTGCGCGCCAGCTCCTCGCTGCCGCCCTGGGCCATGATCCAGCTGAACATGCCGAATACTCCGGCAAGCAGCAGCATTGATACGAACACCACCCGCCACAGCAGGAACATATCGAGCAGCGCGGCGTCCGCATCGCGCGGCTGGCGGGCCATGATGTCGGGTTCGGCGTCCTCGAAGGCCAGCGCCAGGCCGAGGGTCACCGCCACCACCATATTGACCCACAGCGCCTGCAGCGGGGTCACCGGCAGTAGGGTGCCGGCCAGCACTGCAAGCATGATCGCCAGGCCCTGGCCGCCGTTGGTCGGCAGCAGGAAGGTGATGGTCTTGCGGATATTGTCGTAGACCTTGCGGCCCTCCTCGATCGCGCCGGCAATGGTGGCGAAGTTGTCGTCGGCGAGCACCATCTCGGCGGCCTCCTTGGCCGCCTCGGTGCCCTGGATACCCATCGCCACGCCGACGTCGGCACGCTTCAGTGCCGGGCCGTCGTTGACCCCGTCGCCGGTCATGGCGCAGATCCCGCCGCGGGCCTGCATCGCCTTGACCAGGCGCAGCTTGTGTTCGGGGGCGGCGCGGGCGAAGACGTCGACCTCGAGGATGCAGTCTTCCAGCTCGGCGTCCGACATCGCCTCGACCTCGCGCCCGGTCAGCGCTCGCTCGGTGTGGGCGAAGCCCAGCTGCTGGGCGATGGCGCGGGCGGTCACGGCGTGATCACCGGTGACCATCACCGGGCGGATGCCGGCCGCCAGACACTGCTTGACGGCGCGAATCGCCTCGTCGCGGGGCGGGTCGAGCAGCCCCACCAGCCCCAGCAGCACCAGCTCCTCCTCGGCGTGCTCATCGGCCAGTTCATCGACGTCGTGGAGTGTCTTTTCGGCCAGCGCCAGTACCCGCAGGCCGCGGGCGGAGAGGTCGTGGATGCGCGCTTCCCACGCCTGCGCGTCGAGTTCGACACTGTCACCGTCAGCACCGCGCTGGCGGTGGCACATCTCCAGCAGGCGGTCCGGCGCGCCCTTGACCAGCAGGCGCGGCTCGCCGTCGAGCTGGTGCAGGGTGGCCATGTACTTGCGTTCCGACTCGAAGGGGATGGCGTCCTGGCGCTGGTGGTCGCCGCGCAGGTCGCGGGCCTCGATGCCGGCCTTGGCCGCGGCCACCACCAGCGCGCCTTCGGTGGGGTCGCCGTGGATCAGCCAGCGGCCCTCCTCCTCGGCGAGCTCGGCGTCGTTGCACAGCACCCCGACCTTGAGGAAATGCTTGAGCGCCGGCTGCTGATCGAGGTCCAGCGCGTCCTCCATTTGCCGGTCGTCGACCACGCCATGGAAGTCTCCTTCTGGCGCGAAGCCGACGCCCTCGATACCGATCTCGCCGTCGGGTAGCCAGATCGCCTGGGCGGTCATCTCGTTGCGGGTCAGGGTGCCGGTCTTGTCGGAGAAGATCGTCGAGATCGAGCCCAGCGTCTCCACTGCCGGCAGCCGGCGGATGATGGCGTTGCGCTTGGCCATGGCCTGTACGCCGAGCGCCAGGCCGATGGTGACGATTGCCGGCAGGCCTTCGGGGATCGCTGCGACGGCCAGGCCCACCGCGGCCATGAACATGTCGCCGAGGGGCTGACCGTGGACCAGCATGCCGAACAGCCCGGTGAACAGCGCGGCGGCGAGGATGAACAGCGCCAGCACTCGGCCGGCGCGGTCGATCTGGCGCAGCAGCGGGGTCTTGAGCTGTTCGACGCCGCGCAGCATCTCGGAGATACGGCCGATCTCCGAGCGCGTGCCGGTCTCCACCACCAGCCCGCGGGCGGTGCCCTGCACGACGATGGTACTGGCATAGGCCATGGCGGTGCGGTCGCCGAGCTCGCTGTCGGCGTCGACCGGCTCGAGCTGCTTGTCGACCGGGGTCGACTCACCGGTCAGCGCGGCCTCTTCGGTGCGCAGCCGCTTGGCCTCGATCAGGCGCAGGTCGGCGGGCACCCGGTCGCCGCTCTCGACCATCACGATGTCACCCGGCACCAGCGCCTCGGCGTCGATGGTCTGGCGCTGGCCGCCGCGCAGTACCTTGGCCTGGGGCGAGAGCATGTTGCGTATGCTGTCCAGCGCCTGCTCGGCCTTGCCTTCCTGGACGAAGCCGATCAGCGCGATGATCACCACTACGCCGACGATGGCCGCGGCGTCGAGGGTATGACCCAGGCCCAGGCTGGCCACTGCCGCCACCAGCAGGATCATCATCAGGATATTGTTGAACTGCTCCAGCAGGCGCCGCCACCAGGGGCGGCCCTCGGCCTGCTGGAGCTGGTTGGAACCATAGTGTTCGAGGCGTTGCTTGGCCTCGGCGTCGCTGAGCCCCTCGGCCTGGCTGTCGAGCTCGGACAGGGCATCCTCCGCGGAAAGGGCATGCCAGGCAGTACTGGTAACGTTGGCAGAGCGAGTCGACGGCTGGTCAGGCATCCTGGCCTCCTTGTCGGGAATCGATGATAAGCAGGTGTAGCATAGACAATGCTGCGCTGCAGTGATCCATATCAAGCCATGCCAAGGTGATCCAGGCATGGCAGACTGCGGCTTTTCAAGCGTAGAACAGCGAGGAGAGTGGCAAATGGCCGAGCAACGCCCCTGTCCGTGTGGTGATGGCCAGGACTATCAGGGCTGCTGTGGGCGCTACCATGCGGGCACGCCGGCGCCCACTCCCGAGGCGCTGATGCGCTCGCGCTTCAGCGCCTTCGTGCTGAAGCGCGACGACTACCTGCTCGAGACCTGGCACCCCGACACGCGGCCGGCGAGCCTGCCCGACGACGACACGACCCGATGGGTGCGGCTCGAGGTGCTGGAGAGCGGGGCCTCGGGTGAGCAGGGGCATGTGCACTTCCGCGCGACCTTCCGCGAGGGGCGGCGCTGGGCGGTGCTGGAGGAGGCGTCGCGCTTCGTTCGCGAGGATGGTCGCTGGTACTACCTGGACGGGCGTCCCGGGGTGACCCGCTTGAAGCCCGGCCGCAACGACCGCTGCCTGTGCGGCAGCGGTCGCAAGTTCAAGGCCTGCTGTGGGATGGGTTAAGGCCAGCCTCGAATCACAGGATCATGGCGGCGACCCAGCCGAAGGCGATCAGCGGGATATTGTAGTGCAGGAAGGTCGGCACCACGGTGTCCCAGATATGGTCGTGCTGGCCGTCGGCGTTGAGGCCAGCGGTGGGGCCCAGGGTCGAGTCCGAGGCCGGCGAGCCGGCGTCACCCAGCGCCGCGGCGGTGCCGACCAGGGCGATGGTGGCCATCGGCGAGAAGCCGAAGCCCAGTGCCAGCGGCACGTAGAGCGAGGCGATGATGGGGATGGTCGAGAACGACGAGCCGATGCCCATGGTGATGAACAGCCCCACCAGCAGCATGACCAGCGCGGCCAGGCCCTTGTTGTCGCCGATCAGCTCGGCGGAGCCGGCGACCAGGCCCTCCACTTCGCCGCTGGCCTGCATCACGCTGGCAAAGCCCGCTGCGGTGATCATGATGAACCCCACCAGTGCCATCATGCGCATGCCTTCGGTGAAGATGCCGTCCTGCTCGTGCCAGCGGAACACCCCGCTTACCGACAGCAGCGCAAAGCCGAAGATACCGCCCAGCACCATCGAGCCGGTCACCAGCTGCACCGCCACCGTGCCCACCAGCGAGGCCGCCAGCACGGCTTTCTGCCAGGGCGCCAGATGGCGTGCCGCCTCGGCGGGTGTCTCGTCGCCGTGGGCCAGGTCACGGTCCTCGTAGCGGCGCCCCTTGCGATAGCTGAACAGCACCGCCACGGCCAGGCCCAGCGCCATGCCGCCGATCGGAATCAGCATCGCCATGGGCACCATGCCGCGGGTCACCTCGAGGCCCAGCGCGGCACCGCTCTCGTTGAGGTTGGCGAGCAGGATATCGTTGAGGAAGATCGCCCCGAAGCCCACCGGCAGCAGCATATAGGGGGCGGTAATACCGAAGGTGATCACGCAGGCCGCCACCCGGCGGTCGAGGTTGAGGTGATTCATCAGCTTGAGCAGCGGCGGCACCAGCACCGGAATGAAGGCGATATGCACCGGGATCAGGTTCTGGGAACTGACCGCGGCGGCCAGCAGCGCGGCGAGCAGGGTGTAGGCCACCAGGCGGCGATTGCCGCCGTCGCTGTCGAGGTTGAGGCCGGCGATGGCGCGGTTGGCCAGCAGCTCGGTGATGCCCGAGCGCGACAGCGCCACGGCGAAGGCGCCCAGCACGGCGTAGGAGAGCGCGATGGTGGCGCCGTTGCCGAGCCCGTCGTTGAAGGCGTCGAGGATCTCGCCCAGCGGCATGCCGGCGACCAGGCCGCCGACCAGGGTGGCGACGATCAGCGCGAAGACCACGGAAACCCGGGCAAGACTCAGGGAGACCATCACCAGGATGGCCAGAACGATGGCATTCATGAAGCACTCTTGTGGTTGGATTGAGCAGGGATGACGAGCCCCGCGGCCAGGCACCGCGGGGGTAAATCACGGCGGCTCAGCGAGCGCTGGGCAGCATACCGGCGGGCACTAGCGTGCTCAAGCTGCGCGCTGCCAGCAGCTCGCTGGCGGCTTCGATATCGGGGCCGAAGAAGCGGTCCTTGGCGTAGTAGCTGACGCGCTCGCGCAGTGCGCTGCGGGCCTGCTCCAGCGCCGCGGTGCTGGTCAGCCGCTCGCCGTCCTGAATCCGAAAGTCGAGGCCCTGGCAGGCCGCCAGCCACTCGATGGCGAGTATCCCGCGCACGTTGTCGGCCATCTCCCACAGCCGCTTGCCGGCGGCCGGCGCCATGGAGACGTGGTCCTCCTGGTTGGCCGAGGTGGGCAGGCTGTCAACGCTGTGCGGGTGCGCCAGCGCCTTGTTCTCGCTGGCCAGGGCCGCCGCCGTCACCTGGGCGATCATGAAGCCGGAGTTGACCCCGCCGTTCTCGACCAGGAAGGGCGGCAGCTGGGACATGTGCTTGTCCATCATCAGAGAGACGCGCCGCTCGGTGAGCGAGCCGATCTCGGCGATGGCCAGCGCCAGGTTGTCGGCGGCCATGGCCACCGGCTCGGCGTGGAAGTTGCCGCCGGAGATGATGTCACCCTGCTCGGCGAACACCAGCGGGTTGTCGGATACCGCGTTGACCTCCACCGCCAGCACCTCGGCGGCCTGGCGCAGCTGGGTCAGGCAGGCGCCCATCACCTGGGGCTGGCAGCGCAGCGAGTAGGGGTCCTGGACCTTGCCGCAGTCGACGTGGGAGTCGCTCAGTGCGCTGCGCTCGCCGAGCAGGTGACGGTAGGCCGCGGCGGCATCGATCTGGCCCTGCTGGCCGCGCACGTCGTGGATGCGCGGGTCGAAGGGCGAGCGTGAGCTGAGCGTGGCCTCGACGGTCAGCGCGCCGCAGACCGTGGCGGCGGCGTAGAGGTCTTCGGCGTCGAATAGTCCCTTAAGCGCATAAGCGCTGGAGACCTGGGTACCGTTGAGCAGCGCCAGACCCTCCTTGGGGGCCAGGGCGATGGGCTGCAGGCCGGCGATCTCCAGTGCCTGGCGGGCGGGCAGCCATTCGCCCCGGTAGCGGGCCTTGCCTTCGCCGAGCAGTACCACGCTCATATGGGCGAGCGGCGCCAGGTCGCCGGAGGCGCCTACCGAGCCCTTGAGCGGGATATGCGGGTAGACCTCGGCGTTGGCCAGGGCGATCAGCGCGTCGAGCACCTCACGGCGAATGCCGGAGTAGCCCCGCGCCAGGCTGTTGACCTTGAGCACCATGATCAGCCGCACCAGGGCGTCGTCGATGGCCGGGCCGACGCCGGTGGCATGCGACAGCACCAGCGAGCGCTGCAGGTCTTCGAGGTGCTCGTGCTCGATGCGGGTCTGGGCCAGCAGGCCGAAGCCGGTGTTGATGCCGTAGACGGTGCGGTCTTCGGCGACGACCTGGTTGACGCAGTCGACGCCTTGCTGGATGGCGGCATTGGCGCTGTCGGGCAGGCTCACCTGGATGGGCGCCTCGAAGACCTGGCGCGCCTGGGCCAGGGTCATCTTGCCGGGGTGGATCTCGAGATGTGGCATGCGGTGAATCTCTTTTTAAGGTGCGTTCTTTGCTGACTGGTTAGGAGCTGTTCCGGCGCTCAGCGCATCAGGCGTTGGCAGCTGAAGCGATGAGCTTTGCCGGCAACAAGCCTCCGCGAGGGCGCTGTAAACCCATCCCTGGGCGCTACTTTTGCCATCCATGGCAAAAAACCCTCGCTTCGCCTTGTCCCCGGCGCTCATCGCGCCGCACGTCGAGGCGCGCTTACTTATCCAGCATCGGCAGGTCGAGGCCGTTGTCGCGGGCGGACTGCTTGGCGATATCGTAGCCGGCGTCGGCGTGGCGCATCACCCCGGTGCCCGGGTCGTTGCGCAGCACCCGGCCGAGGCGGGCGTGGGCGTCATCGCTGCCGTCGGCGACGATCACCACCCCGGCGTGCTGTGAATAGCCCATGCCGACGCCGCCGCCGTGGTGCAGCGAGACCCAGGTGGCGCCGCCGGCGGTGTTGAGCAGGGCGTTGAGCAGCGGCCAGTCGGAAACGGCGTCGCTGCCGTCCATCATCGCCTCGGTCTCGCGATTGGGGCTAGCCACCGAACCGGAGTCGAGGTGGTCGCGGCCGATCACGATGGGCGCCTTGAGTTCGCCATTGGCGACCATCTCGTTGAAGGCCTGGCCCAGGCGGGCGCGATCCTTGAGGCCGACCCAGCAGATCCGCGCGGGGAGGCCCTGGAAGGAGATTCTCTCACGGGCCATATCCAGCCAGTTGTGCAGGTGCGGGTCGTCGGGGATCAGCTCCTTGACCTTCTGGTCGGTCTTGTAGATGTCTTCCGGGTCGCCGGACAGCGCCACCCAGCGGAACGGTCCGATGCCCTGGCAGAACAGCGGGCGGATATAGGCCGGCACGAAGCCGGGGAAGTCGAAGGCGTTCTCCACGCCCTCTTCCTGGGCCATCTGGCGGATATTGTTGCCGTAGTCGAAGGTCGGCACGCCCATCTGCTGGAAGTCGAGCATGGCCTGTACGTGCACCGCCATGGACTGCTTGGCGGCCTTGACCACCGCGGTGGGCTCGCGCTTGCCGCGGGCCACATACTCGTCCCAGGTCCAGCCGGCGGGCAGGTAGCCGTGCAGCGGGTCGTGGGCGCTGGTCTGGTCGGTGACCATGTCAGGCTTCACGCCGCGCTTGACCAGCTCGGGCAGGACATTGGCGGCGTTGGCGCACAGGCCGATGGAGACCGCCTTGCCCTCGGCGGTGTAGCGCTCGATGCGCGCCAGGGCGTCGTCAAGATCGTCGGCCTGCTCGTCCAGGTAGCGGGTGCGCAGGCGGAAGTCGATGCTGGTCTGCTGGCACTCGATATTCAGCGAGCAGGCCCCGGCCAGGGTCGCCGCCAGCGGCTGGGCGCCACCCATGCCGCCGAGGCCGGCGGTGAGGATCCAGCGCCCGCTGAGCTTGCCGTCGTAGTGCTGGCGTCCGGCTTCCACGAAGGTCTCGTAGGTGCCCTGGACGATGCCCTGGGAGCCGATGTAGATCCACGAGCCGGCGGTCATCTGGCCGTACATCATCAGGCCCTGCTTATCCAGCTCGTTGAAGTGCTCCCAGTTGGCCCAGGCCGGCACCAGGTTGGAGTTGGCGATCAGCACCCGCGGGGCGTCCTTGTGGGTCTCGAACACGCCCACCGGCTTGCCCGACTGGATCAGCAGCGACTGGTTGTCCTCGAGGCGCTTGAGGGTCTCGACGATGGTATCGAAGCACTGCCAGTCGCGGGCGGCGCGACCGATGCCGCCGTAGACCACCAGGTCCTCGGGGCGCTCGGCGACGTCCGGGTGAAGGTTGTTCATCAGCATGCGCATGGGGGCTTCGGTGAGCCAGCTCTTGCAGCTGAGTTCGCTGCCGGTGGGGGCGGCGATCCGGCGGCTGGCGTCGTGGCGCGGGTCAAAGGTCTGGTGGCTGTTCATGGCGGTCTCCTCTGAGGTCAATCCAGGGTCAGTTGATGGATCAGGCGCGCCGCCGAACGGGCGGTGCGCTGGTCGATGTCGTGGTCGGGGTTGAGCTCGGCGAGGTCGGCGAGGCGCAGCTTGCCGCTGTCGCGTACCGCCTCGATAAGCGGTTCGAGCTGCGCCAGCGTCACGCCGCGGGCCGCTGGCGCACTGACCCCGGGGGCCTCGGCGGCGGGCAGCACGTCGAGGTCGATGGTCAGGTAGAGGTGGTCGCAGCGCGCCATGAAGCGCTCCAGGTCGCGCTGGATGGCCTCGAGCCTAGTTGGCTGGAAGTCGCGATCCTCGCGCACCAGCACGCCCAGTTCCCGGGCGCGGTTGAACAGCGCGCGGGTATTGGCGGCACGGCTCACCCCCAGGCAGGCGTAGCGGAACGGCCAGCCGCGGGCCTCGCAGGCCTCGGCGATCTGCGCGAAGGGCGTGCCGGAGGAGCGCACATGCGCCGGGTCGCGCAGGTCGAGGTGGGCATCGAGATTGATGATGCCGACCCGCGGCTTGTCTTCGCCGCTGGCGTCGAGGTGGCGGGCCAGCCCGGACCAGCTGGCAAAGGCGATCTCATGGCCGCCGCCGAGGGCGATGGGGCGCTGGCCCGACGCCATCAGGGCAGCCAGCCGCTCGGCGAGGCGCGCCTGGGCGGCTTCCATGTCGGTATCGCCGTGGCAGGTCACGTCGCCAGCGTCATAGGCCGGCGCCTGGCGGTGCCAGGCCAGCGGTGCCAGGGCGCGACGTAGCGCACGAGGCCCCTTGGCGGCGCCGATACGCCCCTTGTTGCGTGCCACGCCGGCATCGCAGGCGAAACCCAGCAGGGCTACGCCAGGTGGGCTGTCCGGCATCAGTGGCTGGATCGCTTGATGCCAGCGCAGGCTGTCGGCCTCGGGGTCCTCGCGGCCGGCCCAAGCCGACATATCGATGGCGTTAGCCATGGGTCACCTCGCCGTTAAAGACTCGCTGGCGCAGCCGGCCGGGCTGCACGGCATAGGCGAGGGCCGCCGGGGTGTCGGCGCTCCACAGGCAGAGGTCCGCCGGGGCGCCGGCTTGGATGCGGCCGAGGCCTTGTTCGGCGAGTCCGAGCGCCTGTGCGCCGTGGGCGGTCATGCCGGCCAGGGCTTCCTGAGGCGTAAGGCGGAACAGGGTGCAGGCGAAGTTGAGCATCAGCGTCGGGTCGAAGATCGGTGAGCTGCCGGGGTTGGCGTCGGTGGCCACGGCCATCGGCACGCCTGCGCGGCGCAGGGCGTCGATGGGCGGCAGCTGGGTCTCGCGCAGGGTGTGGAAGGCACCGGGCAGCAGCACGGCGACGCTGCCGGCATCGCGGAGGGCGGTCACGCCGGCCTCGTCGAGGTATTCGATATGGTCGGCGGATAGGGCGCCGAAGCGCGCCGCGGCGGCGCTGCCGCCGAGGTTGGAGAGCTGCTCGGCGTGGGCCTTGAGGGCCAGGCCGTGCTCTTTGGCGGCGGCGAAGACCTGCTCGCACTGGGCCACCGAGAAGGCGATCTTCTCGCAGAACACGTCGACGGCGTCGGCCAGGCCGTCGGCGGCCGCGGCGGGGATCATCTCCTCGCAGACCAGGCGGATATAGCCGTCGCTATCGTTCTTGAACTCGGGTGGCAGGGCGTGGGCGCCGAGCAGGGTGGTGATAACTCGCACCGGCAGCGCCTCGCCCAGGCGACGCGCCACGCGCAGCATCTTGAGCTCGTCGCTGACCGTCAGGCCGTAGCCGGACTTGATCTCCACCGTGGTCACGCCCTCGGCCATCAGTGCTTCGAGGCGCGGCCGCGCGGCGGCGAAGAGTTCATCCTCGCTGGCCGCGCGGGTGGCGTTGACGGTGCTGAGGATGCCGCCGCCGCGGCGGGCGATCTCCTCGTAGCTGACGCCTTCGAGGCGCTGCTCGAATTCATCGGCCCGCGAGCCGCCAAACACCAGATGGGTATGGCAGTCCACCAGGCCGGGGGTCATCACGCCGCCGCGGGCCATTTCGCGGTACGCGGCAAGCCGTGCGTCGTCCGCCTGGGCCATTGGCATCACCTGGGCGATACGCTTGCCCTCGACGATCACCGCCATCGGCTCGGGGTGGCTGCGATGGCCGTCGAAGAGCGTGACGTCGCGCCATAGCATGGCGGTTGGCTGGGTGCCTGGCATGGGGCCTCCTGCTTGAGTGGCGTATTTGTATATACATTTAGCCGGACGCGCTGGCGACGTCAAGGCCGATGTCGGCATGTCGTTGGTGCGTCTTGCACATGAGATGATCAATATATTTTTATATTATTGATATTAAAGTTTTTTATTTCTTTTCGTTGCGCCCCATCAACGCGCCTACGCGGGCTTGGTAAGACCAAAGTATAGTCGCTTGAGAGGCGACGGGATTGGCGCGAAGCGACGGCGTATTGTATATACATATTGTCGGCGTCCTTGCCGTCCGTGCGATTTCCGCTACTGCCAATCAGACAACCAGAGGGAGCCACTCCCCATGTCAGACCATCACACCGCGACCGATGAGGGCCGTCCCAGGGCAACCGCCCGGCCCGCCACCGTGCTCAAGCTGTTTCTGCCCAGTGCGCTGGGCATCCTGATCTTCTTCGTGCCGGTGACCATTGCCGGCAATACCACCATCCTGCTCGACCATATGGTCACCGGGGCGCGTAGCCTGCTAGGCGACCTGAGCGGCTTCTACGCTCTGGCGCTGATCGTGGCCGGTGCCGCCTATCCGCTGGTCAAGGGCTACTGGAATCGCAGTCTTACCGAGCGCATTTTCAGCGTGTTGAAGATTGCCGGGGTAGCCGCGGCGCTGATGGCGATGACCGGCTGGGGGCCAGGCTTCCTGCACGAACCCGACATGCTGCCGTTCCTGTTCGAGCGGCTGGTGATCCCGGTCGGGCTGATCGTACCGATCGGCGCGGTGTTTCTGGCCTTGCTGATCAGCTACGGACTGCTGGAGCTGATTGGCGTGCTGCTGCAGCCGATCATGCGCCCGGTGTGGCGGACCCCGGGGCGCAGCGCCATCGATGCGGTGGCGTCCTTCGTCGGCAGCTATTCGATTGGCCTGCTGATCACTAACCGGGTCTATCAGGCGGGGCAGTATTCGGCGCGGGAGGCGGCGATCATCGCTACCGGCTTCTCCACGGTCTCGGCGACCTTCATGATCATCGTCGCCCGCACCCTCGACCTGATGAGCGTATGGAATCTCTACTTCTGGCTGACCCTGGCGATTACTTTCATCGTCACCGCGGTGACCGTGCGCCTGCCGCCGCTGTCGCGGATGGACGATAGAAAGTCGGACGGCGAGCCCGAGGCGCTGCCCGGCAAGCGGCTTTCCACCGCCTGGCAGACTGGGCTCGGGGTTGCCGAGCAGGCACCGGGCCTGCACCGCAGCGTGGCGCTCAACGTGCGCGAAGGACTGGTGATGGCGATCAGCATTCTGCCGTCGATCATGTCGGTGGGGTTGCTGGGCCTGCTGCTGGCCAAGTACACGCCGCTGTTCGAGTGGCTGGGCTGGCTGTTCTATCCGTTCGTGGCGATCTGGGGGCTCGATGACGGTGCGGCCCTGGCCCAGGCCTCGGCGGCGGGGCTCGCCGAGATGTTCCTGCCGGCGCTACTGATGGCGGAGGCCGAGTTCGTGGCACGCTTTGCCGCCGGGGTAGTGTCGGTATCCGGGGTGCTGTTCTTCTCGGCGTCGATCCCCTGCATCCTCTCCACCAGTATTCCGCTATCGGTGGCGCGCATCGTGGCGGTGTGGTTCATGCGCGTGGCGCTGAGCCTGCTGCTGGCGGTGCCGGCGGGGTATCTGGCCCTGGCGCTCTCCGGGGGGTGAGACGTCCCGCCCTTGTCGCTTGACTGCGGCCGGGCCTGATCTCGGCCGCAGTGCCTCGCACGGCGCAGGGTCAGCTGCCGTTGCGGTGCACCGAGGAGCGCAGCTTGTAGCGCTCGCCGGGGTGAATCAGCCGGGCATAGCTGATCAGATGCTCGCCGGACCAGGTGCGGCGGATCATGCTCAGGCAGGGGCGGCTGGTCTCGGTGTCGAGATGGCCGGCGGTGGCGGCATCCACCAGCACCGCTTCGACCACGTGCTCGATATCGGTGATCGGGCAGGCCGCCACCAGCACCTCGTTGGGGGTATGCCGCGAGAAGTCGTTGGCCAGGTAGTCGGGCACCCAGCGCGGGTTGACGTAGCGGTCCTCGAGCTGGATCGGTATCGCGTTCTCGCAGTGCACGATCAGGGTATGGAAGACCTGGGTGCCGAGACGCACGCCGAGGCGCAGGGCGACCTCATCGTCGGCGGCGATGGCGTCGCTGGCGAGCACCTGATTGGTGTAGGCGTGGCCGCGGCTGCGCACCTCCTCGGCGATGTTATGCACTTCGACCAGCGATGACTCCGCCTTGCGGTCGGTGACGAAGGTGCCGAGGCCCGGCTGCCGGGTCAGGTAGCCCTGCTGCACCAGGTCGCGAATCGCCTTGTTGGCGGTCATGCGGCTGACGCCGAAGTCGCGGGCCAGCTGCTCCTCTGGGGGGATCTGATGATGAGCCGGCCAGATGCCGCCATGAATGTTCTCCAGCAGGTGCTGCTGGATCTGCAGATAGAGCGGAGGGGAGCTGCCCATGGTCGGCGCCGGGTCCTGTGTCGAGTGGTGGTCGATCGGCTATCGGTGATCGGCAGTTTACCCGTCAGTGGCGGCGTTTTCATCCTGATGCATCAGCGATGAGCTTGCTTAGTCATAATCGACATAAAAGAAACTTGCTCGAATGTAATATATAGACAACCTTGATAAAGACAAATCCAACTAAGCGGGTCATATATGACGCCGTGATGGTTTAGGGATGAATTATCAAGTAAGCGACTGCACTAGTTCACGGTGCGCCAGGTCGCGTTGCGTCGCCCGCACCCGATCAAGGAGGGCACGTCATGCAGCGCCTCTATTTTCTTACCCCCGACCTGGATACTACGGTCAATATCGCCCATGAGTTGGAAGAACTGGGATTGTCCCAGAATGAAGTGCACGTTACCGGGCGCGACTGGGTGCACCTCAAGGAGCGCGGCGTCAACAATGCCACCCTGCGCCAGACCTCCGATGTGGGGCACGCTGCCCTGCGTGGTTTGCTGTTCGGCATTCCGCTGGGCTGTGCGCTCGGGGTGCTGGTCTATTACGTGCTGGGCGAGGGGTTCGGTGACATCGGCATCAGCGTGGTGATCGCCGGCATGGGTGTCTTCGGCGGCCTGTTCGGGGTCTGGACCAGCACCATGATCGGCGTTTCGGTTCACGACGTGAAGGTCGACAAGTACGAGGAGGAGATCGAACGCGGCGCCTTTCTGATGATGGTGGACGTCTCCAACGAGCGCGAGTCGAAGGTCTACTCGGCGATTCATCGCCACCACCCCGAGGTGATCATCGATAAGGTGACAGCGGAAGAGCGACGCCATCACTGTGGTACCGGGGTTTAAGATTAATGTCGCTATTATTACTTTCCGCGACTTGCTAGTAGCGAATTAGTATATTGCCCGGGTAGATATATAGAAAAGGTAACTAATGCCAGTCGTTACATAAATAAGTCTGATGGCTGGCTGACAATATAGTCAGGCGTAGGCAAGGGGGCAGCCGATGGCAATTGCGATTGCAGTCATCGTATTGGCGGTGGGTTCGGTGCTGTTCTTCTTTTTCAGTCCCTGGTATCTCACCCCGCTGGCCTCCAACTGGGGAGCGATCGACGACACTATCCAGATCACCCTGTGGGTCACAGGCGCGGTGTTCCTGGCGGTGAACCTGTTCCTGGCCTATGTGATCGTGCGCTACCGCTTCAACAAGCGCCGCCGTTCCCAGTACGACCCGGAGAACAAGTCGCTGGAGATATGGTTGACCGGCCTCACCACGCTGGGCATTGCCGGCCTGCTGGCACCCGGCCTGGTGGTCTGGGCATCCTTCGTGGCCCCTCCTGAGGATGCCCATCAGGTCGAGGTGGTGGGCCAGCAGTGGCACTGGAGTTTCCGCTTCCCGGGGGAAGATGGCCGTTTCGGCTCGGCCCACAATCGCTTTATCGATGAGCGCAACCCCTTCGGTCTGATCGATGATCCGGTGGGCCAGGACGACATCCTGATTACCGCGCCACACCTGCTGCTGCCGGTGGACCGGCCGGTGAAGATGGTGCTGCGCTCCAAGGACGTGCTGCACAACGTCAAGGTGGCCAACTTCCGCGCCAAGATGGACATGGTGCCGGGGCAGACCTCCTACTTCTGGTTCACGCCCACCGAGCTCGGCGAGTACGAGATCGTCTGTGCCCAGCTGTGCGGTATTGCCCATTTCGCCATGCGTGGGCGCATCGAAGTGGTCGAACAGCAGACCTTCGACGCCTGGCTCGCCGAGCAGCCCACCTATGCCGAACTCGCCGAACGCGCGCCGGGGTCCCCCGAGGCAGGCGAGGCGCGCTACACCAGCTGTGCCGCCTGTCATGGCGCCGAAGGGCAGGGCAATCAGGCCCTCAATGCACCCAAGCTGGCGGGGCTCGACGCCTGGTACCTGGAGCGTCAGCTCGAGCTGTTCCGCAGCGGGGCTCGCGGTACCCACGAAGAGGACATCTACGGCATCCAGATGCGTCCCTTCGCCAGCATGCTGCCCGACCGCCAGGCGATTGCCGACGTGGCGGCCTATATCGAAACCCTGCCCGAGCGGCCGCTTCAGGCCAGCCTGGACGCCGGCGACCCCGAGCGCGGCGCACGCCGCTATCGCACCTGCGCCAACTGCCATGGCCAGCAGGGGCAGGGCATCCGCGCCACCAACGGCCCGCGGCTGGCGGGCATGCCGGACTGGTACCTGGAGCGCCAGCTGCAGAACTTCCGGCAAGGGATTCGCGGGCGGCATCGCGAGGATCCCTACGGCAACCAGATGATCGAGATGGCCCAGGTGCTGGTCGACGAGCAGGCGGTCAGCGACGTGGTGGCCTACATCATGACCCTGCCGCAGCCCGGCGGCGAGATGGCGGCGGTGACATCAGCGGCTAGGGAGGAGTGAGCGATGGCAGACCACGGACAGCACAGCGTGCCCCACGCCCCGGCGGGCGAGTTCGACGACATGGAGCTGGTGCACCCCAAGACGTTTCTCGGCAAGTACGTGTGGAGCCAGGATGCCAAGGTGATCGCCATTCAGTACGGCGTGACCGCCATCGCCATCGGGCTGGTGGCGCTGGTGCTATCGATCCTGATGCGCCTGCAGTTGGGGTTTCCCAACACCTTTGCGCTGATCGACCCGGCCAGCTACCTGCAGTACGTCACCATGCACGGCATGATCATGGTGGTCTACCTGCTCACCGCACTGTTCCTGGGTGCCTTCGGCAACTACCTGATCCCGCTGATGTGTGGCGCCCGGGACATGGCCTTTCCCTACCTCAACATGCTCAGCTACTGGTTCTACCTGGCCGCGGTGCTGATCCTGATGGCCAGCTTCTTCGTGCCGGGGGGCGCCACCGGTGCCGGCTGGACGCTCTATCCGCCCCAGGCGATCAGCCCCGGGACGCCGGGCATCGACGGCGGCATCCTGCTGATGTTCGCATCGCTGTCGGTGTTCATCGCCGGCTTCACCATGGGCGGGCTCAACTACGTGGTCACGGTGCTCCAGGCGCGCACCCGGGGCATGACGCTGATGCGCCTGCCGCTGACCATCTGGGGGATCTTCATGGCCACGGTGATGGCGCTGCTGGCCTTCCCGGCGCTGCTGGTGGCGATCCTGATGATGCTCTGCGACATGCTGCTGGGCACCAGCTTCTTCATGCCCGAGATGCTCAATCTGGGCGAGCAGTCCGGCCATGAGGGCGGCAGCCCCTTGCTCTACCAGCATCTGTTCTGGTTCTTCGGCCATCCCGAGGTGTATATCGTCGCGCTGCCGGCGTTCGGCATCGTCTCCGACATTCTCGCCACCCATGCGCGCAAGAACATCTTCGGCTACCGCATGATGGTGTGGGCGATCATCATCATCGGTGTGCTCAGCTTCGTGGTCTGGGCTCACCACATGTTCGTCAGCGGCATGAACCCCTACTTCGGCTTCCTGTTCGCCACCACCACCCTGATCATCGCCGTGCCCACCGCGATCAAGGTCTACAACTGGGTGCTGACGCTGTGGCGGGGTAACATCCGCATGACGGTGCCGATGCTGTTTGCCATCGGCTTCATCTTCACCTTCGTCAACGGCGGGCTCAGCGGGCTGTTCCTGGGCAACGTCACCGTCGACGTGCCGCTGGCGGATACCTACTTCGTGGTCGGCCACTTCCATATGGTGATGGCGGTGGCACCGGTGCTGGTGGTGTTCGGCGCGATCTACCACTGGTACCCCAAGATCACCGGTCGGATGATGGATGACACCCTGGGCAAGGTGCACTTCTGGGTCACCTTCCTCGGCACCTACGCGATCTTCTACCCGATGCACTTCATGGGCTTCGCCGGCGTGCCGCGCCGCTACTACGGCTATGGCGAGACCGCCTACATCCCCGATTCGATCCAGACCCTCAACGCCTTCATGAGCGTGGCGGCGATCATCGTCGCGCTGGTGCAGCTGGTGTTCTTCTACAACCTGGTGCGCAGCTACTTCCACGGCCGCCAGGCGGGGCCCAATCCCTGGCAGGCCACCACCCTGGAGTGGCAGACCGAGCACACCCCGCCGCGCCACGGCAACTTCGGCGCCGAGCTGCCGGTGGTCTACCGCTGGGCCTACGACTACAGCGTGCCCGGCGCCAAGCAGGATTTCCTGCCCCAGAACATGCCTCCCGAGGCTGTCGAGGCCGATGACGCAGCGCCAAGGAGGTCGCCATGAGCATGACCGTCTCACTGGTGTTCCTGGCGGTGCTGATGGCCGTGTTCGGTGGCTGGCTGTTCAGCTATTCGTTCAGGGTGCGCCCCTGGGAGGCCCAGGCCGCGGGTAGCCGCCAGGTCCAGGGGCTGGGCGGCGGCCAGGTGCCGCCGGCGGCGACCGCACCGCGGGTGGGGTTGGCGGTATTTCTGGCGGTGGTCACCTCGCTGTTCGCGCTGACCATCAGCGCCTACCTGATGCGCCAGGAGATGGCCCACGACTGGCATCCACTGGCGGTGCCCGGCGTGCTGTGGTGGAACACGGTCTGCCTGGTGCTGGGCAGCGTGGCGCTGCAGCTGGCCTGGCGGGCCGCCCGGCACGAGCAGCCGACATGGCTGTTGCGCGGGCTGCTGGCCGGAGGTGGCTTGACCATCGCCTTCATTCTCGGCCAGGCGCTGGCCTGGAGGCAGCTGCAGGCCGCTGGCCACTACCTGGCGGCCAATCCGGCCAATGCGTTCTTCTTCCTGCTCACGGCGCTGCACGCCGCGCACCTGCTCGGCGGGCTGTTTGTCTGGTCGCGCTGCCTGTTCCGCCTGCAGCAGGGCGCCACACCCGGCGCCATGCGCCAGAGCGTCGAGCTGTGCGCGCTGTACTGGCACTTCCTGCTGCTGGTGTGGGCCATTCTGTTCGTTCTGTTGCTGAGGACATGAGCATGGCGAATCCCGATTCCAACGCCTCGCCGCCTTCCCAGGGCTCGTTCGGCTTGATCCGCGACTGGTCGGCGGAGCGGCGCGTGTTCGACGTGCCCTGGGGCAAGGCGATGATGTGGCTGTTCATCCTCAGCGACGTGTTCATCTTCGCCTGCTTCCTGGTCGGCTACATGGTGCTGCGCATGTCCACCGTGGAGCCCTGGCCGGATGCCAGCGAGGTGTTCGCGCTGACTGTCGCCGGGCAGTCGATCCCGCTGCTGCTGATCGCCATCATGACCTTCATCCTGATCTCGAGCAGCGGCACCATGGCCCTGGCGGTGAAGTACGGCTATGCCAACGACCGTCGCAAGACAGCCGCGCTGCTGCTGGTCACGGCACTGCTCGGGGCCTGCTTCGTGGGTATGCAGGCCTTCGAGTGGGCGATCCTGATCGGCGAGGGCGTGCGGCCCTGGGAGAACCCCTGGGGAGCGGCTCAGTTTGGCGCGGTGTTCTTCCTGATCACCGGCTTTCATGGCACCCATGTCACCATCGGCGTGATCTTCATCGTGATCATGGCGGTCAAGGTGATGCGCGGTTCGCTGGATGGCGGGCGGCCGGGGTTTCTAACCGGGCGCCGGGGCAACTACGGCATGGTCGAGAGCCTGGGACTTTACTGGCACTTCGTCGACCTGGTGTGGGTGTTTATCTTCGCATTCTTCTATCTGTGGTAGGAGGCCGTCATGGCGCATGACAGCGATCAACACCAGCCCGAGCTACGCGTCTACCTGCGCGTATGGATCTGGCTGTTCGTGCTCAGCGTACTCTCTTACCTGGTGGATATATCGGGGCTCGAAGGGTATCCCAAGTGGGGCCTGATCACCCTGTTCATGCTGCTCAAGGCCGGCCTGATCGTGGCGTTCTTCATGCACATGGCGTGGGAGCGCCTGTCGCTCATCTACACCGTGCTGCTGCCGCCGGCGGTGCTGCTGTTCCTTGTCGCGCTGATGGCCATGGAAGCCAACTACACGCTGCTCTCGCGGCTCGCCAACCTGGCCGGTTGACAGCGACACGACGCCGTCATCGAAGCATGCGACACTGGCCATCGGTCAACCAGCCAGAGAGACAGCGATGATTCGCTCCATCGAGGAACTGCGCGCGCTCTACCCGCCTGCCAAGCCGCGTGCCCTGCAGAAGCAGCTCAGCCACCTGGATCAGCACTGCCGACGCTTCATCGCGCTGTCGCCGTTCGTGGTCCTGGCCAGTGGCGATGGCGCTCAGCAGGATGCCTCGCCACGCGGTGGCGCGCCCGGCTTCGTCAAGGTAGTCGATGACACCACGTTGCTGATTCCCGATTCACCGGGCAACAACCGTCTCGACTCGCTGAGCAATATCATCGCCAGCGGGCGTCTCGGGCTGCTGTTTCTGATCCCCGGCGTCGATGAGAGCCTGCGCATCAACGGCGCGGCCGAGGTGTCGGTGGACGAGGCGCTGCTGGCGCAGCTGACAGACGAGCGCCGCACGCCTCGGGTGGTGATTCGGGTAACGGTAGAGGAGGCCTACCTGCACTGCGCCAAGGCACTGATGCGCTCGCGGCTTTGGGCCGACGACAGTCGCCGCGAACGCGCGGTGCTGCCGAGCATGGGCAAGATGATCCAGGACCAGACCGGCGGCAGCGGCGAACCCGAGAGCCAGGCGGCGATGCTGGCGCGCTATCGGGACGAGCTATAAGCGGTCAATTCAGCCCACCTTGTACGATAGTGGCGACTCCGCCAGCAGGCCGCGGCCGCCGGCCAGGGTCAGGGCCAGGTCGTGGATGCCGTCCCACAGCGGCAGCGGGGCGGCGCCCTTGATCGCCAGGTCGAGGCGCTGGGCGAACAGCAGCAGCTTATGCAGGCGCTTGAGGGGCAGGCGATTGAGGGCCTGCTGGTAGGCGGGGCGGCGCTTGTCGAAGATCGGCGGCTTCTGCGCCTTGCAGGCGTGCTCGAAGCTCTGGCCCTGGTCGAGGTGCTGGTAGAGCGACAGCAGGATGCGCAGCTCGCGGGTCAGCGCCCAGAGCATGATCGGCGCCTCGACGCCTTCCTGGCGCAGGCCGCGCACGATCCGCGAGACCCGCTCGCGCTCGCCGCGCAGGCACGCCTCGGCCAGGGTGAAGACATCGTAGCGCGCGCTGTCGTCGACGCCACTGGCAATCGCCTCGGCGTTGAGGCGCGCGCCGGGGGGCATCAGCAGCGCAAGTTTCTGCAGCTCCTGGTCGGCGGCCAGCAGGTTGCCCTCGGTGCGCTCGCCGAGCAGCTTGGCCGCCTCCATGTCGAGCTGCAGTCCGTGGCGGCTGGCGCGGTCGCGCATCCAGAAGCCCAGCCGCTGATGGTCCACCGGCCACACCGGAACGAACAGCCCGATCTTGTCCAGCGCCTTGAACCACTTGCTCTGCTGCTGCTTGCGGTCGAGCTTGCCGGCGCTGAGCAGCAGCACGTTGTCGCTGCCCTTGGCCTGCTCGGCGTAAGCCTCCAGCGCTCGGCCGCCCTCCTGGCCGGCGGCCTGGCTGCCGAGGCGCAGCTCGATCAACTTGCGCGTGGCGAACAGCGACATGCTGGCGGCGGACTCGGTGAGCCGCCCCCATTGAAAGCCGCTCTCGACGTGCAGTACCTCGCGCTCCTCGATGCCCTGCTGGCGGGCCGCGGCGCGAACCGCATCGCAGGCCTCGATATGAATCAGCGGCTCGTCGCCGGTGACCATCACCACCGGCGGCAGCTTGTTGGCAATGGCGTCGGGCAGCTTGTCGGGGAATATCTTCACGCAGAAAGCCTATGAACGCGTTGCATCACGACGCTGGCTGGTTGTCGAGGGCGCGCAGGCGATCGAGCAGGCGGCGCGCCGCTTCCTCGCGCAGCTCCTGGCGCGCTCCCTGACGAATGTCGTCCTGGGCCAGAAGGTTGTCGTCGCTGATGCTGAAATTGGTGCTCACCTCTAGCTGCTGCTGGTCGAGCAGGTAGGCGTTGTCGCGCTGGCGCTGCACCGAGAAGGGCGCGCGCAGGGTCATCTCGATCTCGCGGCTGGCGGCGCTGCCGAAGGTGCGGCGGCTCTCGCTGAACGACTCGCTGCCGAGGTTGAGGCGCAGCGGGGCGTCGTCGCGAATCACGGTGTCGGCACGTTCCAGCGCCGCCTGCACCGCCGGGGTCAGGTCGCTGTCGGCGGCGACAAGGGCGATGCTGTCGAGTGACAGCACCGGGGTCTCCAGCCCGCGCAGGCGAAAGCCGCAGCCGGCCAACGCCATGCCGGCGCCGGCGGCCAGGGTCAGGTGAAGAAAGCGGCGACGCTGCATGGAACGCTCCTTGTGTGGTTGACGATCGTGGGAGTCAGCCGACCACGATATTGACCAGTTTGCCCGGCACCACGATCACCTTGCGTACTGTCTTGCCTTCGGTATGGCGCTGCACGTTCTCGGCAGCCAGCGCCTGGGCCTCGATGGCGGCCTTGTCGGCGTCTGCCGGCACGTCTAGGCGCGCGCGCAGCTTGCCGTTGACCTGTACCACCAGCTCGATGCTATCGCGGGCCAGGGCGGACTCATCGAGGCGCGGCCAGGCGGCGTCGATGGCCGGCTCGGCATGGCCCAGCGCTGCCCACAGCGCATGGCAGATGTGCGGCGTGATTGGCGCCAGCAGCAGCACGCTGGTCTCCACCGCTTCACGCGCCACGGCCAGGTCCTGGGGGCTTGGCTTCTCACCCTCGCCGTGGAAGCGGCCCAGCGCATTGGTCAGCTCCATCACCGCGGCAATGGCGGTATTGAAGGTGGTGCGCCGGCCGATGTCGTCGCTGGCCTTCTTGATCGTCTCGTGGGTCTTGCGGCGCAGGTCGCGCTGGGCGTCGTTGAGGGCGCCGGTGTCCAGCGCGCCCGGCGTGCCGGCAGCGAGGTGTTCATTGACCAGGCGCCACAGCCGCTTGAGGAAGCGGTTGGCGCCCTCGACCCCGGAGTCCGACCACTCCAGCGACTGCTCCGGCGGGGCGGCGAACATCATGAACAGGCGCACGGTGTCGGCGCCGAAGCGGTCGATCATCGACTGCGGGTCGACGCCGTTGTTCTTCGACTTGGACATCTTCTCGATGCCACCCATCTCCACCGGCTGGCCGTCCTCGATCAGCAGCGCGCTGATCGGGCGGCCCTTGTCGTCGCGCTTGACCTCGACGTCGGCGGGGTTGAACCAGTTCTTGGCGCCGTTGGACTCGAGGCGGTAGTAGGTCTCGGCGATCACCATGCCCTGGGTCAGCAGCTGCTGGAAGGGCTCGTCGCTGTCGACCAGGCCGAAGTCGCGCATCAGCTTGTGGAAGAAACGCGCATAGAGCAGGTGCAGGATGGCGTGCTCGATGCCACCGATATAGAGGTCGACGGGCAGCCAGTAGTTGGCGCGCTCGTCGAGCATCGCCTCGTGGTTGTCGGCGCAGCAGAAGCGCGCGTAGTACCACGATGACTCCATGAAGGTATCGAAGGTGTCGGTCTCGCGCACCCAGCCGTCGCCAAGATCGGAGAATGCTGGCATCTTCTTGAGCGGCGAGCCCGAGGCGTCGACGGTCACTTCCATCGGCAGTGCCACCGGCAGCTCGTCGTCGGTGAGCGGCACGGTCTGGCCTTCGGGGCCGTACTTGACAGGGATCGGTGCGCCCCAGTAGCGCTGGCGGGCCACGCCCCAGTCGCGCAGGCGGAAGTTGGTCTTGACCTCGCCACGGCCGAGGGACTCGAGCCTGGTGGCGATGGCATCGAAGGCCGCCTCGAAGTCGAGGCCGTCGAATTCGCCGGAGTTGATCACTCGGCCATATTCCACATAGGCACCCTCGGAGAGATCCGGTGCCTGGCCATGCTGGTCGGCGATCACCGCCTCGATGGGCAGCGCGTACTTGGTGGCGAACTCCCAGTCGCGCTGGTCGTGGCCGGGCACCGCCATCACCGCCCCGGTGCCGAACTCCATGAGCACGAAGTTGGCCACATAGACCGGCACTTCGCGGCCGCTCAGCGGGTGCACGGCAACATGCCCGGTGGGCATGCCTTTCTTCTCCTTGGTGGCCAGCGCTGCCTCCGAGGTGCCGCCCTGGGCGCACTCCTCGCAGAACGCCGCCAGCTCGGCATTGCTCGCCGAGGCGGTCTTGGCCAGCGGGTGGCCGGCGGCTACCGCCAGGTAGGTCACGCCCATCAGGGTGTCGGGGCGGGTGGTGTAGACGCTGACCGGCTCGTCCGGGCTGCCATCGGCCTGCTTGATGTCGAAGGACATCTCGACGCCGCGCGACTTGCCGATCCAGTTGCGCTGCATGGTCTTGACCTGCTCGGGCCACTCGACCTTGTCGAGGTCGGCGAGCAGCTCATCGGCGTAGTCGGTGATCTTGAGGAACCACAGCGGGATCTCCTTGCGCTCAACCGGCGCGCCGGAGCGCCAGCCGCAGCCGTCGATCACCTGCTCGTTGGCCAGCACGGTCTGGTCGACCGGATCCCAGTTGACCGTCGACATCTTCTTGTAGACCAGCCCCTTGTCGAGCAGCTTGGTGAAGAACCACTGCTCCCAGCGGTAGTAGTCGCTGTCGCAGGTGGCGAACTCGCGGTTCCAGTCGTAGGCGAAACCCAGCGCCTTGAGCTGGTTGCGCATGTAGTCGATGTTTTCGTAGGTCCACTTGGCGGGCGGCACGCGATTGTTGATCGCGGCATTCTCCGCCGGCATGCCGAAGGCATCCCAGCCCATCGGCTGCATGACGTTCTTGCCCTGCATGCGCTGGAAGCGCGACACCACGTCGCCGATGGTGTAGTTGCGCACATGCCCCATGTGCAGCTTGCCGCTGGGGTAGGGGAACATCGACAGGCAGTAGAATTTTTCGCGATTGGCGTCTTCTATTGCCTTGAAGCACTGGTTCTTGTCCCAGTACTGCTGGGCGTCGCGTTCGATCTCAAAGGGCGTGTACTGTGCGTCCATCGGTCTCAACAGGCACCTTGCGTTTAATGTAGCAACATGTGGGAGCGTCGCCGGCCAACTTAGTCTATGTTTGACCTTGGTTACATGCTCGGGTCGGGGCGCGGCGCGTCATGGCGATTGGTGCATAAGCATACCCCACTAGCATGCTGGCGGCCACGCTCGTGCCCGAGCGTGTGTCCGGCCACCTAGTTTGACCACATGCTTCATTAGTGTCAGTACCACGTTGCTAGCGCTTTTCTTGCTCGCGATGCTGGATACTTAATGTTACACTGGTCGATGTGAGATGTTACATTGATGGGCGCTAGCGCCTTACAGGGGTTTGGGATGACCCTGGCGCAGCGGGTCTTGCTCAGCAAAGGGACACAGTATGACTCAACTGCTAAAAAGGCTGTTCAACCTGCCGCGTCGCCGCAAGCAGGCCATTCAGCTTATGGCCGATTCCCTCCTGGTAGTTGTCAGTTTCTTTACCGCCATGCTGCTGCGTCTCGACTCACCACGTTTTCTGCTCGACCCCGCGGTGTGGATGGCCCTGCCGGTGGTGGTGCCAGTAAGCCTGATCATCTTCGTCAAGCTGGGCTTCTATCGCTCCATCATTCGTTACATGGGGCTCAAGGCGTTTCAAGCCATCATGGCCGGTGTGCTGGGGTCGGCAATGACGCTGGCCGTTGTCAGCAGCGTATTCAACCTGCCGGTGCCACGCTCCGTTCCCTTCATCTACATCATGCTGGCCTTGATGACCATTGGTGGCGTCAGGCTTGCGCTGCGCTTGCTATATCAGCGTGGCCAGCAGCGGCTCAAGACGCGTGTGCTGATCTACGGTGCCGGTGCCGCCGGCCGGCAGCTGGTGATGTCGCTGCGCCACGGTCGAGACTACGAACCGGTGGGCTTCGTCGATTTTGCTCCCCGGCTGCAAGGTACCCATGTGCAGGGTCTCAGGGTCCACTCCCCCGAAGACACCACCCGCATCATCAACAACTATGGTGTAGAGAAGCTCCTGCTTGCCGTGCCCGAGGCCACGCGCTCGCGCCGCCAGGAGATCATCGAATCGCTCGAACCGCTCTCGATCCCCGTGCAGACCATTCCCGACATGGCGGACGTGGTGTCAGGCAAGGCCAAGTTCAACGAGCTGCGCGACGTGGCCGTAGAAGACCTGCTGGGGCGCGACCCTGTGCCGCCCGTGCAATCCCTGATGGGCGCCAACATTACCGGCAAGGTGGTCATGGTAACCGGCGCCGGCGGCTCGATTGGCAGCGAGCTGTGTCGCCAGATTCTGAGGCAGCAGCCCAGCAAGCTGCTGCTGGTGGATGTCTCTGAATATTCGCTTTATCGCATCGAGCTGGATCTAAAGCGTATCGCTGAAGCGGATTCGCTGAAGGGGACCGTGGTGCCGATTCTCGCGTCGGTACGTGACGGCCAGCGGATCGAGCAGCTCCTGGAAACCTTCGATGTTCGCACCATCTACCATGCGGCGGCTTATAAGCATGTGCCCATGGTGGAGTACAACCCCTGTGAAGGCGTGCTGAACAACGTCTTCGGCACGCTGGCCGTGGCCAAGGCCGCGGTTGCCACGGGGGTTGACGACATGGTGCTGGTTTCCACTGATAAGGCCGTCCGACCGACCAATGTGATGGGGGCCAGCAAGCGTATGGCGGAGCTGGTCTGCCAGGCACTTGCCGCCTCACAGCAGAAGACGCGCTTTACGATGGTGCGATTCGGCAATGTACTTGGCTCCTCTGGCTCCGTCGTGCCGCTGTTTCGTAAGCAGATCGAGAGTGGTGGCCCGATCACCGTCACGCATCCTGAAATCACCCGCTATTTCATGACCATTCCCGAAGCCGCTCAGCTGGTAATACAAGCTGGAGGGATGGCCAAGGGCGGAGACGTCTTCGTACTCGACATGGGCAAGCCGGTACGCATTGCCGAGCTGGCGACGCGCATGGTGCGACTGACCGGCCTGGAGCCGTATTTCCCCCAGTCGAGCGGGACTCCGCACCCTCAGTTATCGAAAAAGCGGCGCAGCCAATTGAATGAGTTGGCAGAGGGGGGGCGCCAGGGCGACATCTCCATCGTCTTTACCGGCTTGCGCCCCGGCGAAAAGCTCTACGAAGAGCTTCTGGTGACCGAAGCCGTCGGCAAGACCGGACACCCGCGCATCATGACGGCCAGTGAGGCGGCGCTGAGCTGGGATGAGCTGGAGCCGATCCTGCTCTCCCTTCACGCTGCCTGCGTCAACCAGGAGGGCGATGGGGTGCGCCAGGTCTTGATGGAAGCACCTACCGAGTACCACCCCCAGAGCGATATCGTCGACCACGGCACGAAAGCAGCCAGTGACGAGCCGAAAGCGCGTTCTGCACCCGCTGTCGACGCTGTGCCAAGCCATCAAGGCGCTGAATCACCCGCCGATATCCCCCCTAGCTGGCAGACACTGAGTGAAACGCCCAGTGAGGCTGCTGGCCCACGCGAGGAGCCCTTGGCAGCCAGCGTTGCCTATTATTCACCAAAGCACCGCTAGGATGGCGGATCTGCCAGGCGCAAAGGGCGCCGGGTGTGAAAAGAGAGTGATCGACAAGGACGTATCGCGGCGGCTGTGGTAACAACCGCCAACCGTGGGCTTTCAGGCCGCGAGCAGCGGAAGATTACGGATACGTCTTGAAGAGAAAAACCAGCAATGCGTCGACGCGACTCCCTGTGAGTCGGCTATTGGCCATTGAGACAATCAATATATGCAAGCGTACTAACGCTTCAGGCCTCGGGGATGTGCCGTACACCTCGGGGCGGTAGCGTGCCTGGAAGAGTTCGCCAGGGATAGGGCGCAAAACGACAATTGAAAGGATCGGGGGAACGGCCAATGCGTACTTTAACCGCTTCACGCCATATCATGACGCTATTTGCAGCACTCGCGCTGGGGGGCTGCGTGATCGCCCCTGGGGGGCACATGAGCTATGACACGGAAGATGCCCCTGATCTCTCGCATCTGGTCGATATCGAACCCATCACGCCGGAACTCATAGGTTCCCTCGAGCGTGCAGAGCGGCGCGTAAGCCCCATGCCGGATGAGTTGCGCGGGCAACTATCCGACTATGAGTACAACGTGGGCCCGGGGGATGTGCTCAGCATCGTGGTGTATGACCATCCGGAGTTGACGATTCCGGCGGGGGCCGAGCGCAGCGCGGCAGAGGCCGGTAATCAGGTGCGCGGCGATGGCACCATCTTCTACCCCTTCCTGGGCCGCATCAATGTGGCGGGCAAGACCTCCGATGAGATCCGCCTGCAGTTGACGCGTGGGCTCTCCGAATACCTCACCGACCCTCAGGTCGATGTATTCGTGGCGGCCTTCAACTCACAGAAAGTCTATGTAACCGGGGCGGTTGACGACCCGGGCATCGTGCCGATCACCAACGTCCCCATGACCATCATCGATGCCATCAGCGAGGTGGGCGGACCCACATCTGCAGCGTTCTGGCACGACCTGACCTTTATTCGCGACGGCCAGGAGGAGCGGCTTTCGCTCTACGCGCTACTCAGCGAAGGCGACCAGCGCCAGAATCGCCTGCTACGTGATGGTGATATTATTCATGTGCCTACCGCCGAGAACCAAGGCATCGCCATGATGGGCCAGGTACGCTCGCCGGGTAACCTGGCAATGAACCGGGAGCGCCTGTCGCTTTCAGACGCCATTTCGCGAGCTGGCGGTATCAATGAAGTGACCGCCGACCCCTCGGGTATCTTCGTGCTGCGTCGTCAGCCCGAGACCAGTGGGAAACTGGCAACGGTCTACCAGCTTGATGTCAACGATGCCACGGCATTTGCCCTTGCCGGCGGTTTCCCGCTCGAGCCAAGCGACATCGTGTACGTCACCACGGCGCCGCTGGCGCGCTGGAACCGCGTGATCAGCCTGCTGCTGCCCTCCATCGGGCTGCCGGGTAACATCCGTGGCTCTAGCCAGAACCTCGAGGATTTACTCTAAGCATGTTCGACCACGTACTGGTGGTATGCACCGGCAACATCTGCCGCAGCCCGGTGGCTGCGGCCATGTTGCGCAGGCACCGTCCCGAGCTTCGCGTCGATTCCGCCGGGCTCGGGGCCATGGTCGGGCAGGGGGTGGAACCCAACGCGCTGCAGCTGGCGCTGGCCGAGGGGCTTGACCTCGAGAGCCATCAAGCACGCCAGCTGGATAGTGCAATGCTGACCAGCGCCGACCTGGTATTGGTGATGAGCGATGGGCAGCGGCGTGAGATTGCCAGCCGCTGGCCTGAAACACTGGGCAAGACCATGCGTCTTGGCCAGTGGCTCGATGCCGGCAAGGGGCGTGACATTCCCGACCCATACCGCAAGAGTCGCGAAGTCTTCACGCATGTTCACCAACTTTTGGTCGATGCTACAGAGGGATGGGCGTCGCGGTTATGAAACAGTTGCCCAATATTTTCCTTTCCACTTTTCGAAGTAGAGCCCAATGTCTGATAAACCTGTGACGCAAGCCCCACCCGAGGAAACGATCGACCTGGGCCGTATGGTCGGCGTGCTGTTCGATCATAAGTGGTTGATCATTTTTGTCACCGGCTTATTCGCCGCGGTCGGTATCGTTCACGGCATGCTGGCCACACCAATCTATCAATCCGATGCCCTGGTACAGGTCGAGCGGCGCTCGACGGTGAGCCCGCTGGGAGATATTGGCAACGTCATCGGGGCAGAAGGACTGAATACGCCAGCGGAGCTGCAGATACTGCAATCCCGCATGGTGCTTGGCCAAGTCGTCGACCGCCTGAGCCAGGACATCATCATCAGGCCGGTGGAAATCCCCGTCATCGGTGATTTTGTGTTGCGCCGCAATATTCCTCGTCCTCCCTTCATGGAGGGGCAGCCGCATATATGGGGTGACGAGAGCATTGATGTGCCGCGTTTCGAACTGGCCGAAGGGCGGCGCGGCCAGCAGATTCTGGTGGAACGCATCATCGACGACCGCTATCGCGTACTGGTCAACGGTGAAGCGGTAGGCAATGGCAACATCGGTGAGCCTGCGGTCTTCCTCGATGGCGACCTGGAATTGACCATTGAGCGTTTCGATGCCGCCGTTGGGGGGCGCTTTCAACTGCTGAGGCAGCACCGCAACTCGGCCATTCGCTCCATCGGCGGCCGCCTGCAGGTCGTCGAAGCTGGAGGCCGAGGCTCGCCGACCGGCATGCTACGCATGACCATGGTGGGGCCGGATAGGCAGGAAATCACTCGTACCCTGGATGCCGTGGCGGAAACCTTCCTGACCCAGAACGTCGAGCGCCAGTCGGCCCAGGCACAGCAGAGCCTGGAGTTTCTCGAGCAGCAGGCACCGGAGCTGCGCGAGCAGTTGGTCAGCGCCGAGCAGAACCTCAACGAGTACCGGGCCAACCTGGATAGCGTGGACCTGAGCAGCGAGGCTCAGGCCGCCATCCAGCGCTATATCGAGCTCGACACTCGCCTCAACGAGCTGGAGTTCCAGGAAGCCGAGCTGGCCCAGCGCTATACCCCCAGCCACCCCAGCTACCAGGCACTGCTGCGCCAGAAGCGCCAGATCGAACAGGATCGCACCGAACTCAATGCCCGCGTCAACGAGCTGCCGGCCGCCCAGCAGGAAGTTGTGCGACGCACCCGCGACGTTGAGGTTACCCAGGCAATTTACGTCAACGTGCTCAACAAGATGCAGGAACTGCAGGTTGCCAGGGCGGGTACCATCGGCAACATCCGCATCATCGATAATGCCGTCATCTCGGGGCAGGTGGCACCCAACAGGGCAAAAACTACCGTTCTTGCCACGCTGCTGGGCTTTATCCTCGCGGTTGGCGGTGTGCTGCTGCGTGAACTGCTGCGCCGCGGCGTGGACTCACCCGAGCAGATCGAGTCGGCTGGCCTGCCGGTATATGCCACCATCCCGCTCTCCACTGCGCAGAACAAGCTGGCTCGACGGGTCAAACGCAAGCGCCGCAAGCCCGCTCAAGACATTGTGGTCGGGGTGCTGGCGGAGCGCGAGCCGGCGGATCTGGCACTCGAAGCGCTGCGCGGGCTGCGTACCAGCCTGCACTTTGCCATGCTCGAAGGGCGCAATAATCGCCTGATGATTACCGGCCCAAGCCCCGGTGTCGGCAAGAGTTTCGTCAGCATCAACCTGGGGGCCGTCAGTGCTCAGGCAGGCAAGCGGGTGCTGATTGTCGATGCCGACCTGCGCAAAGGTCATATCCACCACGCCTTCGGCAAGAAGAGCGAGAACGGCCTGGCAGACTTCCTGGCCGGGCAGATTCCGCTGACTGAGATTATCCAGCCGACGGGGATCGACAACTACTGGGTAGTCACGCGGGGCACGGCGCCGCCCAACCCCTCCGAGCTGCTGATGCAGCCGCGCTTTGCCGAGGCGATGGAAACGCTGAGCCATCAGTTTGATCTGATCATCGTCGACACCCCGCCGGTGCTCGCGGTGACCGATGCCAGCGTGGTCGGCAAGCAGTGCGACACCACCCTGCTGGTGGCGCGCTTCGAGACCAACCCGGTGCGTGAGATCATGGCCGCCAAGCGGCGCCTGGAAAGCAATGGCCTGGTGGTACAGGGCGCGATCCTGAACGCCATGGAGCGCAAGGCGTCGACGGCCTCGGGGCATTACGGCTATTACTTCTATAACTACCGCTAGTTCTATATTCAGGTTGTGAATTCATGAAAATCTTAGTAACAGGTAATGCCGGTTTTATCGGTTTCCACACCGCCAAGCGCCTGCTTGAGCGGGGCGATAGTGTGGTCGGCTTCGATAGCGTCAATGACTATTACGACCCGGCCATCAAGGAAGCGCGGCTGGCGATACTCGAAGAAACCGCCAAGCGTACTGGCAGTGACTACCACTTCGTGCGCGATAACCTCGCCAACCAGCCGGCGGTGAACGCCTGCTTCAATGAGCACGGCATCGAGCGCGTCATCCATCTGGCGGCTCAGGCCGGCGTGCGCTACTCACTGGAGAACCCGCACAGCTACGTCGAGAGCAATGTCGTGGCGTTTACCAATATCCTGGAGGCCTGCCGCTACGCCAAGGTGCAGCACCTTACCTACGCCAGCACCAGCAGCGTCTACGGGGCCAACACCAAGATGCCGTTCTCCGAGCATGAAGGTGCCAACCACCCCCTGCAGTTCTACGCCGCGACCAAGAAGGCCAACGAGATGATGGCGCACAGCTACAGCCATCTCTTCGGCCTGCCGACTACCGGGCTGCGCTTCTTCACGGTGTATGGGCCCTGGGGCCGGCCAGACATGGCGCTGTTCAAGTTCACCAAGAATATCCTGGCCGATGAGCCGATCCCGGTGTTCAACCATGGCAACCACACCCGCGACTTTACCTACGTGGATGACATCGTCGAAGGCGTGATTCGAGCCAGTGACCAGGTTGCCACGGCGAACCCCGACTGGGACAGTGATGCCCCCGATCCCGCGACCAGCAATGCGCCGTATCGGCTGTTCAATATCGGCAACAACGATCCGGTGAAGCTGAGCGCCTACATCGAGGCGATCGAGGCGGCGCTCGACAAGCCGGCCAAGAAAGACCTGCTGCCACTGCAGCCCGGCGATGTGCCCGATACCTTCGCCGACAGCAGCGAGCTCGAAAAGGCCGTCGACTACAAGCCGGCCACCCCCGTCAAGCAGGGCGTGGCGAATTTCGTTGCCTGGTACCGCGACTACTACCAGGTGTGAGGCTTGGCACTCGCGATGCTCCCTGAGCGTGCGCGGTGGAGCCGCGTCATCTAGAACATGGAAGGAGTGGCATGAACGTCACGGTTTTTGGAACAGGTTATGTTGGGTTGGTGCAGGGCGCGATTCTCGCCGATGTAGGCCATCATGTGGTGTGCGTGGATGTGGATGCGTCGAAGGTCGAGCGGCTGACCCAGGGCCAGATCCCGATCTATGAGCCGGGGCTGGAACCGTTGGTGCGCGAGAACCATGCCGCGGGCCGGCTAGAGTTCACCACAGATGCCGAGGCGGGGGTCAAGCACGGCCAGGTGCAGTTCATCGCCGTTGGAACCCCGCCCGACGAAGATGGCTCTGCAGACCTCAAGTATGTGCTGGCGGTGGCGCAAACCATCGCCGAGCACATGCAGTGCGACCAGATCATCATCGACAAGTCGACGGTTCCCGTTGGCACCGCCGACAAGGTGAAAGCCAAGGTGTCAGAAGTGCTCGCCAAGCGAGGCCGGACTGACTTGGGATTTGATGTCGTCTCCAACCCGGAGTTTCTCAAAGAGGGCAGCGCCGTCGCCGACTGCCAGAAGCCCGACCGCATCATCATCGGCACCGAGGACGCATCCACCATCGAGGTGATGCGTGAGCTCTACGCGCCGTTCAACCGCAACCACGACAAGATCATCGTCATGGATGTGCGTAGCGCTGAGCTCACCAAGTATGCCGCCAACTGTATGCTTGCCACCAAGATCAGCTTCATGAACGAGATGGCTAACCTGGCCGAACGCCTGGGAGCGGACATCGAGATGGTGCGCCAGGGCATTGGCTCCGATCCGCGGATTGGCTACCACTTCATCTACCCCGGAGTTGGCTACGGCGGCTCATGCTTCCCCAAGGACGTGCAGGCACTCATCCGCACGGCCGGTGACATCGACTTCGATGCCAAGGTGCTCAAGGCCGTCGAGGCCCGCAACCAGGAGCAGAAAACCACGCTGTTTGCCAAGATCCATCGTCATTTCGATGGGCAGCTCGACGGCAAGACCTTTGCCGTGTGGGGGCTGGCCTTCAAGCCCAACACCGACGATATGCGTGAAGCGCCCAGCCGGGTGCTGATGGAAGCGCTATGGCAGGCTGGTGCCAAGGTGCAGGCATACGACCCTGAAGCCATGGAAGAGACCCAGCGTATCTACGGTACGCGTGACGACCTGACGCTGTGTGGCACGAAAGAAGCGGCCCTCAAGGGCGCCGATGCACTGGTGATCGTCACCGAATGGCAGAGCTTCCGCGCGCCGGATTTTGACCTTATCAAGTCTCAGCTCAGCCAGGCGACCCTGTTTGACGGGCGCAACATGTTCCAGCCGGCACGCATGCGCAACAAAGGCTTTACCTACTACTCTGTCGGCCGCCACATCACATCGGCGTAACCGTCAACGTAAGCAATTTCAGGATGACAGAAGGGCTGTTATGAAACTCTTGATTACCGGTGGCGCTGGCTTTATTGGCTCGGCGGTTATTCGGCATGTGATTAATGACACCGATGACCAGGTGGTGAACGTCGACAAGCTCACCTACGCGGGTAACCTCGAGTCGCTGCAGTCCGTTGCCGATAACCCCCGCTACGCCTTCGAGCAACTCGATGTGTGCGATCAGTCAGCCCTGGCTGACGTTTTCAAGCGCCACCAGCCCGATGCCGTCATGCACTTGGCGGCTGAAAGCCACGTAGATCGTTCCATCGATGGGCCGGCAGCCTTCATCGAGACCAACATCGTCGGCACCTACACGCTGCTGGAGGTCGTCAGGCACTACTGGCAGGGGCTGGATGAAGGGCGCCGAGCTGCGTTTCGCTTTCATCATATTTCCACCGACGAGGTGTACGGCGACCTGGAAGGCCCGCAAGGGCTATTTACCGAGCAGACACCCTATGCTCCCAGCTCACCCTATTCGGCGAGCAAGGCGAGCTCGGACCACCTGGTGCGCGCCTGGTCACGTACCTATGGCCTTCCTGCCATCGTCACCAACTGTTCGAATAACTACGGGCCCTATCACTTTCCTGAAAAGCTGATACCGCTGGTGATCCTCAATGCCCTGGAGGGCAAGGCGCTGCCCGTCTATGGCAAAGGCGAGCAGATTCGCGACTGGCTATACGTTGAAGACCACGCCCGCGCCCTCTACCGGGTGGTGACCCAGGGAGCGCCGGGGGAGACCTACAATATCGGTGGCCACAACGAGAAGCGTAATATCGATGTGGTGCACACCCTGTGCGCGCTGCTCGACGAGCTGGCACCCTCTGCTCATTCGCCCTACCACTCGTTGATCACGTATGTGCCGGATCGCCCCGGGCATGACCTGCGCTACGCTATCGACGCCAGCAAGATAGAGCGTGAGCTTGGCTGGACGCCTGCAGAGACCTTCGAGAGTGGAATTCGCAAGACGGTTGAGTGGTACCTGAAGAACCTGGAGTGGTGCCGTCGAGTACAGGATGGCAGCTACCAGCGTGAAAGGTTGGGTATTGCTTCCTCCGAGCTTAGCGCGAAGTGAGATAAGGAGGTACACATGCAACTTACTTCGCTACTGAACAAGTTGTTGCTCACGAATGGCGTTCAGCTAAGTAAAGTCCCAAAAGATTTAACAGCTGATAAACGTCAACGCCCTTCTGTAGGCCATGTTGTCGAGCTAATTGGGCCTTCGGGTGTCGGGAAAACTTATTTTTATAACTATCTCCGGCCTGTGTTAGAAGAGGGGTGGTTCTTTAGAAACGAAGTTAAAAAAATAAGTAACTATAAAGGTAGTAGTTTTTCTCTTCTTCAAGAACATGATGCGCTATTCATTGAGGCCCTATTGAAGAAAAAGCACGAGAATGTTTTTTCAGGTAAAGGGGCGCTACAGCGTAAAGTGTCACTCTATGACTTTTTTATTAGAGAAATCTCCGCAGATGTGTATTCTCGGCACACTAAGCTAGCGCGGGGACTTTTTTCTGATGAAGGCGTAACTCACAATTTTTCCAGGGAAATTCTCTGGTACCATGAACAGTTGAATGAAGGCGTGGAAAAAAACCAACATGATGCACTACAGCGTTTTTTCGACAACCGCTCAGTAATTCTTTATGACGCGCCCATAGCTCAGATTATCAAGAACTTGAAAAAAAGAAGCTCTCAGAAGCCTGGGGCTGCAAATGATTGGTTTCATTATGCCGGTGAACAAGAAGTAACCGAGTTCATTGAAAGATCGAAAGCTAGTAAAAGAAAAATACTTTCCGTATTACAGCAATATGGCGTTGCCGTCCTTGCGTTGGATGCCACCAAAGATATCGATGGTAATAAGGAAAAAGTTCTTGAATTTTGTTCCTCTGTTATATTTGGAAATAAGGAATAGGGCATATTATGAAAGGTATTATTCTTGCTGGTGGTAGCGGAACACGCCTTTACCCTATTACCATGGGGGTCTCCAAGCAGTTGCTGCCAATTTATGACAAGCCCATGATCTATTATCCGCTATCAGTGTTAATGCTGGCGGGTATTCGTGATGTGCTGGTAATCACTACGCCTGAAGAAAACGAGAGCTTCCGGCGTCTGTTAGGTGATGGCCATCAGTTTGGTATTAACATAGCCTATGCAGAGCAGCCGAGCCCCGATGGGTTGGCACAGGCATTTATCATTGGCGAAAAGTTTATTGGCGAAGATAATGTCTGTTTGGTGCTGGGGGATAATATTTTCTATGGTCAAGGCTTCAGCCCTAAGCTAAAAAATGCCGCAGCCCGGGAGTCGGGAGCAACGGTATTTGGCTACCAGGTAAAAGACCCAGAGCGCTTTGGTGTAGTTCAGTTTGATAAGCAGAAACGTGCGCTCTCAATTGAAGAGAAACCTGACAAGCCCAAGTCAAACTACGCGGTGACAGGTCTCTACTTCTATGATAATGATGTCATCGAGATTGCCAAGCAGGTGAAGCCCTCGCATCGTGGCGAGCTTGAGATTACCAGCGTGAACCAAGCGTATCTTGAGCGAGGCGACTTAAGCGTCCAGCAGCTGGGGCGTGGCTTTGCATGGCTCGATACTGGCACGCATGAGAGCCTTCTTGAGGCTGCTCAGTTCGTAGAAACCATCGAGAAGCGCCAAGGTTACAAGATCGCATGTCTGGAAGAAATTGCCTGGCGTAATGGTTGGCTGAGCACCGAGGCGGTTATCGAAGCCGGAGAACGGCTATCTAAGAACGGCTATGGCCAGTATTTACTGGATGTTGTTGAAGTATGATTCCCGTAACCAAACCCTACCTACCCAGCCGAGAAGCCCTCGACCGATACTTAGATGGTATCTATGAGCGTGGGTGGTTGACCAATAATGGCCCGTTGGTGCAGGAGCTGACTGCCCGACTCGAAACTTACCTTGGTGTAGACAATCTGCTATTGGTCAGCAACGGTACTTTGGCCCTACAGGTAGCCTATCGGGCGCTGGGCATTACCGGCCGGTTAGAGCCCACTGAGGCGATCACCACACCGTTTACATTCGTTGCCACTGCTAGTTCGCTGAAGTGGGATGGCGTGTCGCCAGTTTTCGTGGATATTGACCCCTACACCTGGTGTCTCGACCCAGCGCAGATCGTAGCTGCCATCACACCTCGTACCCGTGCCGTAGTGCCGGTACATGTATTCGGTAACGCCTGTGAGGTTGAAGCAATCGACTCCGTGGCTCAATTGCATGGGATAAAAGTGGTCTACGATGCCTCCCACGCCTTTGGGGTGACCTATAAAGGCGAAAGCCTGCTCAAGCATGGCGACGCTGCCACGCTTAGTTTCCACGCCACCAAGCTTTTTCACACCGTGGAGGGAGGCGCCATCGTTTTCAAGTGCAAGGAAGACCTGGAGCGCGCCCGGCAGATGATCAACTTTGGTATCACTGGTCCTGAAAGCATCGATGAGATCGGCATCAATGCCAAGATGAACGAGTTCCAAGCTGCCATGGGGCTGTGTGTGCTCGACGAAATTGAGCGGAATCTCGCGGCTCGCAAAGCAGTATGGGATCAGTACATGACTGCGTTGGGCAACAAGATGGTGTTTCAGAAGCGCACGTTGGGGGCAACAAATAACTATGCCTACTTTCCTGTGCTGCTAGAAAGTGAGACGCATGTAAAAAAAGTCATCGCCCGGCTAAATGAGCAGGGTGTACTACCGCGTCGCTACTTTTCTCCGTCGCTTGATTGTACAAGCCTATATGGTCCAGCAAATAGCCCTGTATCACAGGACATTGCAACTCGCATTCTATGTCTTCCGATTTATTCTGAGGCTCCTGCTGACCATGTGGCCAATGCTTTGGAGATAGAGTATGAGTGAGCAAAAAAGGCTGCTGGTACTGGGTGGGTCTCCGTTTCAAGTACCACTGATCGAAAAAGCCAAGGAACTTGGCCTGTATGTGATCACATGTGACTATCTGCCGGACAATCCTGGTCATGCATTGTCAGATGAATATTACGATGCTAGTACCACTGATAAGGAGGCGGTACTCGAAGTTGCTAAACGTTGTCGAGCCGATGCTATTACCAGCTTTTGTTCAGATCCCGCGGTACCTACCGTTGCTTATGTGGCAGAGGTGTTAGGTTTGCCTGGTCCAAGCTTGCTTTCTGTCGAGTTGTTGACGGAGAAAGATAAGTTTCGTGATTTGATGAGAAGGGTAGGTCTTAACGTACCTATTTGCTACACAGTTAAAGCGGGCGAGTTGCCCAGCAGCATCGAGTCGACACAGAACTATATAGTTAAGCCGGTCGATTCCTCTGGAAGCAAAGGTATCACTAAGAGTTCTGGAGAGACAGCTCCTCTTAAGCAAGCAGTTGACTATGCACTGCAATTTTCTCGCGCTGGACGCTGTATTATCGAGGAATTTATTGACGGCAAGCAAGTGCATGGTGATGCCTTCGTTAAAGATGGAAAGCTGATTTACTACTATCTGGGTGATCATTATTTTTTTACTGGCACCAATAGTTTTATACCAATTTCTACGCGCTGGCCTGCGAATATTTCTGAAAAGGCAATGCATTCAGTAGTAGAACAAACCGAAAAGCTAGTTCAGGCAGCCGGTTATCTCCAGGGCCCTGTCAACATTGAGGCGCGGATAGGTAACGACGATAAAGCCTATATTATAGAAATTGGACCCCGAAATGGTGGTAACTTTGTGCCAATTATACAGCAGCGGCTTAGCGGTTTTGATTTCACAAAGTCTGTCATAGATCTTGCGCTAGGCAAGCAAGAAATTCCCACAAGCTTCACGGTTTTTGCCGCAGGAGCACATTATATTCTGCACGCAGAAAAAGAGGGTAAGTTCTCTGGGGTAATAGTCGGTGACTTGCTGGAGAAGTGTTTATTCTTTAAGAAACTTTTCAAGGATAAAGGTGACGAAGTAAAGGCTTACACGGGATCTAATCAAACAATAGGAGTCCTTTTGTTTGATTTCGGAGGTTCAGAGTTTAGTGACATGGCGACCTGTGAGATATTTGACTTGATTAACGTTACGGCGGACTACTATGGATAAGGTTGTTTTTTTAGTCGCCGGAGAGCAGCAGACTGAGGGGATAAAGTATGCATTGTCAAAGGGCTTGGAAGTTCATACTTTTGATAACAACCCTAACCACCCGGGGCACAAATTAGCCAGTTTTTCGCATAATATTGACGTTTATGATGAAGACAAAATTTTAGAAATTTCAAAAGCGATTAACCCTAGTGCAGTTGTGAACTTTGTTTCCTCTCATGGTATTCTTACGGGCATTAGATTGCGAGAAGAACTAGGACTGAAAGGGCTTAATAGGACTGCATATTATACAGTGTCAAGTAAGAAAGTATTCCGGGATTTTCTTGTTAAGCACGAAATGCCATCGCCTAAAGTATATGCTTCTGAAGAGGCCGTTTCGGCATTAGACGGACATGAACTTATAGCAAAGCCGATAAACGGCGGTGGAAGTAGGGGGGTTGTACACATAAGCAGTAGAACAGCAATGCTGTCTTTTTTCAAAAGTACCCCAGGAAAAGAAAATTATATAATCGAAGAATATATTAACTACAGTCATAGATTGAATGGTGATTGTTTAGTAGTTGATAACGAAATTTATTTCATGATAGTGGGGGATTACTATTATGATTCTTTCAATAGCCTCGTTTCTTATGCCACAGCATTTCCATCAACTTATGATTATCATACTGTTGAGCGCTTTCTATCCTCTTTAGTTAAAAAAATAAACTACGGCACGGGACCTATGAACTTTGAGTTCATAGTAAGAGACGATAAGCTGTATTGTATTGAGATCAACCCTAGGCATAGTGGAAACTTTATACATGAAGTTATGTCTGAAATATACGGTTTTAGATCGGCAAAAATGAATGTTGATATTTCGCTAAATAGAATAAAGCATGCAGAGCTACATGAAAGAAACCAGTTTGGTTTAAAAAACAATACGAAGTTTTATGCTACAGCTATATTGTTCAGCGAGGTAGATGGAATTTATGAAGGTATAACAGTAGATAGTAGTCTTGATCCTTTAATTTTGCGCTTAATCAAATTTAAAGATAAAGGCGATAAGGTCAGCCGTTTTGAAACATTATACGATCGAGTTGCTTTAGCGGTTATGCAATTTGATAGCAAATTGCAAATGGATAGAGTTCTGAGTTCTTTTAGAGAATTTTACGAAATTGAATTAAGATAAGTGGTGATATATGAAAATATTACCCGTGGAATTATACGGCCTGTCGTTACGCCTTATTGATATTTCTGATGCCAAAGATATAGCATCTCTTAGATCTAGTCCTGAGCTGACGAAGTATATGATAACTTTGGAGGAGGATGTTGAAAAGCAAAAAGAATGGATAAGGGCTTATAAAGAAAGAGAGTCTTTAGAGGTCGATTATTACTTCGCCTATGAAAATGAAAATGGTTTGATTGGATATAATAGGATTTCAAAAATAAACTGGCAAGACATGACCGGATTTGCTGCTAGCTGGATAAAAAAGCCAGCTGTAAAAGGCTTCGCTAAGGAAATGTTTTTAGCTAGATGTGATGTTGCTTTTCATATGCTTGGTTTGAAAGTGTTGTTCACTGAGATTCATGAAAAAAATCAACGTGCAATAAAATACTGGGTTGCGTATGGTGCGGAAGCTATTTTACATAGAAATGAATTTATAACTTTCAAGTTGCCTTCTGATATTTATGAAACATATAAGTATGGCCAGTCATAATTTAACTGTAATTTTCATCATGCGGGAATCTTAAATGCTGAAAAATCGTACAATGGCTGGAGTCTTATGGAATTTCTTGGAGCAGCTCAGTAAGAGAGGGATCAGTATTGCTGTTACCTTACTTCTTGCTCGGCTTCTACTTCCGGAAGATTTTGGCCTCTTGGCGATGATGTCGGTATTTGTTACCATTGCCTCAGTCCTAATGGATTCTGGACTAAAACAGGCGGTAATCAGGAAAAAAAATGCTCAGCAAGCTGATTACAACACTGCATTTTATGCCAATATATTAGTTGGCATACTGTCTTACTCTATTTTGTATATCTCGGCCCCATGGATATCCAGTTTCTATGATGAGCCTCGGCTTGTGTTGCTCATCCGAGTAGCTGGTTTGTTAGTTATAATAAATTCTTTTCAGATTGTTCAGAGTGCAATACTCAGCCGAAAGTTGAACTTTAAAGCGCAGCTTCAAGCATCAGTGCCAGCAAGCATATTATCAGGCAGCTTCGCTGTTTTTCTCGCCTACAATGGAGCTGGAGTCTGGGCGCTTGTGGCTCAGATGATGCTAAGTGGCTTGCTGCTAACAATATTCCTTTGGCGCTTGCAGTCGTGGAGGCCATCGCTGACCTTTAGTTGGTCTTCATTTAAAGAAATGTACTCGTTTGGCTATAAGCTTTTTCTGGCTAGTCTTTTAAGCCACTTCACTAAAAATATATACGTACTCACTATTGGTAGCGTTTTTGGAACTGCGGTTGCTGGCTTGTATTATTTTGCTTACCGTCTAAAAGAGCTGGTGGTGAGTCAGTTAGTCAGTGCTGTTCAAAAAGTAACATTTCCTGCTCTCGCTACTATGCAGGATGACAATGTAAGGTTAAAGAAAAGCTATAGGAAAGTTCTTCGAGCGACCACTTTTGTTTTATTCCCTTGTATTTTGCTAACTGCATCGTTGGCTGAACCTCTATTTGAGTTTGCTCTTCCTGAGCGCTGGCTAGATGCCTCTATCTATTTGCAAATTATGTTTCTTGCGAGCATGCTTTATCCTTTGCATGCCATTAACTTAAATATACTCAAGGTGAAGGGACGTACTGATATTTATCTTGGTATCTCAGTATTCAGGAAATTTTTCACATTCTTTGTGCTTTTTATAAGCTATCGATATGGCGTGGTGGGTATACTGGTAGGGCAGATCTTTCTCTCAATCTTTGCATATATTCCCAATAGTTACTATTCACATAAGCTAATTGGCTATAGTGTTAGAGAGCAACTCGCGGATTGTGCTAGTTCATTTATATTGTCGGCAGTGATTTTCTCCGGAATTTATTTTTCCGTACAGCACTTGGTTTGGTCTCCTCTCGTTAAACTTCTCTTTTTCGCGCCTTTAGGGGTGATGCTGTATATTGGCCTTGCCAAAATTTTTAAGGTGAAGGCTTACAAGCAAATTGAAGAATTGGTTCGTTCGCGCCTAAAAATTCGTGGGATAGGAAGAAAATATGTCTAAGCTACGGGACGAAGATGAAATTCTTAGTCATTGGCAAGGTTGTCCTGACGATCCTCACATAAGTATTTGCTGCATGGCTTTCAATCATGAGCCATTTATTCGGGACGCTCTCGACGGATTTTTATCTCAGCTAACCAATGTGCCATTTGAGATATTGATTCATGATGATGCTTCTAGCGATGGCACTGATGATATTATTCGCGAATACCAACATCGCTATCCCAGTATAATAAAACCAATTTTCCAAGAGGTTAATCAGTATTCTCAGGGTAATCGTCCAGCGAGATTAAATAACAAGCGAGCCAAAGGGAAGTATATAGCTATTTGTGAAGGAGACGATTTTTGGATAGATGAAAATAAGCTGCAGCAGCAGTTTGATGTGCTCGAAAAGCATGATGGTATAGACATGTGTGTTCACAGTGGCTATCAAATCAATATGCTCGATGGTAAAAAAAGTGAGATTGGAAAATACCTTGATCAAAGTGGTTTGATGCCGGTAGGCGATATTGTTTTAAAGAGGCATGGTCAAATACCGACCGCTTCGACATTTGTCAGGAAACATATTACTGATGAAATAGCCAATTTCCGTGATACTCATCCCTATTTAACTGCTGGCGATATATACCTTCATTTTTTTGGTGCTAAACGAGGCGGGGCTTTCTATATTAATAAGCCGATGTCCGTGTATCGTGCATTCGTGCCTGGGTCATGGACGCAAAAAAATCGTAATGATTATACAAAGCGTCTTGACAACATTAGTGCCAGGGTGAACTCCTATGTTGAACTGGACAAGCTTACCGACCATAAGCATCACGCGGTCTTTTCTGAAGTCAACCGGACATGGGTGTTAAGAGTCTTAAAAGACTATCGGGTACCTTATAAGCCGAAGCTCGACTTTTACCGCCAGCACTCTCATTGCTTGTCATTTAAAGATAAGTTGGCATTTCTGCCAATTGTCTCAGTTCCTGGTGCCTTTGCTCTATCCAAAGCTGTTAGAAAGAAGGTGCCTTCATAACTGAATCGTTAAGGCGCTTAGACAGCATCATCATTACGTTATTTTTGATGGCCTTTACCGCGGTTAGCACCGCTCCAATACTTCTATTCGGCTTTATCTATGGAAATTACCCCTGAACGTCAAACCCACCTCAAGCAGCTCGAGGCGGAATCGATCCACATCATCCGTGAGGTGGCCGCCGAGTTCCGTCATCCGGTGATGATGTACTCCATCGGCAAGGACTCCTCGGTGATGCTGCACCTGGCGCGCAAGGCCTTCTACCCGGGCACGCCGCCGTTTCCCTTGATGCATATCGACACCACCTGGAAGTTCAAGGAGATGATCGCCTTCCGCAACCGCATGGCGGCGGAGGCGGGCATGGAGCTGATCGTGCATACCAACGAGGAGGGGCGCGCGGCCAACATCAACCCCTTCGACCACGGCAGCGCCAAGTACACCGACGTGATGAAGACCCAGGCGCTCAAGCAGGCGCTCACCGAGCATGGCTTCGATGCCGCCTTCGGCGGCGCGCGCCGCGACGAGGAAGCCAGCCGCGCCAAGGAGCGGGTCTACTCGTTTCGCGACAAGTACCACCGCTGGGACCCCAAGAACCAGCGCCCCGAGCTGTGGAGCATCTACAACGCCAAGGTCAACAAGGGCGAATCGATCCGCGTCTTCCCGCTCTCCAACTGGACCGAGCTGGACATCTGGCAGTACATCTACCTCGAGCAGATCCCCATCGTGCCGCTCTACTACGCCGCGCCGCGGCCGATCGTCGAGCGCGACGGCATGCAGATCATGGTCGACGACGAGCGCCTGCCGCTGGCGCCCGGTGAAGTGCCCGAGGAGAAGTGGGTGCGCTTCCGCACCCTGGGCTGCTACCCGCTCACCGGCGCGGTGGAGTCGCATGCCGCGACCCTGCCCGAAATCATCCAGGAGATGCTGCTGACCAAGACCAGCGAACGCAGCGGCCGGGCCATCGACCACGACCAGGCCGGCTCCATGGAGAAGAAGAAGCGCGAGGGATACTTCTAATGTCACACCAGTCCGCACTCATCGCCGACGACATCGAGTCCTACCTCAAGGAACACGAGAACAAGGACCTGCTGCGCTTCATCACCTGCGGCAGCGTCGACGACGGCAAGTCGACCCTGATCGGGCGCCTGCTGCACGACTCCAAGATGATCTACGAGGACCAGCTGGCGGCAATCACCCAGGCCTCGAAGACCAGCGGCACCACCGGCGACGCCGTCGACCTGGCGCTGCTGGTCGACGGCCTGCAGTCGGAGCGCGAGCAGGGCATCACCATCGATGTGGCCTATCGCTTCTTCTCCACCGACAAGCGCAAGTTCATCATCGCCGACACCCCGGGCCACGAGCAGTACACCCGCAACATGGCCACCGGCGCCTCCACGGCGAGCCTGGCGGTGATTCTGATCGACGCCCGCTACGGCGTGCAGACCCAGACCCGCCGGCACAGCTTCATCGCCGACCTGCTGGGCATCCAGCACCTGGTGATCGCCATCAACAAGATGGACCTGGTCGAGTTCTCCGAAGCGCGCTACGACGAGATCGTCGCGCAGTACCAGGAGGTCGCCGCCAAGCTGCACGCCCCGGACATCCGCTTCATCCCGCTCTCGGCGCTGAACGGCGACAACGTCGTCGACGCCAGCCAGCACACCCCCTGGTACCGCGACGCCAGCGGCGCCCCCGGCGCCACGCTGCTGCAGCTGCTCGAAAGCGTCGAGATCACCCACGACCAGAATCTCAGCGACCTGCGCTTCCCGGTGCAGTACGTCAACCGCCCCAACCTCGACTTCCGCGGCTACTGCGGCACCCTGGCCGCCGGCATCCTGCGCCCCGGGCAAGCGGTCAAGGCACTGCCCTCGGGCAAGACCAGCAGCGTCGAGCGCATCGTCACCTACGACGGCGATCTTGACGTCGCCTATCCCGGCCAGGCCATCACCCTCACGCTCAAGGATGAGATCGACATCTCCCGCGGCGACTGGCTGGTGGGCGGCGATGCCGAAGTCCCGCTGGTGGTCGGCTTCGAGGCCGACATCGTCTGGATGCACGACACCGCGCTTGAGCCCGGCAAGCTCTACGACCTCAAGCTTGCCACCCGCGACCTGGCCGGCAAGGTCACCGCCATTGACTACCAGATCGACGTCAACACCCTCGAGCACCGCCACGCCGAGCACCTCGACCTCAACAGCATCGCCCGCTGCAGCGTCGAGCTCACCGCCCCCGTGCCGGTGGACGACTACCGCAAGAGCCCCGGCACCGGCAGCTTCATCGTCATCGACCGACTGACCAACGTCACCGTCGGCGCCGGCATGATCCACCAACCCACCGACAGCGAAACGCCCTACGAGTACCGCGCCCACGACAGCAAGGCCAACGTTGTCTGGAACCGCACCAGCGTCACCCAGGCCATGCGCGAGCAGCTCAACGGCCACGCCGGCAAGTGCATCTGGTTCACCGGGCTCTCCGGCTCCGGCAAGTCCACCCTCGCCAACGCCCTGGAGATCGAACTCAACCGCCGCGGCTACCACACCATGCTGCTGGACGGCGACAACGTCCGCCACGGCCTGTGCAAGGACCTCGGCATGGGCGAAGAGGACCGCGGCGAAAACATTCGCCGGGTGGGCGAGGTCGCGCGGCTATTCGCCGAAGCCGGCATCATCGTCATCACCGCCTTTATCTCGCCGTTCCGCAAAGACCGCGACGCGGTGCGCGCCCTGTTCGACCAGGACGCCTTCATCGAAGTGCACGTCGACACCCCGCTGGACGTCTGCGAGCAGCGCGACCCCAAGGGCCTGTACCAGAAGGCGCGGGAAGGTAAGATCAAGGACTTTACCGGGATTGATAGTCCGTATGAGCCGCCGGTACACGGTGAAATAGTACTCAAAACAATGTCCGACAATGAACAAGCATTAATTTCTAAAGTCGTTAAGCACGTGTTGTGAGCGTCGCGATCACCTTAGCTAGTGGAAATCATGCTATGTTTTCAGTGATAATTCCCGTACATAATAAGAAAGAGCATGTCGTTGCTGCGATTGAGTCTGTACTCGCACAAACCTACGATGGCTATGAACTGATTTTGATTGATGATTGCTCTACCGACGGTAGTGCCGAGCTGCTGCGTCCTTATGAATCGGATAGGGTAAGAATATTTAAGCGCGACACACCAGGTCCTGGGGGGTACGCAGCGAGAAATTTGGGTGTAGAAAAATCAAATAATAAGTGGGTAACTTTCCTCGATGCGGATGATGTTTGGTACTCTAATCATCTGCAAGCAGCTCATGATCTCATTGAAAAATATGAAGAAGTGGATTTTTTTAGTTTCTCGAGAGATAAGATATTCCGGGGTGAGAAAAGTGGTTTCTTCCATCCCCGGGAAGAGCAAATAGACCGTGATACAGCATTGGCAAGATTTTCCCGTAGAGATATATTTCACACCAATGCGGTTGCCATTAAAAGAGAGCTCTTCATAGAAGCGGGAGGGTTTCCAGCAGGCCAATGTAAGCGAGGCGGAGATAGTGACCTTTGGCTAAGGCTTTTACTGAAATGTGGCTCCATCGTTGTATCACCGGTGGTGACGTCATGCTATGCACTGGATAATAGTGGGGTTATATACGGCAAGTCAAAGGTGGAAAGGCAGCATCCGGTCCAGAAGACTGTCATTGATTTCATAAAAAACAATCCCGACAGCAAAGTCAAGAGCCGGCTTAAAAAGCTCTCTAATAGAAAGAATATTTCCTGGCTAGCTGCACGAAAGCGAAGTGGCGATTTTTCTCTTTCCGAATTGAGTGTTATCTATTATTCATGTCTAGACTTGGCCGGGGTTAAGCAATTGTTGAAGCTTATCGTGCCGCTTCCTGTCACGAAGTTCACGGCCAGCATCAGGAAGACGCCAACATGAAGATAATGTTTGTGTGCTCCTCGTTTGGCGGTGGCGGTGCCGAGAAAGTAGCGGTTAAATTATCGAGTGCTCTTGCAGATTTAGGTCACGATATTGTTTATCTATATTGGCGGTCTAAAAAAGGGCAGGAGTACGAGGTAGATGACGCTGTTTCGTTAAAAAAGATTTCAGCTAGTAATCCAGTGTCACGCGCGTGGGCTGTTAGCAGGGCGATTAAAGCAGAGCGTCCGGATGCTGTGCTCTCCTTTACTGATATACCTAATATAATCACATATTTTGGATGCCTGCTGTCACGGCCTTATAAGTGCCTACGTGTGCCTAATGTAAGAATCGACGTGTCGGAGAAATACCGTAATTTAAAAATGACACCGTTGATCAGAGTGCTTTCTTTTCTGCATGGTTTATCATGCAAGAGCGCGCCGATGGTGCTTGTGAATTCGGAGGACTCAGGTGCGTCGCTTTGCAAGTACTATCAGATCAATGAAAAGAAAGTGCACTGTATTTACAATCCCGTGTTCGATAAGCTTCCTGTTTCCCCCACTGGGTTGGAATATTCAAACAGTGCAGGCAAACAGCGCATCAAGGCGGTCAACATAGGAAGGCTGACAAAAGCTAAAGACCAACGGATGCTGGTGCTGACAATCGATCATGCTGTTCGTGAGCTGGGTATCGATATAGAGCTGGATATATATGGCGAAGGTGATCTTGAGAATGAGCTTAAGAGCGAAATAGCGAGTCGGGACCTGACAGGTCGTGTCTTTTTGAAAGCTTTTGATCCAGATATAGAAAAGAAAATAAAAAATTATCATCTATTCCTTTTTTCGTCACGCTGGGAGGGGTTACCTAATGCGCTGATTGAGGCCTTGGGTAGCGGTGTGGAAGTGGTTTCGACAGACTGTCCCAGCGGCCCGAGGGAGATACTCGGCGATGGTAAGTTTGGCAACCTCGTAGACATCGGCAACTATCAACAAATGGCTGAGGCGATCGCGCGTATTTTTCCGGAAGGCAGTTATATTGCATCCAATGACACAAGTGCCAGAAAAATGAGTGATGATCTTAGCAAACACCTTGAGAAATTCACTATACCATTTGTGACAGCGCAGTATGCCCAGCTGGTTTCAAGGAAGATAAATGAACAGTAAAGACATCAAGCACAAGATAAACCTGTATAGACGCTACTCGTACTGGAAAAAGAATGGTTGTATTTACATACACATTCCCAAAGCTGCCGGTACTAGCTTGAACAAGGCTATATATGGACGAACGTTAGGCCACTATACCGCTAGTGAGATCCAATCGCACTTTCCCAAGCTATTTGGTAAATCGTTTGTTTTTTCGTTTGTCAGAAATCCATGGGATCGTGTTCTATCGGCTTACCGTTTTGCAAAAGTAGGCAAAACTAATAGCATGGGGATGTATCGCCCAGAGCAGTATAAGATTCCCGAGTTTGACAGCTTCGAGCGTTTTCTTTTTGAGTGGCTGGCTAAGCAGGAACTGCCCAAGGTGGATTTTGTTTTTCAGCCGCAGAGCAAATTCATCGTTGATATGCATGGCCGGCTTTTGACCGATTATGTAGGCAAGGTTGAGTATCTTGACGCGGACATAAAGCATGTCGAAGGTAAGCTTGATAAAAAAATCAATGTCGGCCGCGAGAATACCACATCAGATCGTGCCGATTATCGTGATGACTATGTCAACAATGATATGATCGAGCTGGTCAGGTCTCTTTATCAGGACGATGCAGATCGGTTCGAATATGACTTCGACAAGAGTTGATTTATGAGAATTCTTCACATTATCTCTTCTGCAGCTGCGGGTGGAGCTGAAATTTATGTTAGAGATCTTTCGGTTGAGATGGTCAAGGCTGGACATGAGGTGTTTATTCTTTTTCTAGACAGAGCCTCGGAAGCAGGAAGGGATGGTGGTTTTGAAGCTGGCTTTTTAAATGAAATTGAAAGCCATGGCATCGAGTATGACTTTATTGGCAAGGATGCTCGAAAGAGGCCGTGGCGCGGTGTCAGGAAAATCAATCAGGTGGCTGATAGATTTTCCCCGGATGTTGTGCACTGTCACTTGTATTATGCTGCCATTTTTTCGCTCTTCGTGAAAAATGCAAAAGTCGTTTACACCCATCACAATATTCGCCTTGGTGCTAAATCGATAATTTACAAGCTGCTGGACATGAAAGTTTCCAGGTATATAGGTATCTGTCTAGCTTGCAAGAAGCTTCTAGAAGGTGTTTCTCGTAAGAAGGTCGAAAGAATCGATAATGGCGTGACACCGGAGCGCATTCAAAGACGTATACGAGGTGGTGAGCACTCGGCTGATGATATAGTGCAGTTAATCAGTGTCGGAAGATTGTCTGATCAAAAAAACCTGTCGCTGATGATATCTTCACTAGCCAAATTAACCGACGCCCGTTATCACTTGAAAATAGCCGGTGAAGGCGGGCTACGCGAAAGTTTGGAGCAGTTGGTGCGGGAAAAAGGGCTATCAGACCGTGTGGAGTTTCTGGGTAATGTTAGCAATGTAGATGAGCTGCTTTACGATGCCGATGTCTTTGTCATGTCATCTGCCTGGGAGGGGCTACCGATTGCCCAGATAGAAGCGACTCTCAGTGGGCTTCCGGTTGTAGTGACCAACGTCGGAGGGTGTGCTGAAATCGTGCACAAAGCATGTAATGGCATTGTTGTCGACGAGTTGGATGAAGAGGGGTATGCTGCAGCATTACAAAAAATGCTGACGAATAGTGAGTTGCGCCATTTGCTCTCCCGCAACGCGCTTGATTACTCGGGTGATTACTTGATTAAAACTTCTGCCGATAAGCATATTGCCTTATACCAAGAAGCTATAACGGTCTGACACTGGCCCTTTGACGAGACATATATGATACCGGCACTTTTTGTTGTTGTGATGCTTGCGCTGTCATTCGTTTTTTGCTTGATGGTGTCCATGAAGCATCGTTGGCTGCTATGGCCTATCATGGTTGGCTTTGCGTTTCGGGCTTTATTGATGGTGCTTGACTACTACGGTATCTTTTCTCCTCCTGGGGCGGAGGGCGATGCTGTCGTTTTCACCAGAACAGCATATCAATGGTCTTTGCTGGACTGGGATCGTCTGTTTAACACTTTCAACTATAGTGCTTCTTACGTATACAGTACTATTGGCGCGGTTTTTCTAAAGGCATTTGGTTATAATCACTTCGTATTGCCTGTGCTGAATTTCCTGGCAGGCTTGATAGGGATATTTCTCACCGGCATCATGGCGTACCGCTTGTGGGGTAGGAAGCCCGCAATCATCAGTGCCTATATCATGGCACTGTTTCCTTTTGCAGCATTCAACTCGGTGATAGCACTACGCGAAGAGTTTTCCATCGTCGTTTTTCTACTGGGCGTATATTTCTTCCTTAACTGGGTGTCTGGTAAAGGGACTATCTGGATATTTGCAGCCTTCTCCATGTTTGCCGTGGCGCTGATGATTCACCCGGGATGGATTGGGGCCATGGTGGGTATTGCCTTGTACTTGGGATACTTTTCGTTCAGAACACTGGTGTCGTCGATCAAGGGCGGGGCGACGACTCGTCAAGTGGCCAGCAAGTTCTTCTCTGCTGTGGCGCTTTTCGCCGTGGCCATGCTGATTGTCGTAGGTAGCGGTGGTATCAACTTGGCTAAAGGGATCACCATCGGAGGGGATGATGACGACGGGGGCGTAGAGGAGCTCATCGAGTCTCGTTTCCAGAGGGAGGGCCGTGGTGGTTCGGCGTATCCTAGCTTTGTTGCACGAGGTAATCCCTATGCCCAGCCGTGGCTGATCCCCATGCGGGTGGCCTACTTCACGTTCTCACCCTTTCCTTGGGATTTACGTAGCCCGCGTCAATTGATGGGTGTCTTGGCCTCGGGCATGTACATGTTTCTTGCTTGGCGCCTATATAAGGGCTGGCATCGAGTCAGGCGCAAGGAGGAGTGTCTTGCGCTGATGTTCATGGCGGGCGCATTGATCTTCGTATTCGCTATCGGGGTGACCAATATCGGCACGGCTATTAGGCATCGGACGAAATTCCTGGCTCTCTGCACGCTGCTGGCCGCTTCGTCCTTCGATAGATTATCCATCCGTTTGAGAAGGCATTGATTCGTGGATTTATTGATCATCGCAGGGAATGCGCGCTCCCTGATCGCCAACCGTGGGGACCTGGTAAAAGAGATGCAGGCACGAGGGCTGGTCGTGGCGGCGGCGGTGCCCACCGCCGACTACCTGCCTGAGGTCGAGGCGTTGGGCATCGAGATCCACCCGATCGAAATGGGGCGTACCGGCATCAATCCGCTACATGATATCAAGACGCTGTGGTCGCTTTATCGCCTGATCCGCCGGCTCAAGCCCAAGGCGGTATTCGGCTATACCATCAAGCCGGTTGTATACGGCAGCCTGGCGGCCAAGGCTGCGGGAGTGCCGCGCATCTACTCGATGATTACCGGTTTGGGCCATGTGTTCACGACTGACAGCCCCAAGAATCGTCGCTTGCAGAAAGTAGTGTCGTGGCTGTATCGAGCCGGCCTTGCCTGCAACCGCAAGGTGTTTTTCCAGAATCCCGATGACCTCCAGGAATTTACCGAGCGCGGCATCCTGCGCGATCCCGGCAAGGCCGTGCGCACCTACGGGTCAGGGGTGGATATGCAGCGCTTTACCGCCACCCCACTGCCGGAAGGGGATTTGACGTTCCTGTTCATCGGGCGGCTGTTGACCGAGAAAGGCGTGGCAGAGTTCTGCGAGGCAGCTGGCCAGTTGCGTACCGAATACCCCGCGACGCGTTTTATTGCGGTCGGCCCGCACGACCCCAACCTGCCACACTCCTGCTCTGTCGAAGACCTCGAACGCTGGAAGCAGGAGGCGTGCGTGGAGTTCATCGGCGGCGTGTCAGACGTTCGGCCGTGGATAGCGCAGTGCTCCGTGTTCGTGCTGCCCTCGTATCGCGAGGGGACGCCACGCTCGGTGCTCGAGGCGATGAGCATGCGGCGGCCAATCATCACCAGCGATGCGCCGGGCTGTCGGGAGACGGTGGAAGATGGTGTAAACGGCTTTCTGGTCGCGCCACGCACCAGTGGGCCCTTGCTGGAGGCGATGCGACGCTTCGTCGAGGAGCCAGCGCTGGTGCCGCAGATGGCCGAGGCGTCCTGGACACTGGTCGAGCGTCACTACGACGTTCGCAAGGTGAATAAAGTGATTCTAGAGGCAATGGAGTTGGCATGAGGGAAGGCATCAAACGACTTTTCGATGTGATTGCCAGCGGAGCGGGCTTGATCGTGCTGGCACCGCTGCTGCTGCTGGTCGCGGTGTGGATCAAGCTGGATAGCGCGGGGCCGGTGTTTTTCATGCAGCAGCGCGCCGGGCGCAATGAACGGCCGTTCAGCATCTTCAAGTTTCGTACCATGCAGCATCGTGCGCCGGAGAGCATCGACCAGCATCAGGAGCAGGTGGTAAGCGCAGGGCACGACCCGCGAATTACCCGGGCCGGCCGTATCATTCGCGCCACCAGCCTCGATGAACTGCCGCAGCTTATCAATATCTTCAAGGGTGACATGAGCGTGGTCGGGCCTCGGCCGGTGCTGATGGAGCAGACCGAGGTGGTGCCGCCGGGATACAAATCGCGCTTCAGCGTGCGGCCAGGGCTGACCGGCCTTGCCCAGGTCAGAGGTCGGCGCAGCCTGGGCTGGCTGGAGCAGCTGGCCCACGATGCCGAGTACGTCGAGAAGCAGAGCCTGGCACTGGATCTCAAGATCCTGTTGCTGACGGTCAAGGTGGTGGTGATGGGCAGTGGAATCTATGGTGAGCCGGGGCTCAATTGGCGCACCTATCGTGACCGGTTGAATGGGCAGCCGCCCAAGGACAGCGACGTTGAGGAGGCCATGCGATGAGCCAGCTCAACTTCATGATGATTACGGCAAGCCCGGATGTGGCCGCGTTCATCGAGCAGCATGACGTGGCGCGCATCTTCATGGATCAGGAGGTGCTGGGGAAGGCCGAGCGTCAGGGGCACCTGGACACCCACAAGGCGGCGCACTCCCTCGAAGAGATTGCTGCGGTCGCGGCGGTGCTGAAACGCGCGGAGCTGATGGTGCGGCTGAATCCGCTCAATGCATCGACCCGCGAAGAAGTGGAGGGTGCGCTAGACCACGGCGCGCAGCGTTTGATGTTGCCGATGTTCTCCACTCGCGAGGAGGTTGGCAGGTTCCTGGACATGGTCAATGGGCGCGTCCCCGTGACGTTTCTGGCCGAGACGGCCGCCTCGCTGGTGCGGTTACCCGACTGGATCGGCTTGCTGACGCCGGGGCATGATGAAGTGCACATCGGCCTCAACGATCTCTCCTTGAGCATGGGCCTGGGCTTTCTGTTCGAGCCCATGGCGGCACGCTTGCTGGACCCTGCTGCGGCACAACTCAACCAGGCTGGGGTGGCGTGGGGCGTCGGTGGCGTCGCGCGGATTGGGCAGGGCGAGCTACCCGCCGAAACCGTGCTTGGCGAGCACGTGCGGCTTGGCTCGCAGTGGATCATCCTGTCGCGGGCATTCCACGCCGGAGCCGCGACATCGGCAGGCCTGCTTGAAACGCTCGACTTCCCCGCCGAGATCGCCAAGCTGCGCCAGGCCGAGGCGCACTGGCGCAGCGCCGACGAATCCTCACTACTGGAGAATCAGCGCCAACTCGCCGAGTGTGCCTACCGCTTGGGTAGCCGGGGAGCTGCATGATGCCGCCACCCATCCAGCGCGTACTCTACCTCCAGAAAGCCGAGGTGCTTGCACAGCAGCGCGTCCTGGTGACCGACACCCTGCGGGCAGCGCTACCCGAGGCGGAGCTCCTTTTTGCCGACAGCGTTGAGGCCGTGCCGGCCCATGCCGAGGTAGATGTGGTGATTACCCCGACGCTGCCGTGGCTGCCCGATGCGTTGGCAAGGCTCGGCACGTATCGCTGGCTGCACTTTCTCTCCGCCGGCGTGGAAAAGATCTGGTCGATGGATTTCGACAAGTCCTCGATCTGGATGACCAAGAGCAGCGGCGTACACGGGGCGCCGATGAGCGAGTACGCCATCGGTGCCATGCTCTACTTCACCAAGCAGTTCGGCCGCTTTCACGATCAGGCCAGGCAGGCGCTATGGCAGCGCAGCTGGCTGGGCGAGCTGACCGGTAGCCAGCTCACCGTGCTGGGGCTTGGCCATATCGGCCAGAGCCTTGCACGGCGCGCCAAGGCGTTCGATATGCAGGTGGTGGGCACTCAGCGCACACCTCGCGCCATCGCCGGCGTCGACAGGGTGGTGACGCTGGAGGAGATCGGGCCGGAACTGGCGCGCACCGATTTTCTGGTCGTCTGCCTGCCACTGACTCAGGCCACCTATGGGGTGGTGAGCGATGCGCTGTTGGCTCAGCTCAAGCCTGGCGCGGTGCTCGTCGATATCTCGCGTGGTGGGGTGGTAAACGGCGAGGCGCTATTGCGGGCCTTGGACAGCGGCACGCTCAAGGGCGCCGCCCTGGATGTCTTCGAGCAGCAGCCATTGCCTGCCGAGTCGCCACTATGGAAACGCAGCGACCTGCTGATCACGCCGCACGTGTCGGGCACCACGCCGTTCTACCTCGAGAGAGCGATTGGGGTGTTCACCGATAACCTGCGTGCCTACCAGCAGGGCAAACCCTTTACTACGGCGGTGAGCATCGATGCCGGATACTGATATGCAGCAAGGCAAGATTCTTGTCACGGGGGGCGCGGGATATATTGGCTCGCACACCGCGCTGGCCCTTCTCGAGGCGGGATACGAGGTGGTGGTGCTGGACAGCCTCGTCAATGCATCGCGGGAGGCGCTGCGCCGCGTCGAGCAGATTACCGGCCGCGCCTTGACCTTCATCGAGGGCGACGTGCGCGATCGCGCATGCCTGGACACGCTCTTCAGCGAGCACGCGATTCATGCGGTGATTCATTTCGCGGGTCTGAAAGCCGTCGGCGAAAGTGTCGCGCAGCCGCTGGCCTATTACGACACCAACGTCAACGGCTCCTTGACGCTGTGCCAAGCGATGCAGCAGGCCGGGGTTTTCCGCCTGGTGTTCAGCTCCTCGGCCACGGTCTATGGGCCCGACGCGCCGGTGCCGTACCACGAGAGCATGCCACGTGGCCGTACCTCGAACCCCTATGGCACGTCCAAGGCGATGGTGGAACAGGCCCTCGAGGATCTGGTGCTGAGTGACGGGCGCTGGTGCGTGGCGCTGCTACGCTACTTCAACCCTATCGGCGCGCACCCGTCGGGCAAGCTGGGGGAGGACCCGCAGGGCATTCCCAATAACCTGATGCCCTACATCGCCCAGGTGGCGGTTGGGCGCCGGCCCTCGTTGACGGTGTTTGGCAACGACTATGCCACCGCAGATGGCACCTGTGTGAGGGATTACCTGCACGTGATGGATCTAGCGGAGGGGCATGTCAGTGCGCTGGGGCGCCTGCACGAGCCCGGCACGCATGTCTATAACCTGGGGACCGGCCAGGGGCTTTCCGTACTGGAGGTCGTCGAGGCGTTCGCGCGTATCAGCGAGCGGCCGATTCCCTACCACTTTGCACCGCGCCGCGAAGGGGACCTGGCGGCGTTCTGGGCGGACCCGCACAAGGCCCACCGAGAGATGGGCTGGCAGGCGCTTCGCGGCCTCGACGAGATGATGGCCGACACCTGGCGCTGGCAGCGCCATAACCCCAACGGGTATCGCACCGAGATCAACACACCATCACAAGGGACATCGCAATGCTGAGCATGGATAACGTTCGTTTGGGAGTCATCGGCCTGGGTTACGTGGGGCTACCACTCGCCGTAGAGTTCGGCAAGGTGATGCCTACCGTGGGCTTCGATATCAACGCCAACCGCATCAGTGAACTGCGCGACGGCATCGACCAGACCCTCGAGGTCGAGCCGGAGCTGCTGGCGCAGTCGACGCAGCTCAGCTTCGAGGGCGAGCTCGAGGCTCTGCGCGACTGCAACGTTTATATCGTCACCGTGCCGACGCCAATCGATAGCAGCCGGCGCCCCGACCTGACACCGCTGATCAAGGCCAGTGAAAGCCTGGGCCAGGTGGTGGCCAAGGGCGACATCGTCATCTATGAGTCAACGGTCTACCCAGGGGCCACCGAAGAGGATTGCGTGCCGGTCATCGAGCGCATCTCCGGGCTTGTCTACAACCGTGACTTCTTTGCTGGCTATAGCCCCGAGCGCATCAACCCGGGCGACAAGGAGCACCGCGTCACCACCATCAAGAAGGTGACCGCGGGCTCTACCCCGGAGGTGGCCGACTTCGTCGATGCCCTGTATCGGCGGGTGATCACGGCCGGCACCCACAAGGCCAGTTCGATCGCGGTCGCCGAGGCGGCCAAGGTGATCGAGAATACCCAGCGTGACGTCAACATCGCCTTGATCAATGAGCTGTCGATGATTTTCAACCGACTGGGGCTGGACACCGAGGAGGTGCTCGAGGCGGCTGGCACCAAATGGAATTTCCTGCCGTTTCGGCCGGGGCTGGTGGGTGGGCACTGCATCGGCGTGGACCCCTACTACCTGACGCACAAGGCTCAGCAGGTAGGCTACCACCCCGAGGTGATCCTCTCCGGGCGACGCATCAATGACGGCATGGGCGCCTACGTGGCGTCGCAGCTGATCAAGCAGATGATCAAGAGCCGCATTCACGTCGAGAAGGCGCGCGTGCTGGTGATGGGGCTGACCTTCAAGGAGAACTGCCCCGACCTGCGCAATACTCGGGTCGTCGATATTCTCAAGGAGCTGGGTGAGTACGATATTCAGGTCGACGTCTTTGACCCGCATGTCAGCAAGGACGAAGCTGAACGTGAGTACGGTATACGGCCCATCGAGTCGCCCGAGGACGGCGCCTATGACGCCGTGATTCTCGCCGTGGCGCACCGCGAGTTCCGTGATCTCGGGGCATCGGTCATGCGCGCCTGGGGCAAGCCGGAACACGTGCTGTACGACCTGAAGTATCTGCTACCCAAGGGGCAGGCAGACCTGCGTCTGTGAGGCCACGCTACCACTATCACACCTATGGGTTTGATATTGCCTCCCAGATACCGCTGCCAGAGCTCACCGAGACCCCACCCTGCGCTTCACCGGATGTCGAGATAGTGGTCGGCGAGGTCGAGGATGTATTGGAGGGGGGCAGGGCGGTCAACCAGTGGCTGCAGCTGGGTGAGCGTCAATGCCAGGTGCGGGTCGATGGCATCGCCCGCTATCGCATTGAAGACGGCCGGCGGATCGTCGTCGACCGGCGTGACTCAGGCAGTGGCGACGAGCCGGCTGCGCCCTCCGATATCCGCGTCTACTTGTTGGGTACCGCCTTTGGCGTGCTGGCGCACCAGCGTGGCTGGCTGCCGCTGCATGTCAGCGCCATCAAGGCACCCGGCGGCGTATGGGCCTTTACCGGCGAATCCGGTGCTGGCAAGTCCACCCTCAGCGCCTGGCTGCATCACTATCATGGGTGTGAGCTGGTCACCGATGATGTGGCCGTCGTAAAGCCTGCCGATGCCGAGCCGCTGCTCTACCCTGGCCCGCGCAAGGTCAAGCTGTGGAAGCAGACGCTGGCAGCGCTTGAGTGGGATACCCAGGGCGCGCAGCGCGATCTGACGCGCGTCGACAAGTTCCACCTGACGCTCGAGGCAAGCCAGGCATCACGGCCTGAGCCCCTCAGGGCGTTGGTGGTGCTGGAACGGGGAGGCGGCGATGAGCCCGTGCAACTGACGGAAGTGCAGGGACCCGAAGCTCTGTTTCTGCTGCTCGAAGCGCTCTATCGACCCGAACTGGGTCGCCCGTATAACCCGCCAGAGGCGATGATGCGGGATTGCCAGGCGCTGGCCGAGCGCATACGCGTCTACCGCTACCGACGCCCCTGGGATCTGCAGGAGGTATCTCGCTCTCTCGAGCCACTTTTGCATCAGATGGATTTGACTATTGCTTAGGACGATTTATAGTGTAACCGCAGGTTATTTTTTGTTAATAAAAACACTGTTTGTTATCCGCAATCAGGAGAAAAGATCATGCAGGGTTCCGAAAGCCGTAAGGCATACGAGTCACCCGCTGTGGTAGCCATCGGCTCCATGGCAGAAAAAACTGAATTTTGGGGCTGGAAGCACTATCTGTGGCAGAGAAAGCTGGATCATTGGCGTTCCAAGAAGCCAAGCTATCCGGATGAGCCCGAGTACTCATGATGCAAGGGCACTAGCCACTCACGGCCTGCGGCGCCTCGGCGCCGCAGGCTTGTTTCTGCGGTGGCGGTGGCGTAGGGGGCAGTGCTTACGAGCACGATAGAATAAGGGAGTTTGGATAGTGGCCAGTCAAGGAAAAGAGCCGGTGTCAGGTCGTGCCGCATCCATGCAGGATGAGCGACGCGGCAATGTGCCTGCCAGCGATGCGCGTTACTACTACCACACCTATGGTTTGAAGATAGAGTCCCGCTTGGAACTGCCCGAGCTGCCGGTCATTGCGCCCTGCGACCAACCCGATGTCGTGATAGAGACGCCCGGCGTTGCGGATCAGTTGGACGACGCCACCTTTCGCAAGGGCTGGTTGGAGATGGGTGATGATCGCTGCCAGATCACCATCGAGGGCATTGCCCGCTACCGGGTCGAACATGGCCAGCGGATCCTGCTCGACCGTCGGGTGCCCCGCGGCGTCGACCCTGTCGCCGACCCAGGCGATATTCGCCTGTTCCTGCTAGGCAGTGCGCTTGGCGGGCTGCTGCATCAACGGCACTGGTTGCCGCTGCATGTCAGTGCCTTGAAAACTCCCGGGGGCGTATGGGCGTTTACCGGCCACTCCGGCGCTGGCAAGTCGACGATCGGCGCTTGGTTGCACTATACCCAGGGCTGGCCGCTGGTGACCGACGATGTTGCCGTGATCAAGCCCCATGAGGAGGTTCCCTACCTCCACCCCGGGCCACCCAGGGTTAAATTGTGGAAGGATGCCCTGGCTGCGCTGGGCATTCAGACCGAAGGCCTGGTCCGCGATCTTACGCGGGAAGACAAGTATCACCTGATGCTCAACAAAGGCTTCCAGGACCATCCCTATCCGCTCAAGGCGCTGGTCATGCTCGAGCGTGCGGAGGAGGGCGAAGCAGCGAGCCTCCAGCGCATCACGGGGGTCGAAGCCTTCAAGTCGGTGATGGCCACCCTCTACCGGCCCGAGATGGGCACTGAGTTCCACAGTCCGCAAGGGCTGATGCGTGAATGCACCAAGCTGGCGGGCAAGATTGAGGTCTATCGTTTCCGTCGCCCCTGGTCGCTGGAGGATATGAATACCAGCATTGAACCTTTACTGGAAAGGATCATGCAGAGCCAGGACCCCGGGGAGCGCTAGCGGTGAGTATTGCCGGTCTCGCAGTGTTCGACATGGCACGCTGATGGCAGCGTCAGCTATCAAGCGCCTCGTCAAGCAGGCAGCTCTGCGCGTGCAGCGCGAGCGCTGCCATGCCCAGCACGCCAGGATGGCACAGCGGTTACTTGCCAACATCGAGCAGTACAACGGAGCGCTTGATTCATCTATTCGGCGGCAGGCGCGTGACTATGCCCACGAGGTATTAGGTAGCGCGAAATACGCCCCCTGGCTGAAGGTATATTCTGCCGTTCATGGTGCATTCGTGGAGGGATGGATCCCTGGCGATTACTATCAGTTAGTTGTGTTGCCATGCAAGAACGGCCAAATCGGCCAAGCGACCAATACCAAGACCCTGACCAAGCGTTTGCTGAACTCAACCGCTTTGCCGGATATCGCCTATCTCATCGATGGGATAGGTTATGCTGCGGACTATTCCGTGGTGAGAGCCCCTGCCTTGATTGATCTGCTGTTCGCGGCAGACGAACGTGTCTTCTTCAAGCCCGATCGCTCCTTTCAGGGCCAGGGCATTCGCATTCTTGGAAGAGGCGATATCAGTCCTGAGACACTGGCGAGATTACCCGATGGGGTTTTCCAGCGTCCGGTGATTCAACATCAGATATTCGACGCACTGACGCCCAATTCCACCGCTACGCTAAGACTTACCACCGCCAAAATGCCGGATGGCAGTGTCGAGCTGCGAGCAGCCGATCTCAGGTTGGGAAGGGCGCATGATCGCTATGTCAGGGCGGTAAGTGAAATCAGAGTGCCTGTCGAGATGGCAACGGGGGTACTTTGGCCACGCGGCTTCATGCCTGACTGGCGCCAAGTCGAGTCACATCCCGATACGGGGACTTCGTTCAGCAATATTCAAATTCCCGCCTTTCATCAAGCAGCAGCAGTGTGTCGCCGCCTTCACCAGGACTTTCCGCATCTGGGCTGTATTGGCTGGGATATTGCGATAGATCGCGAAGAGGGAGCCAAAATCATGGAGTGGAATGCGCGGCATAACAGCATTGTGTTTTCCGAAGCGACTACAGGCCCTAGTTTCTTGGGCCTTAATTGGGAAACGCTATGGCAACAACATACTGGTAGCGTATAGCCTTCTTGAAGAACAAGCTGCTATTCGCAGAAAGCATTGTGCGTACTACACAATGATTGATTAGCCTGCTGGTGATAATTTTCCGTCCTTGGGAAGTTGTATTGTGTAGTACGCAATGTTTTAGACGGCTACTACATCAGGAGCCGGGCTTATTAGCCGTATTGTTCAAGCCTCCAGGTGTGTCTGCGTTTGGCAGGTCGCCGGATTGGGTAATTTCAGAAGGCGAACCCAGCGAGACTATTACCGGTGAAACATACTTTTCTTTCTTATCAGTTTTCATGCGACTACTCCATGGTGCTATTGAGACGTATACCTTGATGGACACTTCACCCCTGCTGCTCTGTTAGAATGCTCTTGATGTATCGCCACTCCCTGGATACATCTGATTACATTCTTGTCAAATCTTAGCCGCTGGCCACCCTGCCATCAAGCACATCATTCGCAGTTTACTCAATGCAATCTTCTACAAGCTGTTGATTTTTAATGTTATTTTTTGGTGTTAGGAAAAATCACAATTAGGTGTGAGCTTCACCGTCAGGTTGCGTATCAAAATGTTACATTTAAGGTGGGGTAGTGGTGGTACCTTCTTGAGCATTTAATGTTAGTCGTCGGTAAAGAGCGCCATGCATGATGATGACGCACAAAGCAAATTACACCTTGGGTGATTGATCGAGCCGAGTGGTTTTCAGGACACCACCCGGCTGTTCTGGGAGGAACATATCAGGGGGGCTTGTTCGGGCTGGGCAAGCGGAGGCCGAGTTGGGCCTTACGCGTTCTGTGAGAGAGAGGTGTAGCACCCAACGACAGTGAAAAGGTTAAAGCCGTATCCCCCGGTGACCGCCACACGGCCGGCGGCTACCCAGGCATGGGCCTTGAACTCACCAGTGCTGGGGTCGCGCATGACGCCGAAGTACAGCGAGTAGGGAATGCCATACAAGCCGAGAAGCAGTCGAGCGGTAACTGCTTGAGGGAAACAGTTGGAGACCCATGGCGTATAGCGTGCGGCAAGCCTGATCGCTTGGCCAATTTGGGCTGCTTTGTTTTCTTGCTGAGGAGTTAGCAGGGGAATACACGCGGAGATGCCCACTGGATTGCCGAGATGGGGAGCCAGGCGACGAAACGAGAAAACCAGAATCGTCATTCTGCTCAATCCAAGCAGTATCCAAAGTAAGGGGAGCCAGCGTTTGGCAAAGCCAGGTTGGCGCAAGAAGCTAGTCGCCTTACGCCTGACCTTCTTCATAAACCCCATCTTCTGGGTTTGAAAGTAAGTTCCCACGCAGTAGACGCCCTATTCTACGACTTCTATCAAGTCGATCTTCACTAGCTCGTTGACGAATTTCGACATATCGTCATGGCATGTCGCCGAGTCGGTCTCATATTCTCGACAGATAACTTCCGTGATGCCGTCGATAGAGATCGGTTCCTCGAGCAGTTCCCAGACGCGCGATCCAACGCCTGAGATGCCATAGTACTGCCCTTGATCCACTCCCATCATCACGACGTCACCGTCGATGTTGGCTGCTACCATGTCTGGGTTGCGCTTGAGTAGGGTAGTAGAAGAGATCGTAGAGGATGACATTTTTTCATACTCAGCTAGATATGGTTAATGTATATGACTGGGGTCTTACGGCCATCTTTTGCATTTATGAGCGATGACTTTTCAATAAGAGCCGCATATTGCCACGAAGTGGCAATATGCGGCTAGTTTGCTAGACATCAACGCAAGCTGAGCTTAGGAGCCCGGCTTGTTGGCGGTGCCGTCTGAACCCCCAGGGGTGTCTGCGAGCGGCAGGCCACCTGACTCGGTGATGTCTTTCAGAGCGCCCAGCTCCTGAACGGAAGGGCTAGCATAGGGCTTGCGATCCATCTGGGTCATAATGTTCATCCTTTAGTTGCGTTGCCGGATTGAATGGCAACCCCTCCAGTATAGCGAGTGGTTGGATACTCATCTACTTATTTTTTTACACAAAGTTACTCATTTTCTTCGTCCGCATAGCGGATGAAGGTTCCCACCGACAGCCCTCTCAGCAGCTTGTAACGGTAGCGCCTCTCTATCTCTGGGGAGGCCCATCCCCCCTTTGGCCACTCATCCAGGGCCTGTTGCAGCGCGTCAAGGTCCAAAAAGTGGCTAGCACTGCCATGCGCCTTGAGCCGCTCGAGTTCTGCACGCAGTTCGGGAATGGCTTGCTCGGTTTGCTCGTACCAGTCGGCGGCCTGCAGGCCGCGTGTCTTGGCATGCAGAATCTCGTCAGGAAGCACGTCTGCCATCAGCTTCTTGAGGAGCGACTGTGGCTCGCCGTCTTTCAGATACTGGGAATCGGGCACTGCCAGACAAAACTCCATGAGACGCACGTCGGCGGTGGGGTCGCGATACTCGACGCCGTCAACGTTGGCGGCAGCATTGTACTCACCGGTGTCGGTGAGGTAGAGCACGTCGATGCGGTGCTGTCGGCCATTGGCGGGAGGCTGGTAGGTCAGGTCAAAATCCAGCTCACTGGCACGCTTGCGTGTATTCAGGTTGCGCGACAGTCGGGGACTGACGGCAGAGTGGTTGCTGAGCTCCCACGCCCGATTGCGATACTTTTCGAATGCCTGCCACAGCGGGCGGGGGAGTAGCGGGGCAGTGGAGAACTTAACCATCTGGCGCCATGTCATGGTGGGGTACTGGCGCTTCATCTCCTTGTAGACCCGCCATAGGGTCGGCCAACGGCCAGTGCGTAGCAGCTGCGGTAGATAGGGCATGCCGTCATAGGAGATGCCCATATTGCCCTTGTCGCCGCACAACAGCGCTTTGACACCGCGCCTGGCGGCGTCCTCCCGAATGGCTGCCGCCCAGGCCACGTTACAGGCGTTGAGTGGCGCTCGATCCAGCATCTCTGTGGTCTCGTGGAGGTTATCCAGTGGGGAGGTGCCGTCGGTACGGATCAAGACATGTTCGACGTTGCTGAATCGATCGGCGACCTTGCGTGCCGCTGGGCCTTCATCGGCATGGCGGCCGCTGGGCACTGGGCCGTCGAAGTTTTCACGCGGTACGGCGGTGTAGGCGATGAGCGGCTTGTGCTGCTGGGCTAATTGCTGGGCGGCGAAGGCAGTGACGGTCGTACTGTCTTTCCCAGAGCTCAGGTGTGTGGCAACGGGTCCAACGGCACGCAGTCGACAGGCCACCGCGCGATTCAAGTGTTCACGCAGGGCGTCCACATACGCCTCATCGCTCTCGAGGTGAATCTCGTAGTCGGGATCGAACTGGTGATAGCGCTGTGCGCTGAGGCGCTCATCTTCGAGCAGCACGGTATGCCCAGGCTCAACGCGATACACGTCCTTGAAGAAGGAGGCCGGTCCTGTCATGGGCAGCATGCACAGGTAATCATGCAGCTGCTCTTCACAGATCGCCTTGCTTAGCCCGGGGATGGCGAAGAGTGCCTTGGGCATGGTGGCGAAGGCGAACAGGTCGTGCCGCTTATACCAGAACAGCGGGCGGTTACCCAGTGGGTCGCGTGCCAGCCACAGTCGCTTGCGCTTGGGCTGCCAGCATGCCAGAGCAAAGTCTCCGAGCAGGTGCTTCGGGGTGTCCATGCCCCAGTGCCGACAAGCGTGCAGGGCCAGATCGCTGTCGGCCATCAAGGCGAGTTCCGAGGTTGCTATTTCAAGTGCCGTGGCAAGCTCGTCGCGGTTGTCCAGACGACCGTCGAACACCACCACCATGTCCGATGCAGCATCCACCAGCGGCTGGTGGTCCAGGCTATCCTCCGGCGTCGTGCGAAGCAGGGTGCGCAGCATGCCGCTGGCGCCTTGCTGCCATGCATGCTGGGCATCCCGCCCGTAAGGTGTCAGCAGTACCTGCATCCGATGCAGTGTGTCGCGGTCGATGGCTTGACCGTCGAGTTGTAGCAGGCCTGCTATGGCACTCATGAGCGTGTCTCATCTTGCACAGCGTGGGTAAGAAGATCGCCGAGCCGCTCGAACAGCGATTCGGCGACCGCTTCCGGCCGGCGCACGGTCAGCGCCTGACGATAGAAGCGTGCGACATCCTGGCCGGTGCCGATGGCCGCCAGGCTGATCGCGCTCTGGTCGATCTCCTGGATGACGCGCCTGAGGTGTTGCTCGAGGAACTCTCGGCCATTGGCCTGAGCCGTTGCCTTGTCGTAGGGCGCGCCGTCGGAGAGTACGATCAGCACCTTGCGCGGTTGTGGCTGACGAATCAGGCGTTTGGCTGCCCAGTAGAGAGCTTCACCGTCGATGTTCTCGTGACCCAGCTCATCGCGTAGCAACAGCCCCAGGTGCTGGCGGGCGCGACGCCATGGCTGCTCTGGCGTTTTATAGATGATATGGCGAACGGCATTCAGCCGCCCCGGTATCTCCAAGCTTGGGCCGGCCTGCCACTGCTGGGCCAGGGGATTGTCGGCACTGAAGCGCGTCGTGAACCCCAGTACTTCGCAACGTATCTTGCACAGCTCCAGGGTATGCACCGCGAGGTCGATCGCGATCGCCGCGATGCGTCTGCGTTCGCCCCGCATGGAGCCGGATTGATCTACCAGCAGCGTCACGCAGGCCTCGGGCACTGGGGCTTGCTGTTCGACGCGAAACACCCGTCGGCTTGGGTTGTCGCCAATCAGCCTGGCCAGGCGGCGGCTGTCGAGCCGTCCCTCATCCTGATCGAACGACCAGTGGCGTAGACGTGCCGCCATCAGGCGTCGCTGCAGGCGATGCGCCAACTGGCGGAGCCGCCTGCGGTCTGGCATGTCCAGCTGCTTCAGGGCGATGGCATCATCACTGCGATACCAGAAGCTCGCTGGCTGTTGCTCGTCCCAGGCACGCGAGTACACCGCATAGCCTTGCTGGCGGTCGTCGCGTTCGTTTTGCTCGTCCTCCATCGTTTGAACATCGTGGGGGCGACCCGCAGCGGTGAGTTCGGCGTCAGGGTCCTCCTCTGCAGAGCCATGCCGAGAATTGCCGTGTAGCGTTAGCTGGGGTGGGTGGCTGTCAGCGTAGTAACGGGCAAGACGCTTCACGATGGGCGTGACAGACTCACTGAAGGCGCGGCTGTCCTCCAGGTGGTGCGAGGCCGCACTAAGCGCATGCAAGATATCGCTATCCTGCAAATTCTCCAGCGGCGAACCTTGTTGGTTGCCCGCCGCGCCGGGCGCAAGCAGTTTTTTCAGCCACGAGGGGCGAGAGACTGGCTGGACTGGAGGGGCTTGAAGAATCGTTGGGGGATGCTGGGGTTGCCCAGCAAGGAGAGTGCGTGAGGCCCGGTAGAGGGCGGCCATGGCGCTGTCGTCGGGTGCCGTTAGTTCGGCATGCATCAGGTTACTGGCCATGCCGGGGAGGTGGCGTGAGGCTAGCGTCTCGACTCGCGCTCGCTCGATTAGGGCGTACCAGCCCCACTCCTGCTCGCTGAACGCGTTGTCCTGGTCGGGATCGTGCCAGCGACGCCATGCTGCCAGGGCATCTGCTTCGCCACGACTGAGGGTGTTGCAAGGAGAGGCTACGCCCAGTGGCTGAACGGACGAGTGACCAGCAGCGTAGGTGCGCGTCCACGCAGTGATCAGCTCTGAAGCACGACTGGGATCAATAGATGCCTGAGACATGGGCCGTGCCCTGCAGTAACTCAGCGTCGAAACAGCGCTGGTAGAGTTCAGCGACCAGCGGGCGCTCGGTGTCGTCGCAGCGGTTAACGAAGGCCAGTCGCAGCGCTTCTTCTGTGTCGTCGATGAGCGTGATATTTTCTCCCCAGGAGACCAGTGTGCGCAGCGAAAGCAGCGAAGAAAGATCGCCCTGTTGGAAGGCCCTGCGAGTCAGCCCGGCGAAGGTCACCATGCGCTCGACGATGGTCGCCTCAAGATCGGGTAGTCGGGCCTTGAGTATTTCCTGCTCTTGGGCGGGGGGCATATAGCCGAGCTCCGACACCACATGCCAACGATCCATCTGTGCCTGGTTGAGAGCCTGGGTGCCGGCATAGAGGCCCGTGGCGTCGCCTTGCCCAGCCGTATTGGCCGTGGCAAACAGGCGAAATGCCGGATGCGGGGTAATCACCCGATTCTGGTCGAGCAGGGTGAGGCGCCCGTGGCTTTCGAGCAGGCGCTGTATGACGAACATGACGTCGGGGCGGCCGGCATCGTATTCATCGAAGACGATCGCAACGGGCCTCTCCAGGGCCCAGACCAGGATGCCCGGGACGAACTCGGTGACCTGCTTGCCGTCGCGGATCACAACCATGTCACGGCCAATCAGGTCGGCACGGGTGATGTGTCCATCGAGATTGATGCGGATACAGGGCCAATTGAGTCGCGCGGCTACCTGTTCGATATGCGATGACTTGCCGCTCCCGTGGGGGCCATGCAGGTATACGCGTCGATTGTGGGTAAAGCCCATGAGTATGGCTTTCGTGACGTCTGGCATGAAGCGGAACGCAGGGTCGAGTTCCGGCACGTGTTCGTCGGGGTCACTGAATGCGGGAACGGGCCACGGCAAGTGCAGCTGGAACGTATGCTCGGTATCGCAGAATGAGTCTGGGCTCGAAGGGGCGTCGTTCATGGCCGCGCAAAGCATTCCTTGTTTGAGAACGTGAGTATCGTGCCATCCAATGGCACGCCAGGCGTTCGGTTGACGATGAATCTAACCTAGCAGAATGGCTGACATGGGAGCAATGCTGTCAGCGAAAAATGTGTTTTTATGTTAATGATGGCGGGGCGAAGTCTGCTCGCGGCAATCGGTGTGAAAGCAGTTCCTACCCGTGAGCCCGGTGATGATGCGGGATGTGGCGGCCATGGGGAGCTGTCCGTCGCATGACTGGCGGGCTGTTATTTTGTCACTAGACTGTTAATATTACTGCCGTAGGCAGCCCCCGCTGGCATCGTTTGTCGCACGTGGGCAGCATTCCTGCAATACGCAGGAACGCTAGGCGCGTCTAGCTTGCGACGCGATGAGATCTCGTACCAGGGAAGCACGAAAAATAATGCAAGTCTTTGATAAAAAGGCGCAAATATGGCTGAAAGTTGGCGCCAAAGTCAGTAAGGGACGCTCGTCATGACAGTTACGCTCAACGCGCCGACTCAGTTGGATCCTTGTTTACGGTTGTTGATACTCCTCGCACGGCTGCAGCTCACGGAGGCCCAGCGCCTTGCTGCGCTCGCGCTCTGTGAGGAAATCGAGGACTGGGAGCAGTTTACACACCGGGCCCAGGAGCGATTCGTGCTGCCGCTGGTGTATCGCCACCTGCGCAAGCTCACGCCACCGTCGCTGCCCGAAGCACAGCTCGATCTGATGAAGCTGCACTCCCTCAGCGTTCTGCAATACAACATGAATGTGACGGCGGCGCTGCGTGACCTGGTCAAGGACCTGCTGCAGCCCCTGGAGCTCCAGCATGTGTTCTTCAAGGGACCGACGCTGGCCGAGCGGTATTATGACGAGCCGGCCATGCGCTTCTGCCAGGATATCGATGTGCTGGTGCCTCGCGAGCGCATGGCCGAGTTACTGGAGCATGCGTTGAGTCAGGGGTATTCCCCGCTCGACCCTGCGGCGCTGGAGAGTGATGCGACCAGCCTGGCATTCGTCTCGCGGGTGCAGAAGGTCATTACGCTGGTGTCACCGCGGCGGATCGCCATCGAGTTTCATCAGCGCATCGACAACATCGGCTCGATCTACGATTCTCGCCAGGTGTTGGCCATGGCCGAGCCGATGCGCCTTGGTAGCCGCTACATATCGGTGATGCCGACCGCAGAGCTGTTCGTCTATATCTGCTGGCATCACACCAAGCACTACTGGTCCCACTTGCACTGGCTGGTCGACATGGACGCCATCCAGCGCCACCCCAGTTTCGATCTCAAGGCCGTCATGGCGTGTGCAGACCGACGTAACCTTCGCGCCACCGTGGAGGCCTCCCTGGAGCTGTTCAATACCCTGGCAGACCCCGAGCTATGGGAAGGCAAGGCGCTATCGGACAATGGCAGGGAGATGCTGGCCATGTCATTGAAAGCCATGCAGGGCGACCACCAGGTCGAGCTTGCCATGCGCCGCCAGAAGGCCACGCCAGACTTCTCGTTCAGCTGGCAAACCAACGCACGGCAATGGTTGCGCTGGAAACTGCTGGGTTGGACGCGCCTGTTCCGGCCTAGCTATGCTGACTACCAGAGTTGGCCGTTACCCCAAGGGTGGCAGTGGCTCTATCGAGTCACCCGCCCGTTTCGCGAATCCTATGTGCGCATCACCTCCGGAAGCACCCATAAATGAACCTGTCTGATGGCGGCCAACCATGATCCAGACCGATAAGCTGCTTGCTCCTGTGCTGACCTTGCGGCGCATCCTGCCCATGCTGTGGAAGAGCAGCCGCAAGTGGACGGTGCTTAGTACCTTGCTGATGGCGCTGGAGGTGGTGTTTGGTCTGGCGGTGCTGTATCTCCTCAAGCAGCTGGTAGACGTCGTTACCCAGATGCTCGGCAGTGAGGGTGAACCCGGCGGGCTGTCGCATGTACTGCTCTATGTCGCGTTGACCGGTGCGAGCACTGTCGCTTTCATCGCTGCGCGAAGCCTGTCGGGGTTGGCCCGTGAAGCCCAGGGCATGATGGTAGCTGACTACGTCGACCGCGAAGTGCATTCACGCGCTGTGCGAGCCGACCTGGCATTCTACGAAAGCCCGCGCTATCACGATACGCTGGAGCGGGCACGTCAGTCCGGCAACCAGCGGCCGGCCCAGGTGGCCAGTAACCTCATGATGCTGGGCAAGAACAGCCTGATGCTGGCGGCCGTGGTGGTGCTGATCATGACCATCAACTGGCTGCTGCTGCCGGTCCTGTTGATTGCCATCGTGCCGGCCTTGCTAGTGCGCATCTACTTTACGCGCTACCTGTATGAGTGGCAGCGGCGGCGCACGCAGATGGAACGTCGCGCAGCCTACCTTGACTGGCTGATGACCTCCGACATCAACGCCAAGGAGCTGCGTCTCAATCAGCTGGGCGACTACCTTCGCGACCAGTACTCCAAGCTGCGCGGTACCATTCGCGGCGAGAAGCTTGCGATCACCAAGCGGCGCACCAGTGTCGAGATGGTGGTGGCCAGCATTGCCTCGGTGGCTTTTTTCGGCTCGCTGGGCTTCCTTGCCTGGCAAACCGCCGAAGGGCGCAACAGCGTTGGCGACCTGGTGCTGTTCCTGCTGATCTTCCAGCGCGCACAGTCGATGGGACAGGAGCTGGTTCAGCAGCTCTCCAAGCTTTACGAGGACCATCTCTACGTCGGCTTGCTGTTCGAGTTTCTGGATATCCGGCCTGCCATTGCCGAGCCTGAAGTGCCACGCGAGGTCCCCGCTGAGCCCCGTGAAGGGGTGTGCTTCGAGAACGTGGGATTCTGCTACCCCGGCACCGATAGCCAGGTACTGCACAATATCGACCTGACCATTCGCCCAGGGCAGATCGTGGCGTTGGTCGGCGCCAACGGGTCGGGCAAGACGTCGCTGATCAAGCTGCTATGTCGGCTTTACGATCCGACCTCGGGACGCATTACACTCGATGGCATCGATGTGCGTGAGTTTGGTATCGAAGATTATCGCCGTGTTTTCAGTGTGATTTTTCAAGACTACACACACTATGCGACCAGCGTGCGTGACAATATCCGCTTTGGCGATATTCGCGAGCCGGAAGACACGCCCGCCGTAAGAGCCGCGGCCATCAATGCCGGAGCGGCGCCCTTCATCGAGAACCTCAAGCGGCAGTACGATACCCCGCTGACCCGAATGTTCGATGACGGCCAGGAACTGAGCATCGGCCAGTGGCAGAAAATCGCCTTGGCCCGGGCGTTCATGCACCGCTCAAACGTCATCATCCTCGATGAGCCCACCAGCGCGCTGGACCCGGGGGCAGAATTCGAACTGTTCGAGAACTTCCGCGAGCGGATCGACCACCGTGCGGCACTGGTCATCAGCCACCGCCTCTCGACCGTCAGAATGGCCGACTACATCTATGTGATGGACAAGGGGGTGATCTGTGAAGCCGGCACCCACGATGAACTGATCAAGCGTCAAGGTATCTACTGTGAGCTGTTCAGGCGTCAGGCGCACCACTACCGAGAGGTCGATGCTGAAGAGACCCCCTGATCGATTTAGGCTGACGTGCCGATGAAGCTTGGCCAGGCGATTGGTCATGCCAACAGCGCATTGATGCTGGCCTTCGTTGCCCTGCTGGTGCTGATTCCTGACGCCCATAGAATTGTTGCGCTCGCGGGGCTCGGGCTGTGTCTACTGATCGCTGCGGCGGCACGTGGCGGGCAGTACGCAAGGCTCGATCGGGATGACGCCTGGTTCTGCGCTGCACTGATGCTCTACGGTGCTGTCTGGTTGCTTGATGTATGGCGTTCGGGGCACTGGCCAGTCATCGAGAGGGCGGGCATTCGCGCGCTGCCGATCTGGCCACTGTTGGCGGTGCCGCTGCTGATCGCTTTGCGGTGCTACCCGCCCAATCCACGCATGCTGTGGTGGGGCGCCTGCTTGGGCGCCTCAGGGGCGGGGCTGATTGCGCTCTATGAGCGACTGGTGCTTGGGGCTGAGCGGGCCAGCAACGGTATCAATGCCATTCCCTTCGGTAATCTCTCTCTGCTGCTGGGCTCGCTGGCGCTGATGGCAGTGCTATGGCGCCTGCGCTATCGCTCGGCCCGGCATATTTCCTTACTGGTGCTTGCGCTGTTGGCCGCTGCCCTGGGGCTATTGGGCTCGGTGCTGTCTGGCACGCGCGGGGGCTGGGTGGCAATACCTTTCATGCTGCTGCTGGTCTATCGCGCTGCCCGGGACGTCTTGCCACGCCGAGTTCTGCGCCTCGGGGTGGCGGGGCTGGCAGCGCTGATGCTGGTGACTGTCATGCTGCCACACAGCGGTGTCGGTGAGCGTGTGGGGCAGGTAACAAGCGATGCGCAGCGCTACTGGCAGCAGGGCAAGGCCGGCAACTCCCTGGGCATGCGTCTGGAGCTGTGGCGTGCCGGGGCGATCATGGTCGCTGAGAAGCCACTGCTCGGCCATGGCGAGCGCCATATGGAGGACGCCCTGAGAGCCTTGGCCGAGGAGGGCAGGGTCTATGACCGCGTCATCATCCATGTGCAACTGCATAACGAGATCATCGACACCGCGGCACGGCGAGGGCTAATCGGGGTGCTGAGCCTGGTGCTGCTATATGCAGTACCACTGTGGTTATTCTGGAAGAAGCTGCGCCGGTCCCGCCATGCGCCCGACCTGCAGATACTGGCTGCCGCCGGCATGATGGTGCCGGTGGCCTTCTTCGACTTCGGGCTGACGCAATCGATGTTGCGTGATCTGCGAGGCTTGAGCGGCTACTTGGGATTGTGCGTAGTGTGCTGGGCGGCACTCCGCGCTCGCGAAGAGGCGCTTGCAGCCGCACGGTCTGGGTCGTGTGGTTTGCATCCAGGCGCTAATATTGAAGATGATGAAGACAGGTTTTTCGTCCAGCGTTCAAGGAGCAGATCATGAGCGATCGCAATGAGTCACCGCAGGAGCATCGCCTGCGCGAAGGGTATGAACGCATGCTGGCGCGTCTCCAGGAGGGCGCCGACGAACTGTCATGGGAGGCATTGCAGCAGGATCTCGACGATGCGGTGGAGTTCGAGGCCGAGCTGGAAGAGTTCACCAAGGACGAGCTTGCGCTGCTGCGCGCCTGGGTCGAGCGCGACCTCAAGGACATGCGCCGCTATCTTTCTGCCGGTGGTAACAGCGTGGCCAACTGGCTGGGCATCGATCTTGCGGTGCTGTCGCGCAAGGTCAGCGAGGCGCTGCTGTCGGTGGCCGACCGCAGTGTTGTCGACCGCGAGCGGCTCGAGGACGACCTCGAGGCGGCCCAGGCCGACTACTGCGAAGGCGAGATTGCCGCTCCCGGGCGCATGGCCTGCGTGCACTGCGACGCCAGGGTCACCCTCGAGACGGTCACCCGCATCGAGCCCTGCCACCAGTGTGGGCATCGCTACTTTGCCCGCGCCTCCGACTGATCAGGCGAGGAGGCGGTCGAGCAGGACGATGCCGGCCACCACCGCCAGGGACATCACGGCGGCATAGGGGGCGTTGAGGCGCATGGTGCGATAGCCGCTGACGCCGTAGCGCCCCTGCAGCGAGAGGTTGATCCCTGACAGCGGCCCCACCGCCGTGCCTACGCCCCAGGAGGCCAGTGCCACGAAGGCCAGCAGCGTGTAGCGGCTGCCCTCGAGGTCGAGCATCGAGGCCAGCGTCGAGACGCCGATGATCGGATGCAGGCCGACGATGGCACTGGCGACGATGACCGCATAGCTCGCCACCGCCTGGGGTGCGCCGAAGTGCGCGAACAGCACCCACTCGCCGCCCGTCACGGCGGCGATCAGCGTCGACAGCCCCTGAGTAAAGAGTCCCGCCGCCAGGAACAGCGAAATCTCGCCGCGCATGCTCGGCAGCCGCCTGCGGGTATGCTCGACGATGCGCCGTCGCGTCCAGCGCAACCCCTGGGGCAGGTTGCTGGCCAGCGCCGCCGCCGGCAGCAGGAAGGTAATGATGCTGACGATCGACAGCCCAGGCGTCAGGCCGTAGTGAAACAGCATCACCAGGCTTGCCATGGCCACTGGCATCAACAGGTTGGCTGGCGACATGGCGAAACCGGGGGTCGCGGCGAGGTCGAAGCGACGCTGCAGTTCGAGGCAGGTCAGCAGCCCTGACAGAGCCCCCAGGGGTATGCCCAGGGCGAGAATCCACAGGAAGTTCATCTGCGGCGCCAGGCTCATTACCACCCCCATCGAGGCGAAGAACGGCGACCAGAACGCGGCGCTGGAGAGCCCGCGGTTGAGGGCAAGTATCTGTGGCTCGCTGAGGCTAGCCGGCGTGCCGTCGCGCGAGGCGCCAAGCGAGCGCAGCCGGTCGCCGACCATGAAAATCGTGGATAGATTGAGGATCGCCCCGAGTAGATGCACGCTGAACCAGGTACTGAGTATGCCGTGCCAGCCGGTCAGGCGGGTGCCGCTTCGCCCCGGGCTCTGGGTGCCGATCAGGCTGATGAAGCTCACCCCCACCAGCATCGCCACCACGTAGGTATTGCCGTCCAGCGTCCATGCCCACGCTACCTCGGCGCCGTAGCCCAGCCGCGCTGCCACCAGCATGCCAGCGCCCAGCGCAATCAGCGCGCCGGCCTGGTAGCGCGAGCGAGTGGGAATGTCGCGCCACAGCAGCAGGACCGAAAACCACAGCAGGTAGCCCACCGGCAGTGAGGTTACGTCTGCGCCGGTGAACAGCAGGATCTGCCAGATCAGGCCAGCGAGGATCGCCACGCCAGCGATGACCTGGCGTGGCGTTGGAGAAGCAGGGTGGGCGTTACGGGCATCCTGAGCGGGCATTCAGTATCCTGGGTGAGACGCAGCGTCGCGGCACATAAAGTTAGCATCCTAGGGAGTTTGGCGGGCCTCGTCGAGCAGGGCCATCATCGAGCGGGCGGCATTCGAGAGGGTGCGGCTCTTGTGCACCAGATAGCCCAGCGGCCGCTCGATGGGGCGGTGCTCGATGTCCAGCACGTGCAGGCTGGCGTCGATCAAGGACTCCGGCAGCACGCTCCAGCCAAGGCCGATGCTGACCATCATCTTCAGCGTCTCGAGATAGTTGGTGGAGAGCGCTACCTGTACCTGCAGGCCGTCGCGGGCGAAGGTGTCGATCACGATGCCGCGGGTGAAGGTCAGCGGGCCGGGCAGTACCGCGTCGTGGCCCGAAAGCGCCGATAGCGCCGGCGTGGCGCCCTGGGCCAAGGGATGGTCTGGGGCGCAGACGAAGCGCAGCCGGTCGACCCACACCGGCACTACCGTCAGTTGCGGGTCGGGCACCGGCGCCAGGGTTACCACGGCGATTTCTAGTTCACCGTCGAGTACCTCCTGGTACGCCTGTTCGGAGTCGAGGAAGCGCATGTCCAGGCGTACCTCGGGATGCGCGCGGGTATAGCGCTTGAGCAGCGGCGGCAGGCGGTGCAGGCCGATATGGTGGCTAGTGCCCATGGTCAGGCTGCCCGCCACGTCGCCGCTCAGGTTGGAGAGCGCGCGGCGGCTGTCGTCGACCATCACCAGGATCTGCCGCGCCCGCGGCAGCAGCAGCCGGCCCGCCTCTGTCAGCGACACGCGGCGATTGATGCGGTCGAAGAGGCGGGCACCGACCTGCTCCTCGAGGCTGGCGATACGCTTGCTCACCGCCGGCTGGGTGAGATGCAGCTGCTCGCCGGCCAGCGAGAAGGAGCCGTGGTCGGCCACGGCGAGAAAGGCTTGGAGGCTTTGCGTATCCACGCTATGTATTCCTTATAGGAATTCAAAGCATAAATAACATGAATTGATTTTATGGGCGAGGGGCGGGAGACTGCGGGTATAGCGATAAGCGCCCAGCGCCCACCGCCCAGCGCCACGACACAGCGGCGCTGGGGACAGGCCGGAGAGGAGGTTCGATTCCAGGGATGGAATCGGTAGCGCACAGGGAGGTATTTACAGCGCCTCCTCGTAGGCCTGTCGCCGAGATAGCCGCGGCGCACCGGGCGCAGACCGGATGATGAAAACAGGGCCCCGAGCCCGGGAGAACGATATGGCAGGCCAGACCCTTTACGACAAGCTGTGGTCGCAGCACCTGGTCAAGGAGCGCGACGACGGCACCGCCTTGATCTACATCGACCGCCAACTGCTGCATGAAGTGACCTCGCCCCAGGCATTCGAAGGCCTGCGCATGGCGAATCGCAAGCCGTGGCGGCTCGACGCCAACCTGGCGACGCCGGACCACAACGTGCCGACCACGGTGATCGAGCGCGCTGAGGGCAATGCCGGGATCAAGGATCCGGTGTCGCTGATCCAGGTCCAGACCCTGGATGATAACTGCGCGTCATTCGGCATCGAGGAGTTCAAGATCAACGACGCCCGCCAGGGCATCGTGCACGTGGTGGGGCCAGAGCAGGGCGCTACCCTGCCGGGCATGACCGTGGTCTGCGGCGACTCGCATACCGCCACCCACGGCGCCTTTGCGGCCCTCGCCCACGGCATCGGCACCTCTGAAGTGGAGCACGTGCTGGCCACCCAGTGCCTGCTGGCGCAGAAGATGAAGAACATGCAGGTGCGCGTCGAGGGTGAGCTGGGCGTTGGCGTCACCGCCAAGGACGTGGTGCTGGCCATTATCGGCCAGATCGGCACCGCAGGTGGCACCGGCTACGCCATCGAGTTCGCCGGCAGCGCGATCCAGAGCCTCTCCATGGAGGGCCGCATGACGGTGTGTAACATGGCCATTGAGGCCGGCGCCCGGGTCGGTCTGATCGCTGTCGACGACACCACCATCGAATACCTCGCCGAGCGCCCCTATGCGCCGACCGCCGAGCAGTGGGACGCCGCCGTGGCCGACTGGCGCGGTCTGGTCTCGGACGCTGACGCCGCCTTCGACAAGGTGGTCGAGATCGACGCCGCCAGCATCGAACCGCAGGTCAGCTGGGGCACCAGTCCGGAGATGGTCACCGGTATCTCCGGCGAAGTGCCGGACCCGGCCGACGCCGCCGACGACACCGTCAAGCGCAGCTACACCCGTGCACTGGAGTACATGGGCCTGGCGCCCAAGCAGAAGATCACCGATATCCGCCTCGACAAGGTGTTCATCGGCTCCTGCACCAACTCGCGCATCGAAGACCTGCGCGAAGCCGCCAAGGTCGCCAAGGGCAAGAAGGTGGCGAGCTCCATCCAGCTGGCCATGGTGGTGCCCGGCTCGGGGCTGGTGAAACGCCAGGCCGAGGCCGAGGGGCTCGACAAGATCTTCACCGAGGCCGGCTTCGAGTGGCGCGAGCCGGGCTGCTCGATGTGCCTGGCGATGAACGCCGACAAGCTGGGGGCCGGCGAGCACTGTGCCTCGACCTCCAACCGCAACTTCGAGGGGCGCCAGGGCTACGGCGGCCGCACCCACCTGGTCAGCCCGGCGATGGCCGCCGCCGCTGCCATTGCCGGCCACTTTGTCGACGTGCGTCAGCTCGACGCCCAACCTATCGCCCAGGAGGCCTGAGCCATGAGACAGTTCGAACGCGAGCAGGGCCTGGTGGCGCCGTTGGACCGCGCCAACGTCGACACCGACCTGATCATTCCCAAGCAGTTTCTCAAGTCGATCAAGCGCACCGGCTTCGGCGTCAACCTGTTCGACGAGCTGCGCTACCTCGACGAGGGCTACCCGGGCCAGGACGCCAGCCAGCGCCCGCTCAACCCCGATTTCGTGCTCAACCAGCCGCGCTACCAGGGCGCCAGCGTGCTGCTGGCACGCCGCAACTTCGGCTGCGGCAGCTCCCGTGAGCACGCCCCCTGGGCGCTGGAGGACTTCGGCTTTCGGGTAGTGATCGCCCCGAGCTTCGCCGACATCTTCTACAACAACGCTTTCAAGAACGGCATCCTGCTGGTGACCCTCGACGAGGATACCGTTGATCGGCTGTTCAAGGCGGTGGAAGCCAACGAGGGCTATCGCCTCGACGTCGATCTCGAGAACCAGCGCGTGACCACCCCGGAGGGTGAGATCCTCGAGTTCGACGTCGATGCCTTCCGCAAGCACTGCCTGCTCAACGGCCTCGACGATATCGGCATCACCCTGCAGGACGAGGATGCCATTGGCGATTTCGAGGCCAAGCATCGCGCCGCACGGCCGTGGCTGTTCCGCGACAAGGTATCGGCCTGAGGCCTTAATTCCGCTGTCGCCGTACAGCCCGTCACCATTCGCTTGGAAACGGCGAACGACAAGGATTGAAAAACACATGACACGCAAGATTCTGGTACTCCCGGGAGACGGCATCGGCCCTGAGATCACCGCCCAGGCCAGCCGTGTGCTGGCCGCCTGCCAGGCCCGCGGCCTGGATGTCGAGGTCGAGGAAGCGCTGGTCGGCGGCGCCGCCTATGACGCCCACGGCGAGCCGCTGCCCGCCGAGACCCTGGCCAAGGCCGAGGCTGCCAGCGCCATCCTGCTCGGCGCTGTGGGTGGCCCCAAGTGGGACAAGATCGAAGACCTCAGCAGGCGTCCCGAGAAGGGCCTGCTCGGCCTGCGCAAGAACCTCGGCCTGTTCGGCAACCTGCGCCCGGCGATTCTCTACCCGCAGCTCGCCGAAGCCTCCAGCCTCAAGCCCGAGGTGGTGTCGGGTCTCGACATCATGATCGTGCGCGAGCTCACCGGCGGCATCTACTTTGGCCAACCGCGCGGCATCGAGGAGCGCGGTGGCGAGCGTGTCGGCTTCAACACCTACGTCTACTCCGAGAGCGAAATCGAGCGCATCGGTCGGGTCGCCTTCGAAATGGCCCAGAAGCGCGGCAAGAAGCTGTGCAGCGTCGACAAGGCCAACGTGCTCGAGGTCACCATCCTGTGGCGTGAGGTGATGGAGCGCCTGGCGCCGGAGTACCCCGACGTCGAGCTCTCGCACATGTACGTCGACAACGCCGCCATGCAGCTGGTGCGCGCGCCCAAGCAATTCGACGTGATCGTCACCGGTAACATGTTCGGCGATATCCTCTCCGACGCTGCGGCGATGCTCACCGGCTCCATCGGCATGCTGCCCTCGGCCTCGCTCAACGAGTCCGGCCAGGGCATGTACGAGCCGTGCCACGGCAGCGCCCCCGACATCGCCGGGCAGAACGTCGCCAACCCGCTGGCGACGATTCTCTCGGTGGCCATGATGCTGCGCTACTCGCTCAATGAACCGGCCCTGGCCGAGCGCATCGAGGCCGCAGTGGGCAAGGTCCTCGACGACGGCCTGCGCACCGCCGATATCGCTTACCCCGGCACTCGCCAGGTCTCCACCAGCGAGATGGGAGACGCCGTGCTGGCGGCGTTTGAGACACTTTAACTAAAGCGCCATCTACTGCAGCGGTGAGGGGCGCCGGGGACAGGCTGAAGGGGAGGTTTGCGCCATGGATGGCGCAAGGTAGCGCCCATGGAAGGGTTCACAGCGCCTCCCCGAAAGCCTGTCGACGGATTAGCCCCGGGATTAGCCTCAAAGGTACTTTGGGTTTCTGCGGCCCGGGCGCGCTTCATGTATAATATTGGCCTCATTTGAATTCTGGAGGACTTCACATGTTGAAAGTCGGTTTCGTCGGATGGCGCGGCATGGTGGGCTCGGTGCTCATGCAGCGCATGCAGGAGGATGGAGATTTCGACGGCATTGAGCCGATCTTCTTCACCACCTCCCAGGTCGGCAAGCCCGGCCCCGATATCGGCGTCGACGTGCCTCCGCTCAAGGATGCCACCGACATCGACGAGCTAAAGGCGCTGGATGTCGTGGTCACCTGCCAGGGGGGCGACTATACCAAGCAGGTCTACGGCGACCTGCGCGGCGCGGGCTGGAAGGGCTACTGGATCGATGCTGCCAGCACCCTGCGCATGGAAGACGAAGCGACCATCGTCCTCGATCCGGTCAACCGCGGCGTGATCGACGCGCAGCTGGCCAAGGGCGCCAAGACCTTCGTCGGCGGCAACTGCACCGTCAGCCTGATGCTGATGGGGCTGGGTGGCCTGTTCGAGGCCGACCTGATCGAGTGGATGACCTCCATGACCTATCAGGCCGCCTCGGGCTCCGGCGCCAAGCACATGCGCGAATTGCTCAACCAGATGGGCAGCCTGCGCGATAGCGTTGCCGGTGAGTTGAGCGACCCGTCCAGCGCAATCCTCGACATCGACCGCAAGGTCACCGCGGCGATGCGTTCGGGCGACTTTCCCACCGATAACTTCGGCGCTCCGCTGGCCGGTAGCCTGCTGCCGTGGATCGATACCAAGCTCGACAACGGCCAGAGCCGCGAGGAGTGGAAGGGCAGCGTCGAGACCAACAAGATTCTCGGCCTCGATAACAACCCGATCCCCATCGACGGCTTGTGCGTGCGTATTGGTGCGATGCGTTCTCACAGCCAGGCGTTCACCATCAAGTTGAAGAAAGATGTGCCGATGGATGAGATCGAGGATCGTCTGGCCAAGCACAACGAGTGGGTCAAGGTCATCGCCAACGACAAGGACGCCACCATCGACGGCCTGACGCCGGCCGCCGCCACCGGCACTCTCAGCGTGCCGGTGGGTCGCCTGCGCAAGCTGGCTATGGGCGGCGAGTACCTGTCCGCTTTCAGCGTCGGCGACCAGCTGCTGTGGGGCGCCGCCGAACCGCTCAAGCGCATGCTCAAGATTCTGCGCGAGCAGTAAATCGAGCGCCGCTTCGCTGAGCTGATGACGCCTCCCCAATGGGGAGGCGTCGTCTCATGAACAGGAGGAAAACTGACATGCGTTGAATGCACGGGCTTGTCAGGTGTTGTCTGATGCATTCTGCTGATGAAAACGATGTTTTCGAGTCAGGGCTTTATACGTAAAGGCGGCGAGCGCAGCCAGTTTCCGGCGCAGCCTACACTGCTCCCAAGTCGCAGGGTCACCTAGACAATGAACCGCAAGCTCTCACTGGCCATCGCGCTGTCGTTAACGGCAGCGACCAGCACGCCGCTTCTGGCACTTGGGCTGGGCGAGGTGGAGGTCCATTCGCGCCTTAGTGCGCCGCTGCGTGCGACGCTGCCGCTCACCGATGTGGATGGCGTCGACCCGCGGCGCATGCGCGTCGCGCTGGCGGACGAAGCGGCATTCGAGCAGGCCGGCCTGAGCCGAGGTCTGGTGGCGCGCGGCATCGACTTCAGCATCGAGCGTCACGACGGCGAGCTGGTGGTATCGATGCGCTCCGAGCAGCCGGTGCGGGATCCCTTCCTCGACCTGCTGCTGGATATCGACTGGCCCGATGGGCGTGTGCTGCGCCAGGTCACGCTGCTGTTCGACCCGCCGGGCTACGAAGACAGCCCGGTGCTGGTGGCGGGCGCCGCCGCCAGGGTGGCCGAAAGCAACGTGCCGCCACTGGCCACGCCGTCCGCTGCGGCGCCTCCCCGGCCGTCGGCCGCGCCAGTTGCCGGCGGCAGCGGTGACCCCGCTGCGGTGCGCAGCGGCGATACCCTTTGGGCAGTCGCCTCGCGCTTGCGTCCCGGCGACGATATCGACATCAACCAGATGATGCTGGCACTGGTCGAGGCCAACCCCGACGCCTTTCCGTCCGGCAATATCAACTCGATGCGCGCCGGAGTGACCCTCGAAGTTCCCTCCCGCGAGGCGATCACCCGGCGCTCGCCCAGCGACGCTGGCACCCTCGTGGAGACCCAGAGCCAGGCTTGGGCGGCCCGCCAGGCTGACGGCGGTGCCGCGGTGGCGGCGAGCGCGCTGCCGCAAGCCGAGGCCGAGACTGTCGCGGCGGCTGACGCCGATGAGCAGCCGCGCCTGACCCTGCTTAGCGACGACGATCTGGCCGCCGAGGAGCAAGCAACGACCGGCAGCGATGCGCAGGCGGTGGACGAGGCGGCCCAGAGCGCCGGCCTGGCGGTCGCCGGCGACACCGGGCAGGAGGCTGGTGATGCAGAGCAGGCCCAGAGCGATACCGACGAGCGCTTGTCGCGCCTGGAAGCCGAGCTGATCGCCAGCCAGCAGGCGCTGAGCAACGTCGAAACCGAGCGCGACCAGCTGCAGCAGGACATGCGCGAGATGCGCGATGAGCTTGCCGCCATGCGCAACCAGCTGGCCCAGCTCAGCGCCGACGGCACACCCAGCGAGCAGGCCGGCACCGGCGGCATAACGCCGCCAGCGGCGAGTCCTGCGCCCCAGCCTGAGCCCTGGTGGGGCGCGCTATGGCAACAGCTGCGTGATGGCAGCCTGACCGTGGCGGGTCTGGCCCTGGCGGCGTTGCTGGCGCTATGGGCGCTGGTGCGTCGTCGTCGCGAGGGCGGCAACGCGCCGAGGGCCGGGCAGCGCTACGTCGACGGCACGGCGGTAATGCCCAACGTCTATGCGCCCAGCCATGTCCAGGCTGCGACTGCTGCCACGCCAGGGACGAGCGTGCAGGACGATGCGCCAGCCAATGAACCGCCCGTCGCGCGGCCGATGCCGCAGGCCGAAGCCATCAGCGAGGCGGATATCTTCATGGCCTACGGCCGCTACGATCAGGCCCGCGAGCTGCTGGAGGCCAGTCTCGACGAGCAGCCCCAGCGTCACGATCTGCGTCTCAAGCTACTTGCGGTTCACGTCGAGCAGGGCGACTGGGGTGCCGCCGAGCGCGAAGCCGAAGCGCTGCGCGGCGTCGATGATCCGGGCTTGCAGGACGAGGTCGAGCGGCTGATGGCGCGTCGTCAGCCTAACGCGGCCATGGCCGAGATGGCGGCCGAGGCCGATCATCCTGCGGAGCCGGAGCCGGAGCCGGAGCCGGAGCCGGAGCCGGAGCCGGAGCCACAGCGCGTTACGCCGCCGCCGGTCTCGTCGGGCGGCGGTGAGTCGCCGCGGGTGATCGACTATCGCCCGCCGTCACTCGAGCCCTCGGCCCCCCGCGAGGAAACGCCGATGCAGCCCAGCGTCGAGTTCGAGCCGGGCGGCGCGGCACTATCGACCGAGGAAGCATCGGTCGAGACCAAGCCCGTCGAAGAGGAGTGGGAGATCGAGGAGGTGGCGTTCGAGCCGCTGCATCTGGATAATGAGCAGCATGCCGCCGCTTCGCCTCAGGGGCTGATTAATACGGCCCGCGAGCGCTTCGACCAGGGCCAGCCACAGTCGGCCCGCGTGCTGCTCGAGCAGGCGCTGGCCGAGGCCCAGGGAGACCCCCAGTTGGAGGCCGAGGCGCGGCGGCTGATTGCCCAATACGACCTGTGATGCGCGCGGCCTAGCGGCGCGCTGACCCCGACGAGCCGCTGACGAGCCGATGCCCCTGTTTAAACGCCTGGACGAAAAGACCCGCCTGACCGGCCGCCTGGCCGCCGCCGTGGAGTACGACGGCAGCGCCTACTGCGGCTGGCAGCGCCTAAAGCACGCCCCTTCGGTGCAGTATGAAGTCGAGCAGGCCCTGGCGCGGGTGGCCGGGCATCCGGTCACCGTACACTGCAGTGGCCGCACCGACAGCGGCGTGCACGCCACGCGCCAGGTGATTCACTTCGACCCGCCGGTGTCGCGCTCGCAGAAGGCCTGGGTGTTCGGCGCCAACGCCAACCTGCCCCGGGATATTGCCATCCGCTGGCTGGTGCCGGTGGCCGACGACTTCCATGCGCGCTTCCTGGCCCTGGCGCGACGCTACCGCTACGTGATACTCAACCAGCCCAGTCGGCCGGTGCTCGAGCGCGCCAATGCCACCTGGTGCCGCGACCCGCTGGACGCCGACGCCATGCACCGCGCCGCCCAGGTGCTGGTTGGCGAGCGCGACTTCTCCAGCTTCCGCGCCGCCGGCTGCCAGTCGAAGACCGCCTGGCGCCACCTGCATTTCATCGAGGTGCATCGCCATGGCCCGCTGGTCGTAGTCGATGTCCAGGCCAACGCCTTCGTCCATCACATGATTCGCAATATCGTCGGCGCGCTGGTCGACGTCGGCCGCGGCGAGCAGGATGAAGAGTACATCGCGCGGCTGTTGACGCTGCGCGATCGCACCCAGGCCAGCGCCACCGCGCCGGGCTGCGGGCTGCACTTCGTCGACTCCATCTATGATTCGCAGTACACACTGCCCCGCGAGCCGCTCGGCCCAAATCTGCTGGCCTTTCTCGGCGAGTGGACCGGCGAGCGCGAACTGCCTGACTCGCCGCTGGTGCGCTATCGCCGCGGCCGGCCGCTGGCCGAGGACGAGGGCCACCCGTCGCTGCCGACGTATCGCCAAGGTCAGCGCGAAGCGCAACAGAAAGCTCAGCGCGAAGCGCAACAGAAAGCTCAGGGCGATGCGCAACAGCAAGCCCAGCACAGGGCCGCCTCGGCGCCCGAGGAGGAGTCGCCATGAGTGCGCTGCACCGTACCCGGGTCAAGATATGCGGCCTGACCCGCGCCGAGGATATTGACGCCGCGGTGGCCGCCGGCGCCGATGCGCTGGGCTTCGTGCTGTGGCCGGGCAGCAAGCGCGCGGTGGACCTCGAGCATCTGGCCGAACTCAGTGCTCGGGTGCCGGCCTTCGTCACCCGGGGCGGGCTGTTCGTCGACCAGTCGCCTGCGTTCATCGCCGCCTGCGCACCGCACCTCGATCTACTGCAGTTCCACGGCGACGAGTCGCCAACCTTCTGCGCGGCGGCCCCGCGGCCCTGGATCAAGGCGCTGCGTATGCGTGACGGCATCGACCTGCATGCCGCGGCGGCGGACTACGCCGGTGCCCGCGGCCTGCTGCTCGATGCCTACAAGCCCGGCGTGCCGGGGGGCACCGGCGAGACCTTCGACTGGTCGCGAATCCCTGCAAGCCTGGCGGCGCCGGTGATCCTGGCCGGCGGCCTGACGGCGGCCAATGTCGTCGAGGCCATAGCGGCAGTACGGCCCTTCGCGGTGGATGTTTCCGGGGGTGTGGAACAGGCGCCAGGTATCAAGCAGGCCGAGTTGATAGGCGATTTTTTGCGGGGCGTGATGGCCGCAGATGATCGATTGAGGCGTATGCCGCACTGATAGCCTGGCAGCAGCGTGTAACAGCGCCACCTACAATAGTAAAACTCGATGTTTTGGCACTGCTTGTTTCTTTTGTGTTAAAGAGTGTATCTTTGGCTGGATGAAGCCATTAAAAAGTTTTAGCCGTCCACTCCATACGAGGAGCTATCGATGAAAGGCTTGCATGACAATGGTGTTGAACAGGGTGCACGTCTTGAATACAGCGCCCCGCAGCTCAAGCAGTGGGGCAGCGTTGCCGCTCTGACACGGCTCGGAGGATCCGGTGGCGCCGGCGATGTCGGCTTCAACCCTGGTGGCAACCAGGTAGGGTCCGACAACGGCAGCGTGTTCACTCCCGCCAACACTAGCGGCGGTGGCCGAGGCCGCGGAAGGCCCTGATCGATTGCCAAGGGGGTGAGGTGTTCGACACATGACGCGTACCGGCCATGGGTTGGTGGTGCTGCTTAGCGGTACTATTCCAGCTGAACGCGTCATGTCCTTTACCCGCCAGGACAGCCCGCAAGCCGCGCTGTCTTCTCTGATGGCGGCTGTCTGTGCCAACCCCCTCTGGGCTGACATGCCCGATGCCCGGTTGGTGGGGCGGGCAGATCCCAATGTGCTGCTGGGCGTGCTAGGTCGCTTTACGGACGTCCAGCTCGATCGCTTGCAAGAACTCGCCATCCATCTGCAAGAAGTCCTCTCGCGCCATCGCTACGTCGACTACGCCACTGCCGAGCGAGTGACGGAGCGCTTGGCCAGCAAGCTGTGCCATGCCCTCGGGCCGGAGCGCATTGCCCGTGCTCGCTTTGCGGCAATTCCACGCGGTGGTTACATCGTGCTGGGCATGCTGGCGTACTATCTGGATCTGCGTCCTGAACAGTTGGCCAGCATCGATTCGACGCCGTCGGCAGAGGATGACCTGCTTATCGTGGTCGATGACTGCGCGCTGTCAGGTGTGCGTTTTCAGCAGACGCTGCACACGCTGGCATATAGGCGAGTGGTATTCTGCCCGTTATATGCAGTGCCGGCGCTATGCCGCAACATTGAGCTGCAAGAGCCAAGGGTAACGCTATGCCTGAACGCCGAGGATCTCCTTGATATCGGCTTCGAGCGCTATGCGGAGGGCTACACTGCCTGGCGTGAAAGGCGCAAGAAGCTTCTGGCCGGCCATGGTTATTGGGTGGGCATTACCGAGTACGTGGCCTTTGCCTGGTGTGAGCCGCAGACACGCTACTGGGATGAACAGCGGCAAGGTTTTGCCGCCGGGTGGAACATTTTACCACCTGAGCTGAGTATCAAGCGGCGCGTGGCGGCCCGCGAGCTGGGACATTCCGATGCCCGTTCCACGCTGCTGGAGCATAGTGGGCCGGGGCCGCTGTTACCCTCGGGTCGACTGCTATGGTTCGATAATGGCGATGAGGTATTGCTCGCTCGATTGACCCTCGATCAGGGTAGCGCTGTGCCCGTCTTTAATCTGGAAGGTGTGGCAGCAGATATGTGGCGTTGCCTGCTGGGTAGCGGAACACTCGAAGCCGCTCAGGCTGCGCTGTTGGAACTCTATCAGGTTGATGCTGATCGGCTGTTCAATGATTTGCAGGCGTTTCTGGCGCAGCTGGTCGACAATAAGCTCCTCATAGTGGTTGATACGCCCTGACCCTGGAGGTCGTGCATGAGCGGTATTTGCGGCATCGTTCGTCTTGATGGCGCCGCCGTCACCCGTGCTGAACTCGAGGCGATGGTGGCGCCCGCCGCGTACCGTGGCAGGGAGGGCATCAGCTATCTGCAAGCCGGTGCTGCGGGCCTCGCCTGTCTGTCGCTTGATACCCTGCGTGGTGGCAGAGGGGTATGCGAACCGCTGGCGGCTCCCGATGCAGGCCTGGCCGTGGCGGCTACTGCAAGAATCGACAACCGCCAGGTGCTTTGCGAATCGCTGGATGAACCGTCGAGCGATGGCGCGCTGATCCTCAAGACGCTGTTAGCCTATCCTGAGGATGCCCCGGCACGGCTGCTGGGTGACTTCGCCTATGCATGCTGGGATCAGCGCCGCGGCCGCTTGACCTTGGCGAGAGATGCGATGGGCATGCGCTCGCTCTACTTTCGAGTGGAGTCCAACCGTGTGCTGTTTGCCTCCGAGATCAGCCAGCTGCTTGCCGTGAGTAACCGAGCAGAGCGAATCGACGAGCAGACGGTAGCTCGCTACCTCGCCGACATGCAGGTCCCTGGTGGGCATACCTTCTATCAGGGCGTCGATGAGGTCAGGCAGGCTGAAGAGGTCATCATCACGATGACCGGCAGCGTATCGCGCCGCTACTTCTGGCAGCCCGACGCCGGGCAGCGGCTGCATTACACCGATGTGCGCGAGTATGACGAGCATTTCCGTGAGCTGATGGCCGATGTCATGCGCGCTCGTCTTGTCACCAAATCGTTCATGGGCATCAGCCTGAGCGGAGGCATGGACTCCTCGACAGCGGCATCAATGGGTGGCTGGCTGGCCGAGCAAGGCGAAGACGTCGCATCCATGAAGGCCTACAGTTGGGCCTTCTCGCGCTTTCCCGAGTGTGACGAGCGCGACAATATCCATAAAGTAGCGGATCGCTATGCGATTCCAGTACACGAAATTGCCGCAGAGGAGACCTACCCCCTCGTGGATCTCGCGGCGTATCGTCCTCATCAGGACGATCCCTACATGTCCATTTACCACGCCTATATGCACCGCGCGATATCTGCCGCCGCGGCTGACGGAGCGAGTGGCATGATGTTTGGCTTCCGTGGCGACCTGATGAGCGGGGAGGCGGTGTTCGACATTGCTGGAATGCTGCGAGACGGACTCTATGCCGAGTCTCGACGTGAGCTGGCACGACTCTCGCGGATGTACGGTGCCTCGCGGTTAGCCACCTTGCGTGAGCATGTCGTGACGCCGCTGCTTGTCGATCTCGTGCCGCGTCGAGTGGCCATGCGTTGGAGGCAGCTGTTGGATGCAGGCCGCGACCGCCTTGGGCGGCTTTCGCATCAGGCCGCTCCACTGCCAACGTGGCTGGGGCAGCGGGCGGGGGACTACGTTGACCGGGGCTTCCTGCGGCAAGCAGGATTGCCGCAGCGCGATCCAGAGGCCACGTACGGTGAGGGGTGGCCTGGTTATGCGGCGCGGCAACGCTTCACCTTGATGAGTTCGCCGCTGGCGTCTCGTGTTGTTCAGTTTAGCGAACGTCTATGCGCCCGCTATGGGGTGGATTTTTTTGACCCCTGGAGTGACCGGCGGGTAGTCGAGTTCGTGCTTGCCTGCCCCCAGCACCTCATCACGCGGCCGCGCCAGTTCAAGCGGCTCGCCAAGCGTTCGATGAGCGGGATAATGCCTCGCGATGCGATCCATGCGGCCCATAAGGTATCGCCAGAACCGCTCTACCTGCATGCCCTGCGTGAAGAGGCACACGACACCGTACGTGACTTGGTGACCGACAGTCGCTGCGCGTCCATGGGATTTGTCGATGAGCGCTGCCTGCAGCGGCAGTGCGAGAGCCTGCTTAGCGGCGAGCGCAACGACATCGATCTGTGGCCGATGCTCTCTCTCGAGCTATGGCTGCGTCGGCACTGGTAGCCCGGAAGAGGCGATGTTGCCCAGGATGGCGTGGCCTCATGCTGCGAGTTGACTAAAATCAGTCGCCGTTCTAAATGTTTCATCTTGTATCGCATTGTTACAGGGCATAGTTTTGTAGTGTGCTGATCAGGCACGGCTGGCCGTAACTATGCGCAGGAGTGTTGGCAATGATGAACAATGAAGAAAAAACAACCGGTGAACGTCTTGGCTATGCAGCGCCACAATTGAAGCGGTGGGGGGATATATCCGACATGACCCAGCTGGGTAATTCGGGTGGGCCCGGAGACATTGGCTACAACAAGCCGGGTAAGCAGGTAGGCTCCGAGAACGGAAGCGTCTTCCCCGGCGGCCATACCTACGATTGATCTGGCTCGCTTGATTATAGCAATCAAGGACTGATGTTGGCTCGATGGCTGCCCAGGCTGTCGGGCCATATTGCCGTTGATGAGCAGCGTGGGCTGCAGTAGCGGTTAAGGCTGGAGTGTAAGTAGATGTTGTGCTAATTTTTCATTACGTTTCCGATCATGCCTGCCTGCGCTGAGCAGGCTTACGAGAGAGGTATTACCCATGGCTAGCCGAGAGCATACTCCTGCTGATGCAGCGTCGCAGCGAATTGCGTACCAGCCACCTCAGATCAAGCAGTGGGGCGAGGTAACGGACATCACCCGCGATCGGAATCTGGATCCTATTGGTAGCGATCCAGGCAGCACGGTGCCTGACATCACTCCCGTGTAATATCGGTAGCATCCCATCATCACCTGTGTGAATGACCCACTGACCCGTCGATGAGCCACCGCTATCTTATCTTCGGGCAGCGTGTGTCTACCGAGCGCCGCTTTCGCACGCCGATGACCTCGGTGGCGCCCTCCGGTGAGTCGGATTTGCGTTTTGACTGCCGTGTCGTGTGCCACGCACCGAGCCTGGCGGCAGACGCCTGCCTATACGCTAGCCCCGACAAGAACCACTACGGCGAGTCGGCCGTTCAGCTGTATGCGGTTGCCGATGGCTATGTGATGCGTTTCCCGCGGGTGGCGGATTTTACGCTTACCCCAGGGCATATTGACTGCCAGCTGCTCGATCCTGCGCTCGACTACATGGTAGAGGTCTGCCTGCTCGGCCATGTTTTCAGCTGTTACCTCGAGCTCTCGGGGGTCACGGCACTGCACGCCGGCGCCGTCGAGGTAGATGGCCGAGCGGTGCTGTTTGCAGCGGATCGTACCGGCGGCAAGAGTACGCTGGTGACTTCGCTGGTCAAGGCGGGCTTTGCCTTGCTGGCCGATGATATCTCGGCGCTGTCCATCACTGCCCATGGGGTGCGTTGCCTGCATGGCTTTCCGCAACTCAAGATGACGCCGGAGCAGGTGCGGCGTTTCGTCTCGGGTGAGCAGGATTACCCGCTGGTGCATCCGGCATTTACCAAGTTGAGCGTGCCACTGCAGGCGCTGGGCCGGGCGGCGACTGAGCCGCTGCCGGTGGCTGCGATCTATCTTCTGGCGCGTGAGCGGGAGGTTGGGCCTGATGCCCGCCCGCAGATAGTTCCCGTGCCGGCCTCGGAGGCCGTGATTCATCTGGCTCGCCACTCTTTCCTGTGGCATCTGCTCGAGACCCAGCGCGGAGGTCGGGCGTTTGCGCCGGGAGTGGCCCGACCTGCGGCTGCCGATCTTCGTATTGACCGCTTCATGCGTCTGTCGCGAATTGCTGGCCAGGTGCCTGTCCGCCATCTGCATTATCCGAGCGGCTACCAGTGGTTACCGGATGTTCATCAAGCCATCGTCGATGATGTGACGACGCTCTAAAAGCCGTTCAAAACCTGCTATGCTCCGGGGTCGGTTCGTATCGCAAGCCATGCGGTGCGCACCAGGTACGCCAATCCGCTCAAGCGACCCTGTGAGGTGTCTTTCGTGACCAAGTTCAGCGACCTGACCCGACTGCCCGATGCGCGCGGCCATTTCGGCCCCTACGGCGGCCGGTTCGTTTCGGAAACGTTGAGCTTCGCCCTGGATGAACTCGAGAAGAACTACGCCGCGATGCGCGACGATCCCGACTTCCAGGCGGAATTCGACTATGATCTGGCCCATTTCGTGGGGCGGCCCTCGCCGCTGTATCATGCCAAACGTTGGTCGGATTCACTGGGCGGTGCGCAGATCTGGCTCAAGCGCGAGGACTTGAATCACACCGGCGCGCACAAGGTCAACAACACCGTGGGCCAGGCGCTGCTGGCCAAGAAGAGCGGCAAGCCGCGGGTGATCGCCGAAACCGGCGCCGGCCAGCACGGCGTGGCCACCGCCACCGTGGCGGCGCGCCTGGGCCTCAAGTGCGAGGTCTACATGGGCGCCGAAGACGTCCAGCGCCAGAAGCTCAACGTCTACCGCATGCACCTGCTGGGCGCCAAGGTGATCCCCGTGGAGTCCGGTACCCGGACCCTCAAGGACGCCATGAACGAAGCGCTGCGCGACTGGGTGACCAACGTCGACGACACCTTCTATATCATCGGTACCGTGGCCGGCCCGCACCCCTATCCGCTGCTGGTGCGCGATTTCAACGCCGTGGCCGGTCGCGAGGCGCGTCGCCAGTCGCTGGAGCAGATCGGCCGGCTGCCGGACGCGCTGATCGCCTGCGTGGGTGGCGGCTCCAATGCCATGGGCCTGTTCTATCCGTTCGTCGAGGACGACGAGGTGGTCATGTACGGCGTCGAGGCGGGCGGTGACGGCGTCGAGACCGGGCGCCACGCCGCGCCGCTGGCCTCCAATGCGCCGCGCGGCGTACTGCACGGTAACCGCACCTACCTGATGTCCGACGAAGCCGGCCAGGTCTCCGATACCCACTCGATCTCCGCCGGGCTCGACTATCCCGGCGTGGGCCCCGAGCACGCCCTGTGGAAGGACGTCGGGCGCGTCAACTACGTCGCCGCCAACGACCAGCAGGTGCTCGAGGCGTTCCGCGAGCTGACCCATATGGAAGGCATCATGCCGGCGCTGGAGTCGGCCCACGCCCTGGCCCACGCCAAGGTGCTGGCACCCACCATGCGTCGCGACCAGCACATCGTGATCAATCTCTCCGGTCGCGGTGACAAGGACATCATGACGGTGGCCCAGCTCGACGGCATTGAATTCTAAGGACCCGCGATGAACCGTATCGATCAACGCTTCGCCGAGCTCAAGGCGCAGGGCCGCAAGGCCCTGATCCCCTATATTACCGCCGGCGACCCGGGCCCCGAGCACACCGTGGGCTTCATGCACGCCCTGGTCGAGGCCGGTGCCGATATCGTCGAGCTCGGGGTGCCGTTCTCCGATCCCATGGCCGATGGCCCGGTGATCCAGAAGGCTTGCGAGCGGGCGCTCTCCAAGGGTACCCGGCTTGTCGACCTGTTCGACATGGTGCGCGAGTTTCGCCGCACCGACAGCACCACCCCGGTGGTGCTGATGGGCTACCTCAACCCCGTCGAGCGGATCGGCTACGACACCTTCGCCGATGCCGCCGCCGAGGCGGGTGTCGACGGGGTGCTGACTGTTGACATGCCGCCGGAAGAGGCCGAGGAGTTCGGCCCGGTGCTCAAGGCCCGTGGCCTGGCGTCGATCTTCCTGGTTGCCCCTACCACCTCCAACGCTCGGGCCGCTACAATATGCGCCCATGGCGAAGGTTATCTTTACTATGTCTCGCTCAAGGGCGTGACCGGCTCCGCCAGCCTCGACGCCGAAGACGTCGCCAGCCATCTGGCGCCGCTGCGCGAGATGACCGATCTGCCGCTGTGCGTTGGCTTCGGCATTCGCGACGGCGCCTCGGCGGCGGCGGTGGCCCAGGTCGCCGACGGCGTGATCGTCGGTTCGGCGCTGGTCAACCGCATCGCCGACAGCGCCGACGACCCGGCCGCCATCGCGCCGCAGCTCAAGGCCGTGCTCGGCGAGATGCGCCGTGCCATGGACGCTTGAGCGAGCGCCATAACGCGATGACTCCATGACTCAGCATACGGGAAGCATTCTGACATGAGCTGGCTAGACAAGATCGTGCCCTCGATGGGCCGTATCCAGCGCAAGGACCGACGCGCCAGCGTGCCCGACGGGCTGTGGCGCAAGTGCCCCAAGTGCGAGGCAGTGCTCTATCTGCCCGAACTCGAGAAACACCACAACGTCTGCCCCAAGTGTGACCATCACCTGAGGCTGACCGCCCGCAAGCGCCTTGACTGGTTCCTCGACAAGGAGGGCCGCGAAGAGGTTGCCGCCGACCTGATACCGGTGGATCGCCTCAAGTTTCGCGACTCCAAGAAGTACAAGGACCGCCTCGCGGCGGCCCAGAAGAGCACCGACGAGAACGATGCGCTGATCGCCATGCGCGGCACCCTCGACGGCATGCCGATCGTCGTGGTGTCGTTCGAGTTCACCTTCATGGGTGGCTCGATGGGCGCCATCGTCGGCGAAAAGTTCGTGCGTGCGGCGACCGTCGCGCTGGAGGAGGGCATCCCGCTGGTGTGCTTCTCGGCATCCGGCGGCGCACGCATGCAGGAGGCGCTGTTCTCGCTGATGCAGATGGCCAAGACCTCGGCGGCGCTGGAGAAGCTAAAGCAGGCCGGTATCCCTTATATCTCGGTGCTGACCGATCCGGTCTACGGCGGCGTCTCGGCGTCGCTGGCGATGCTCGGCGACCTCAATGTCGCCGAACCCAACGCGTTGATCGGTTTCGCCGGGCCGCGGGTCATCGAGCAGACCGTGCGTGAGAAGCTCCCGGAAGGCTTCCAGCGCAGCGAATTCCTGCTCGAGCACGGCGCCGTGGACATGATCGTCCACCGCAGCGAGATGCGCGACCGCCTGGGGGCGGTGCTGCGCAAGCTGACCCATCTGCCTGTCAGCGGCATGCCCGAGGAGTCCGAGCCTGATCTGGTAGACGTCGCCGAGCAGCCGCCCGAAGCCGAGGTCGACGAGCCGCTCGAGCAGCCCGTCGAGGATGACGGCCAGGAGCCGCGTTGACGGAGCGCCCCATGAGTTCGCCGGATAGCACCGCACTGCCCACCGATCTGGCGGGCTGGCTGGCGCGCCTCGAGCAGCAGCACCCGGTCAGCATCGAGCTCGGGCTCGAGCGCGTGGCCGCGGTGGCCGAACGCATGGGGCTGCTGGATGCTCCTATCGCCGCGCGGCTGATCAGCGTTGCCGGTACCAATGGCAAGGGCTCCACGGTGGCCATGCTCGAGGCGCTGGCCCGCGCCCACGGGCTGACCACTGCCACCTACACTTCGCCGCATCTGCTGCGCTACAACGAACGCCTGCGCCTCGACGGCGTCGAGGCCGACGACGACACCCTGATCGCCGGTTTCCATGCCGTCGAGACGGCGCGTCTGGGCGGCGAGCCGATCAGCCTGACCTACTTCGAAGCCGGTACCTTGGCTGCGCTGCACAGCATCGCGCAGCACGCTCCACAGCTGGCGATTCTCGAGGTCGGCCTGGGCGGACGCCTGGACGCGGTCAATATCCTGGATGCGGATGTCGCGATGGTGACCACCGTGGCCCAGGACCATGCCGCCTTCCTGGGCACCGATATCGAGCAGATCGGCCGCGAGAAGGCCGGCATCATGCGCACCGGACGCCCCGCGGTGCTGGGCAGCACGACGCTGCCGGCCAGCGTGCGCCAGCACGCCGAGTCCCTCGGCGCGCCGCTGTTCGCGCTGGGCGAGCAGGTAACCCGCAGCGAGCCAGATGCCAACGGCGAGTGGCAGTGGCGCGGCTCGATAGCAGCCCATACAGCGGACAATCCGCCGAGACTTGACCACTTGCCCGACCCAGGCCTGCCGCTGGACAATGCTGCCAGTGCGCTTCAGGCGCTGGCGCTGGCAGGCATCGCGCTCGATGCCGAGCGCTGCCGCCAGGGGTTGGCCGAGGTGCAGCTGGCCGGGCGCATGCAGTGGCTCGGTAACTGGTGCCTGGATGTGGCGCATAACCCGCATGCGGCCCATTATGTGGCCAGGCGGCTCGACGCCCGCGGCTGCGCCGGCACTCGCTATGCGCTGTTCGGTATGCTTGCCGACAAGGACGCCAGCGGTGTGGTCGTGGAACTGGCAGGGCAGGTCGACGCCTGGGTCACGGTGAGCCTCGAGGGTGAACGGGCGCGCAGTGCCGCGGCGCTGGCCGAGACCCTCACCGCCTCCGGCCAACCGCTTGCGCACTGCGCCGACAGCGTTGCCGCTGGCGTGGCCTGGCTCAATGAGCACCTCGGCGGCGACGACCAGGTGCTGGTGTGTGGCTCGTTCTTTACCGTGGCCGAGGCGCTGGGTGAGTGGCAGGCCGGGCGCCTCATCGAATCGCCTGTGGTCGCCCAGCCGTCTGTGGCCCAACCGTCTGTGGCAGAGGACGCCAGCACCAGGGATAAGGAGGGATCAGCATGAAATACGGCATGCGTGAACGCATCAGCGGGGCGGTGATCATCGTCGCCCTGGGGGTGATCTTCGTGCCGATGCTGTTCGATGCGCCGACGACCCGCGAGGAGCGTCCGGCGCCTGTATTGACCATCGAGCAGCCCATCGACGTGCAGCGCACCCCGGTCGACGAGCCGACGCCGCCGGCGAGTCTCTCCACGCGGCCCTCCGGCGAGATCGATGAGCCGCCGGAGGTCGACGTCGAGCAGGTGGTCGAGGCTACCGATCCGGTGACTCGTGACGAGCCCGGCGATCTCGACGAGGCGACCCCGGCCGAGCCAGAGGCCAGCGACCCGATCGCCGAACTGGCCGAGGCCGCCCAGGCCCCCAGCGAGCCGGAGCCAGAGCCAGCGACAGATACCGAGCCCGAGGCACAGGCGGAGCAGTCGCCGCCTACCGCCGCCACCCAGGGCGGCGAGTGGGCAGTGCAGGTGGGCAGCTTCGGCGAGGCCGGCAACGCCGAGCGCCTCGAGGCACAGCTCAATGAGCAGGGCTTCAGCGCCTATCGCCGCGCCCGCGACAACAACATGACCAGCGTATACGTGGGCCCCTTCGCCAGCTCCAGTGACGGCGAGCAGGCGCGCACCGAGCTACAGGAGCGCGCCAATATCCAGGGGCTGCTGATCCGGGTGCGGGAGGATTGATGAGTCTCACCTGGCTGGACATGGTGTTCCTGGCGGTACTGGCGATTTCAATGATGGCCGGCTTCATGCGCGGCCTGATCCGCGAGGGTCTGGGCCTGGCGGCCTGGATCATCGCGCTGATCGCCGCGCGGATGTTCGCCGAGCCGGTGGCCGATATGCTCAGCGGGCTGATCGACAACGCCGACGGCCGGCTGGTGTTATCGTTCATCCTGGTGATCTTCGTGGTGATCATGATCTGCGGGCTGGTGATCCGCGCCGTGCATGCCGCGGTGGAGTGGGTCGGCATGGGCTTCTTCAACCGCGTGGCGGGGGCCGGCTTCGGCGTGCTGCGCGGCGCGGCGATCCTGGTGCTGGTCACGGTGCTGATCTCGCTGACCCCGCTGTCGCAGCTCGAGGCGTGGCGCGATGCCGAGCTGCGGCCCACCTTCGAGGAGCTGCGCAGCTGGGTGATCAGCCAGGTCGAGGCCTGGGAGCAGCGCGATCCGGAGCGCACCGAGGCGTGGCGCAATATCTCGCTACCCGGCTTCGGTGATGGCAATGACCAGGACGACATGCTCGACGAACCCGGCGGGCAAGAAGGCGAGGCACCGGTCGTCCGATAGCAGGGCACCGGCCGCCCAGTAGCGCTCTAATATCCTACAAGGCTGGCCATGCCGGCCATAAGCAACAGTGCAGCGAGGAAAGTGGAATGTGCGGTATCGTGGGCCTGATGGCCAACCAGGCGGTCAACCAGGGCATCTATGATGCGCTGACAGTCCTTCAGCACCGTGGCCAGGATGCCGCCGGGATGATGACATGGCATGAAGACCGCTTCCTGCTGCGCAAGAGCAATGGACTGGTGCGCGACGTCTTCCATACCCGCCACATGGCGCGTCTCAAGGGCAACCTGGGCATCGGCCACGTGCGCTACCCCACCGCCGGTTCGTCCAGCGAGGCGGAGTCGCAGCCGTTCTACGTCAACTCGCCCTACGGCATCTCGCTGGCTCACAACGGCAACCTGACCAACTCGGATCAGCTCAAGCAGGAGCTGTTCTCCACCGATCTGCGTCACATCAACACCAGCTCCGACTCCGAGGTGCTGCTCAACGTCTTCGCCCACGAGCTGGGCAAGCAGGGCCACCACCTCGAGCCCGAGGACATCTTCGACGCCGTGCGCCGCGTGCACCGCCGCTGCAAGGGTGGCTACGCCGCGGTGGCGATCATCAACGGTTTCGGCATGGTCGCCTTCCGTGACCCCCAGGGCATCCGCCCGGTGGTGTTCGGCACCCGCGACGAGGGCGGCCACCAGGATGTGATGATCGCCTCCGAGTCGGTGGCACTTGACGTCGGCGGCTTCGAGCTGCACCGCGACCTGGCCCCCGGCGAAGCGATCTTCGTCGACATGCGCGGCAACATCCACACCCAGCAGTGTGCCGACAAGCCGATCCTCGCGCCGTGCATCTTCGAGCACGTCTATCTGGCGCGGCCCGACTCGATCCTCGACGGTGCCTACGTCTACGGCACGCGCATGCAGATGGGCCGCAAGCTCGGCGACCGCATCCAGCACGAGTGGCCCGAGCACGACATCGACGTGGTGATCCCGATCCCCGATACCTCGCGCACCTCGGCGCTGGAGCTCGCCCAGCATCTCGGCGTCACCTACCGCGAAGGCTTCATGAAGAACCGCTACATAGGCCGTACCTTCATCATGCCGGGGCAGACCCAGCGCAAGAAATCGGTGCGCCAGAAGCTCAACGCCATCGACATCGAGTTCAAGGGCAAGAACGTGCTGCTGGTCGACGACTCCATCGTACGTGGCACCACCTGCAAGCAGATTATCCAGATGGCCCGCGAGGCCGGCGCCAGCAAGGTCTATTTTGCCTCCGCCGCGCCGCCGGTGCGCTACCCTAACGTCTATGGCATCGACATGCCGGCGGCCAACGAGCTGATCGCCCACGGCCGCAGCGAGGCCGAGGTCGGCGAGCTGATCGGCGCCGACCGCATCTTCTACCAGGACCTCGACGACCTGCGCGACGCCTGCCGCGAGGTCAACCCGGCCCTCGAGCAGTTCGACTGCTCGGTATTCGACGGCCAGTACATCACCGGCGATATCGACGACGCTTACCTGGCCCGACTCGAGGCCTCGCGCAACGATAGCGCCAAGGTCCAGAACGTCAGCGACCACGCCCTGGTCGGCATGCACAATCAGGATGACCTCGATGACGACTGACAACTCCAACCAGCGCGACTGGGCGCTGGCCACCCAGGCGATCCGTGCCGGCCACGCTCGTACCCACGAACAGGAGCACGGCGAGCCGATCTTCCCGACCTCCAGCTTCGTCTACGGCAGCGCCGCCGAGGCCGCGCGCAAGTTCGGCGGCGAAGAGCCGGGCAATATCTACTCGCGCTTCACCAACCCCACGGTGCGCAACTTCGAGCAGCGCCTGGCGGTGATGGAAGGCGGCGAGCGCTGCGTGGCCACCAGCTCCGGCATGTCGGCGATCCTCTCCACCGCCCTGGCGCTGCTCCAGGCCGGCGATGAGATCGTCGCCTCGCGCTCGCTGTTCGGCTCCACCGTCAGCCTGTTCGACAAGTACCTCGGCAAGTTCGGCATCGTCACTCGCTACGTCGAACTCTCCGACCTCGAGGCCTGGGAGGCGGCAATCACCCCGGCGACCCGGCTGCTGTTCGCCGAGACGCCGTCGAATCCGCTCTCCGAGGTGGTCGACATCCAGGCGCTGGCCGAGATCGCTCACCGCCACGATGCGCTGCTGGCCATCGACAACTGCTTTTTGACCCCGGCGCTGCAGAAGCCCATCGAGCTGGGCGCCGACCTGGTCATCCACTCCGCTACCAAGTACCTCGACGGCCAGGGCCGCGCCATCGGCGGGGCGGTGGTGGGTCGTGACAAGGAGCTCGAGGAGCTGTTCGGCGTGGTGCGCACCTGCGGGCCCTGCATGAGCCCGTTCAACGCATGGATCTTCCTCAAGGGCCTCGAGACCCTCAACCTGCGCATGCGCGCCCACTGCGAGAACGCCATGGCCCTGGCGCGCTGGCTCGAGGCGCACCCGGCGGTGAGCCGCGTCTACTACAGCGGCCTCGAGAGCCATCCCCAGCACGTGCTGGCCAGCCGCCAGCAGCAGGGCTACGGCGCCGTGCTAGGCCTCGAGGTGGTCAACGGTCGCGGGCAGAGCGCCCGCGAGACCGCCTGGTCGGTGATCGACGCCACCCAGGTGATGTCGATCACCGGCAACCTGGGCGACGTCAAGACCACCATCACCCACCCCGGCACCACCACTCACGGCCGCCTCTCCGAGGAGCAGAAAGCCGCCGCCCGCATCAGCGACGGCCTGATCCGCATCGCCGTCGGCCTCGAAGACATCGACGACCTCAAGGCCGACCTCGCCCGCGGCCTCGACGCCCTGGTATAGTGGTTAGTGTGGGAGCGACTTCAGTCGCGATCATTGTGGGAGCGAATTTATTCGCGATGCAGCGCGCAGCGCTGCTGGGAACACCCAACCCCATCGCGATTAAAATCGCTCCCACTTTTGCCTTGGCGTATCCCCCGGTAGGAGCGAATTCATTCGCGATGGCAGCGCGCAGCGCTGCTTGGGACATTGTCACTTGCCAGGCGCCGCGGTTGCTGCAAAGGTAAGTGAAACCGCTGCGGTACTCCCATGAGCGAATCCGACCCTGATCCCTGCTTACGCCTGACCTTTCACGATGCGCTGATGGCGCATCCGCTGATCCGCGAGCTGTGGCATCACTTCCCCGAAAACATGTTCCTGGTGCGCGCCGAGCCTGACGGCCACTTCGTGGTCGAGGCCGCCAACCCTGCGCAGCACGCCACGATCGGGCGGGAGTGCATTGGCAAACCGATCGCCTCCTTCATGCCGGCGGCCACCGCCGAGGCCATCTATGCCCGCTACCGTGAGTGTGTGACCCGCGATGAACCCATTCGCTATGAGGAGCACGTCGCCTTCTTCGATGAGCAAGGCAACGAGCAGTTCGGCTATTGGTTGACGCTGATCGTGCCGCTGCACAACGACGCTGAAGATTCACAGCGCGTTACCCATCTATTTGGGATTGCCCAGGATGTGACCGAGCTACGCAACGCCCGCGAAGCTCTGGAGCGCCAGAATCAGGTGCTCGAGGCGCGGGTGGAGGAGCGAACTGCGGCGCTGCAGCAGGCCAACCACGAGCTGAAGCTGCTCAATATCCAGCTTGAGGAGATGGCTACCCGCGATTTCCTTACCGGCTGCTACAATCGCCGGCATATCGAAACCCTCGGCCAGCGAGAAGTGGAGCGGGCGCGGCGCTACGTCTCCCCGCTCAGCGCGCTGATGCTGGATCTCGATGCCTTCAAGCACGTCAACGACACGCTCGGCCATGCCGCCGGTGACGCCGCCCTCAAGCGCGTTGCCGCCTGCCTGCAGCAGGCGCTGCGCGAGAGCGACCTGCTGGGGCGCTTCGGCGGCGATGAGTTTCTGATTCTGCTGCCCGAGATCGGCCGCGAGGACGCTACGGCCACCGCCGCTCGGCTGCGCCAGCAGGTAGCCGAACTCGCCGGTGTCTCGATCAGCGTCGGGGTCGCCACCCTGCGCCATCAGGGCGACAGCCTGGAAAGCCTCGCCGGCCGCGCAGACCAGCGGCTGCTCGACGCCAAGCGCCAGCGCTACGGCCAACCCCATCGAGACTGACGTCTCTCCTACATTGGCCTTGGCGCCATACCCAGTGTGGGAGCGAATTTATTCGCGATTGCAGTGCGCAGCGCTGGCGGGCCAGATCAACCCCATCGAGACTGACGTCTCTTCTACATTTACCTTGGCGCCACACCCAGTGTGGGAGCGAATTCATTCGCGATGCAGCGCGTAGCGCTGGCGGGCCAGATCAACCCAATCGAGACTGACGTCTCTCCTACACTGGCCTTGGCGCCATACCCAGTGTGGGAAATGGGATGGACCCGTCCCCCCTTGTGCCAAGATGAGTTTGCAACGCCATCTTGGGTGCATGGGGCACCACACGGCATC